>DAOULO010000052.1:0-64360 GCA_034420195.1 Dehalococcoidales bacterium
GCCCCACGATGCCCACCGTCTTGCCGCGCAGCACCCCCGGCATGAAGCGCTGCCACTCGTGCTTGAGCTGCTGGCGCAGGCTCAGGTGCGACCGCTTGGCGAACATCAGCATCAGTCCCATGACGAATTCGCCGATGGGGGTGGCGTGGATGCCGGAGACGCCGGTGAGGGTCACCGGGCTGTTCCATAGCGGCGTGCCCTGGTGCCGGTCGACGCCGGCGGATATTGTCTGGAACCATTTCAGGTTGGGGGCGCGGTTGACGATATCGCCCGGGGGAACGAAGCCGTACATCACCTCGGCCCAGGCCAGCAGGTCTTTCACCTTCTCGCCGCGGGGCGCCGCCTCCTTGGGGGGGTGGCCGGGGACAATCGTCATTTCTTTTATCTTGATGGCCGGGCTTACGGCGGCAATGCGCTTGATGATTTTAATATCCGGCCGCGGCATGGACTTATCGAAGATGAAGTTGACCATGAGCACGTTGAGAGATTTCATGTAACGGGCACCTCGCTGATTTTTTCCACTTTGAGTAAATTGGTCGAGCCGGTGATACCGATGGGCACGCCGCCGGTGATGACAATCAAATCGCCGGGGCGGGTAATCCCCAGCTCCCGGGTTAGCGCCGCCCCGGAGGCGAAAAGCTCCTTCAGGGAAGCGGCCTCGGCGGTGGCGAAGGGGTAGACGCCCCAGTGGAGCCGCAGCTGCCCGGAGACGGCCTCGTCGGGGGTGATGGCCAGGGTGGGCACGCGCGGGCGGTACTTGGCGACGCGCCGCGCCGTGGAGCCGGATTGGGTGAAGGCCACGATGGCCGCCGCCCTCAGCCGGGCGGCGGTATGGCAGGCGCTGTAGCTGATGAGCTCGTCGGTCTCCCGCTCAATCCACTGGCTCCGCTCGGCGAGGAGGTGGTCGTAGGGGAGCTTCTTCTCCGTCTCGCGGGCGATTTTGGCCATCGTCTTCACGGCGGCCACCGGATACTTGCCGATGGACGTCTCCGCCGAGAGCATGGTGGCGTCCGTACCGTCGAAGATGGCGTTGGCCACGTCGGTGACCTCGGCGCGGGTGGGGCGGGCGGCGTTAATCATCGATTCCAGCATCTGCGTGGCCGTGATGACGGGCTTGCCGGCCCGGTTGCACTTGGCGATTATCTCTTTCTGTATCAGGGGCACCTTCTCCAGGGGGATGTCCACGCCCAGGTCGCCCCGCGCCACCATGATGCCGTCGGAGGCCGCCAGGACGGCGTCGAAGTCCCGCACCGCCTGGACGCGCTCAATCTTGGCGATGATGGGGATGGCGGCGTTTTGCTCGCTTAATATCGCCCGCACGCCTTCGATATCGGCGGCATTACTCACGAAAGAGACCGCCAGGTAGTCCGGCTTGAGCGTCACGGCCAGGCGGATGTGTTCGCGCAGGGCCTCGGTCAGGAACGGCGCCGAGCCCCGCATGCCGGGCACCACCAGGCCGCGCCTTTCGGTAATGGTGCCGCCCACCATCACCCGGCCGGTAATGTCGTCGCCGGCCTCGGCGAGCACGCGGAGCTGCATGGCCCCGTCGTCGAGGAGGACGGTATCGCCCGGCTTGACGTCCTCGGGCAGGTTGGGTAAGTCCACCGGCAGCCGGGTGGCGTCGCCCTCAATATCGCGGGTGGTCAGCGTGACGGTAGCGCCCTTCTTGAGGACGGCCTGGCCGCCTTTGAGCCGGCCGATGCGGTACTTGGGGCCGGGGATGTCCGTAATAATGGCGACGGGCACGCCCCGACGGCGACTGACGCGCCGCACCGTGGCGGCGTACTGCTGGTGATGCTCGGGGGTGCCGTGGGCCAAGTTGAGGCGGGCGATGTCCAGCCCGGCGCGGATAAGCCGCTCGATGACGGCCGCCGTGGCCGCCGCCGGGCCCAGGGTAACCACTATCTTGGTGCGTCTTTTGAGGAAGGCGGGCTGTTTCATCTTCCGGGGCAGCTCCTTGACGGCCTTACCGCCTCGATTGATAGATACGCTTCGTATTAGGCGGCCAGCTTTTCGCCGAAGGCCCGGCCGTAGGCCTGGCAGGCGCGCATCCCCTCGTCGGTGTCTGCCTTGACATCCAGCAGATTGAAGGGGCCCAGCTCGAAGGGGTCCATCTTAAAGACGTGCTCCATGGTATCGAAGACCATCTTGGCGGCGTTGCCGTCGTGGGTGTAGGAGCCGAAGGCCCCGGCGAGCTTGCCTTTAAGGTCGGCCTGGCGCGCCCGGAAGAGGAACTGCTTCATCGGCTCCGTCATGTCCAGGTAATAGGTGGGGCAGCCGAAGATATAGCCGTCGTAGCCGGCCAGTTCTCCGGCCTCTTTGACTTCGGCCACTTTCTTGACCTTGACTTCCTGCCCGCTGATGCGGACGCCCTCGGCGACATAGTCGGCCATCTGCTGGGTATGGCCGCTCAGGCTGAAATAGGCGATGAGTACCTTTTTCATGGTCATACCTCCGCGTTGTGTTTCGCCCGCGCCGGGCGGGGGTCGTTTGGCTGCTTAGACCTTAACGGCCTGCTGCGACTGCCACAGACCGTGGATGTTGCAGTAGGCGGCGGCGTAAATCACGCCGGGCTTGGCCGTCTTCAGGCTGAGGCTCACCTCGTGGTGGGTGTAGACGGGCCCCTGGTTGGGCCCCGCCGCCGACTCTCCGTGGGCGGTGAAATCGGCCCGCCCTACCTGGACGGGGAACTTCTCGCCCTCCGCCTGAAAGTAGACGGCAATCCAGCGGATGTGGTGCTCGGTGGTGTTGGGGTGGGCTATCTCCTTACCCAGGCTTACCTTCACCGGAAAGAACTCCCCGGCCTTGACGCTCCCGGCGCATTCAATGACGGGGACGTGCTTCTCCGTTTTCCAGTCGGCCGTCTGGTAAAGCTCTCCTAACTGTGTCATGGTCTCCTCCTTTGCAGACTTGGCAAAATGCTCGCCGGCGCCCTAGCCGATGGTGCAGCCCGGTGCCCGGATGATGAGGACCGGCACGGGGCTGGCGTTGAGGACCTTATTGGCGACGCTGCCGTGCGTCCACCGGCTGGGGCCGGAGCGGCCGTGGCTGGATATGACGATGACATCGCAGCCGGGCTGCTTGGCGTAAATGGTAATTTCCTCGGCAGGATTGCCTAGGAGCACCTCGGTCGCCACCTTGATGCCCTGTTCCTGGAGGCCTTTGGCCAGCTTATCCAGGTATTTCTGTGCCTGGGCCTCTTCCTTACCGGCGGCCTGGGATATCAGCCGCTGCCCCAGCGGCTGGGCGGGGTCGTCGATGGTGCGGTAGCCCTCGACGCGCTCGGTGACGCTGACGAGGGTGACCTTTTCCGCCTGGCAGCCGCGGGCCAGGTCCTCGGCGTAGGGCAGGGCGCATTCGGCCAGCTTGGAGCCGTCCAGCGGTACCAGGATTTTCTTAAACATACTGCCTCCTTTGGCTCGCTTCTGATTCAGCCTGATTATATGTTTAATCCGGGCAGATTGGTAGTGCGCCGCCAGCGCGGCGGGATGTCCCGGCTCCAATCTTATCTTAGCAGAATTTTAGGCGGGAGACGATGGAGAAGTTATAAAATCGCCGGGGAAAAAGTTACAAAACTGTGTCATCTGGGCGGCGGTCAGTAAATCTCCTCCCCGGTCAGGATGACCATGTCGGTGACCATGGGGACGAATTTCTGGAGGAAGCCCTGGTACTCCGCCGTTGGGGCGGCCTTCTCCTCGAACTCAGCGACGCTGGTCAGGTGCACGATGCCGGCGTAGTGGTAGGGGGGCTCGCCGGCGGACGACCCGGTTATTTTCACCAGCTCGTACTTCTTCACGGCGGGGAGGCCGGAAATCAGGGGGCCTTTATCGCTGGTAACGTACTCCTTGAAGGCGGCGTCGGTGACGTGCGGCGCCAGGTTGTAAAGAATGATTCGCTTGGCCATGGCTTACCTCCGTTTTTTCTTGTTATCAAGTGCATCTTACTCCCCCCGCGGGATGTGATGCAAGGGCGGGGAATGCCCCTCACCACCCCGCCGGGTTTTTCTTTCCCACCCAGCCTGCCCTCCGCACGAGGCTTCGGGAGGCGGGCCGCCCTGTGGTATCCTGCCACTACTCGGTGGGGTTTTCTCCCCGCCCCCGGTGGGGTAGGGGTACGTTTCTTTCCTTTCTGGTGGGGGGTAAAGGGGTGGGGCAACCTACGGCCTAAGCCGCGGATGTGCCGAGGGTGGCCTGGGTGGGAATAGATAACTCAGATGGGGCAGGATGGGGGGAAAGTGAGTACCCCCAAGCGGATTCGAACCGCTGCTGCCGGCGTGAAAGGCCGGTGTCCTAGTCCTCTAGACGATGGGGGCCCACGCCATCAAGTATACCAGACAAATACCCCCCGGACAATACGCCCACCCGTCCCGCCGGGACGCCTCCGGCTTTACTGGCGAAGCCGGCTGGTGTAAAATTATAGTAGCGGATAAACCCACGAGGTGACATAACATGCCCATCTACGAGTACGAGTGCGGCCAGTGCCAGCATCGCTTTGAGGTCAAGCAGAGCTTCAAGGATAAGCCCGAGGCGGCCTGCCCCCAGTGCCAGCAAACGGCGCGGCGCATCTTTCACCCCGCGCCGATAATCTTTAAAGGCAAAGGCTTCTACGTTACCGACCACCGCCCTTCCCCTAAAGATGGGGAGGGCAAAAAGACCCCCGGCGAGTCCAAGCCTGCCGCGGGGAAATCGGAGGCCAGCCAGAGCACCAAGTGAAGGCGCTATTGCAACGGGTCAGCGGCGCTGCCGTCACCGTCGCCGGTGAGGAGGTGGGGCGCATCGGGCGGGGGCTGGTGGTCTTTATCGGGGTGGCTGAAGGTGATACGGAAAAGGACGCGCAGTATCTGGTGGACAAGACCATCAACCTGCGCATCTTCACCGATGCCGCCGGTAAGTTCAACCTCTCGGCCCTGGATACCGGCGGCGAGCTGCTGTTGGTGAGCCAGTTTACGCTGCTGGCCGAGACGCGCCGGGGGCGGCGCCCCAGCTTCGTGGCGGCGGCGGCGCCGGGGGAGGCCGAGCGGCTCTTTAATTATGCCGTGGGGCTGGCCCGCGCCAGCGGCCTTAAGGTGGCCACCGGGCGTTTCCAGCAGCACATGGTGGTGGACATCCAGAACGACGGGCCGGTCACGGTGATGCTGGACAGCCGCGAGAAGTTCGCTTGAATCCGGGCAAGGGGGACGACATGAGTAATGATGACCGGGCGAAACTCAAGCAGCTCCTGAGCTACTGGGTGGAGCATAATCAAGAACACAGCGAGGAATTTAAAGAGTGGGCGGAGAAGGCCCGCCGGATGGGCGAGGCCGCGGCTGCCGCCGAAATCCTGGAGGCGGTAGCGAATATGGACAAGGTCAGCGCCATCCTCTCCGGGACGCTCAAGCGGCTGGGAGGTGCCTAAATTATGTGTCTGGCGAAGGCTTATATCGGCAGTGGTGGTCAGGAAGAGCTCTTGGCCGAGGAGATTGCCTCGGTCAAGGCCGAGGGCGGCAAGCTCCTGGTGACGACGCTCTTCGGGGAGAAGCGAGAAGTAGCTGCCACCATCAGAGAGATAGATTTCAAGACGAGCCGAATCCTCCTGGAAAAGACCGCCGCCTAAAGCAGCTTCAGGGTCTGGGCCTCTAACTCCAGGCTGATGTCCAGCGCCTTGAAGGAGTGCGTCAGCGCCCCCACCGAGATGATATCCACGCCCGTCTCGGCCGCGGCGCGCACGTTAGCCAGCGTTATCCCCCCCGATGCCTCCAGCTTGGCCTTGCCCGCCACCAGCGCCACGGCGCGGCGCATCTCGTCGGTGGGCATGTTGTCCAGCATGACGATATCGGCGCCGGCTTTGGCGGCCTCGGCGGCCTCCGGGGCGGAGGTCACCTCTACCTCAATGGTGATGCCCTCGGGGGTGTTGCGGCGGGCCTTGGTGATAATGTCCTTGAGTTTGAGGCCGGTGGCGCGCAGGGCGGCCAGGTGGTTGTCCTTGATGAGAACGGCGTCGCCCAGGTGGAGGCGGTGATTGTGGCCGCCGCCGGCCCGCACGGCGTATTTCTCCAGCCGCCGCAGGCCCGGTGTGGTCTTGCGGGTATCCACGATTTTAGCTTTCAGTCCCCCGACCGCTGCCACGTACTGCGCCGTCAGCGAGGCGATGCCGCTGAGGCGCTGCAGGAAGTTGAGGGCGGTACGCTCCGCCTTGAGGATGCCGGTCAGTCCCCCGCTGATGCTGGCGGCGACGTCGCCCGGCTTGATGGGCGTGCCGTCCTGAATGAGGATGTCTATCTTCAGCGACGGGTCAACGGTGCTGAAGACGCGCCCGGCCACCCCGATGCCGGCCAGCACGCCGGCCTCTTTGACGGTTACCTCCGCCTTGCCGGTGAGATAGGGGGGCAGCAGCGCCTGGCTGGTGACGTCGCCGTGGGCGGTGTCCTCGGCCAGGGCGGTATCGATAATGACCTGGAGATGTTCTGCGGAGAGATAAGCGGCGAGGTCAACGCGGTCTTCCTGCGGAGCGGTAGTTTCCATGATATCTTTTCCCACCCTAGCCACCCTCGCGGCATTCACGGCTTAGCCCGTAGTTCGGTCGCCCCACTCCACTGATAGATATAAGAAGCCTGTCGGTTATCTATTTCCGCCCAACCTTGCCGGGAGTTGCCGGGGGCTCGGCTACCTACTTCTCCTGGCGGAAGACGACGCTGCCCCGGGCGACGCGCAGGGTAGCCCCGGACTCCACCTTGATGACAACACTGTCCTCGGAGACGCTCTCAATCGTCCCGTAGATGCCCCCGGCGGTCATGACGCGGTCGCCCCTTTGCATGGCCTGCATCATCTCTTCCTGCTTCTTCTGACGCCGGCGCTGTGGCCTTATCATGACGAAGTAGAAGAGCGCGAAGATGGCCACCAGGAAGGCCAGCATGTACCAGGTGGCGTTGGGGTCGGCCTCCTGCCCCTCGGCGGTGGGAAAGCAACCGCTGAAAAACACCAGGATTGCGACGAGCAGCCCGGCGATGAGAGCGATTCTCAATACCTTGTTCATTTTTCCTCCCGATTTGTCCGGCCGGTTTCTATTTTACCCTGCAACGCCCAGGGGCTGGTCTTAGTTATCCTCACCTTTACCAGCTGCCCCAGATAATCGGCGCTGCCGCCGAAAAACACTAATTTATTGGTACGGGTTCGTCCGTACCACCTGCCGCGCTGCCGGCCCTCCACCAGTATTTCTGCCGTCGTGCTCCGCAGGGTGGCGTTCAACTCCGCCTGGAGGCGCTCCTGGAGCGCCTCGGTCTCGGCCAGCCGGGCCTTCTTTACCTCCGGCGGCACATCGTCGGTAAGCTCCCGGGCGGCGACTGTCCCCGCCCGCGGCGAGTAAGCGGCTATATGAACTGTAGCAAACTTTAGGTCGCTAAGCAAGTCTAAGGTGGCGCGGAACTGCGCTTCGGTCTCGCCGGGGAAGCCGACGATGACGTCAGTGCTGAGGGCCACGCCGGGTATTTTCTCCTGTATTCTCGCCACCAGGTCGCGGTACTGCGCCACGGTGTAGCCGCGCCGCATGGCGCGCAGGATGTCATCGCTGCCCGCCTGCACCGGCAGGCTGATTTGCTCGCAGACCTTATCCAGCCCGGCGATGGCCGCAATGAGTCGGTCGCTCATGTCCTTGGGGTGGTTGGTGAGGAAGCGCAGGCGCTTGAGCTCCGCGATGCCGTTGAGCGCGGTGAGCAGGTCGGCCAGGTCGGGCTGGCCGGACAGGTCGCGGCCGTAGGAGTCGACGTTCTGCCCCAGCAGGGTGATTTCTTTGACCCCCCGCCCCACCAGTGCTTCAACCTCGCAAACGATTTCGTCCGTCGGGCGGCTGCGCTCCCGCCCGCGCCGGTAGGGGACGATGCAGTAGCTGCAGAAGTTATCGCACCCCTGGCTGATGGTGACGAAGGCGGTGGGGCCGGGGTTATCGGGCAGCGCAAGCGTGTTAGTGGCCTCCAGCCACGGCGCGGCCGCGCCGGGCTTGAAGAAGTAGTCCACGTGCGGGTAGCTTTTCTGCAGACCGGCCGTATCGGAATCTACCAGGCAGCCGGTCAGCGCCAGGGTCATCTCCGGGCGCGCCTTTTTCAGCGTCTTGAGGTTAGCCAGCTTGTTGACGACACGGCTCTCGGCGCTCTGGCGCACCACGCAGGAGTTGAGCACGATGAGGTCGGCCTCGTCGAGGCTGGCGGCCTGATAGCCCAGCTCCTCGAAGCGGGCGGCCAGCCGGGCGGACTCGGCCTGGTTCATCTGGCAGCCGATGGTCCAGATATGGTATTTGGGCATGGCGATTTATCTTTCCGGGACAAAGGGATGATACCGGGAGTAAAATCGGGACTCTTTGAGCTTAAGGCGGTTTGGTGGCGGAGGGGGAGGGATTCGAACCCTCGACCCCAGTTACCCAGGGTAAGCACTTAGCAGGCGCCCGCACTAGACCACTATGCGACCCCTCCCCGGCCAGTTAAAAAGAGTATTTTTAACAGTTTTATGATAACATAATCCGCCTTGGTGCTCAATGGGATGGGTTTTTTTATTGAGTAACCTCACCCCCTTTGCCCCGCCCCGCCGCAGAAATATTCTTTCCCACCCAGCCCTGCCCTCCGCACGACCTGCCCGCCGCTCCTTCAGAGCTATGGCAGGCGGGGGCTTCGGGAGGCGGGCCGCCCGGTGGCATCCTGCCACGACTCGGTGGGGTTTTCTCCCCACCCCGCCGGGGGTAATGGGGAGGGAAACAACGGGCTAAGCCGCCGAGGCTACGAGGGTGGTTTGGGTGGGAATAGATAACACTGATTGGGGTGGGGGGCTTATTTACGGGCGCAGCCGATAATCTCGCCGAGGGATTTGATACCCTCCTTGACCAGGAACGCCTCGATGCCCTCCAGTATGTCCAGGGCGGCGCGTGGGTTGGCGAACGTGGCCGAGCCCACCTGCACGGCGCTGGCCCCGGCCATGAAGAACTCCAAGGCGTCGGCAGCGCACGTAATACCCCCGACCCCGATGACGGGCACGTCCACCGCCCCGGCCACCTCGTAGACCATCGCCAGGGCTATCGGCTTGATGGCCGGGCCGGAGAGACCGCCGGTGATATTACCGATGATCGGGCGGCGCCGGGCGATATCGATGGCCATGCCCTTGACGGAGTTAATCAGTGAGACGGCATCAGCCCCGGCGCTGGCCACGGCTTGAGCCACGGCGGCGATATCGCCGGTGTTGGGCGTCAGCTTGACGATGACCGGCAGGGTGGTGGCCTTACGCACGGCGGCCATCACGGCGGCGGCCGTGTCCGGCCGGGCGCCGCAGGCGGCCCCGCCTTCGTTCACGTTGGGGCAGGAGATATTGACCTCCAGGCCGCTGACCCCCTTGACGCCATCCAGCTTCGTGGCCAGTTCGGCGTAGTCGGCGACGCTGTTCCCGGCGATATTGACGATGACCGGCACCCGCCATTGCGCCCAGAGGGGCGCTTTTTCCCTGATAACGGCCGCCACGCCGATATTCTGCAGCCCGATGGAATTTACGACGCCGCTGGCCGTCTCCACCAGGCGTGGCTGAGGGTTCCCCTCCCGTGGCGTCAGCGTCGTCCCCTTGCAGACGATAGCCCCGAGCTTCTGAATATCAAAGGTATCGGCGTACTCCGTGCCGTAGCCGAAGGTACCGGCGGCGGTCATCACCGGATTGGCCAGCGTCAGGCCCGGCTTGCCTTTAGGGGCCAGTTTTACCGCTAGGTCTGGGGGCATTTGGCCTCCCTGCGGGTGCGTTCTGGCAGAAGCTTAGCAGACGGCGCGCCGTGAATGCAAGTCGTCTGGGGGCTAACCCCCAGGCGAAAGGGGTGGTGGTATCGTTGAGGGCCTTCCGGCGGGCGTGTATCCTTGGGGGGAAGGAAGAGAGCTATGCCACAGGTCAACACGGTTAAATTATCGCCCGGTGAGCGGGTGCAGCAACTCCGCATCGCCTGCGACCTCACCGCCCAGGAGCTGGCCGAGCTCGCCGGTGTACCCACCGAGCACGTTGCCAGGTTCGAAGGCGGCCTGCCCCTGCCGCTGGACAGCAAGCGCCGCATCCTCCGGGAGCTCTGGGGACGCCGGGCGCGGCAGAACGGCGGCGCTTAGGTCGCCTCCGCCTGCCTTTTTATCCCCCGAACTTATTCCGGTGCCGCACGTCGCTGAGCTCGCGCTTGGGGACATGGCGCACCAGTTTCTCGTCCACCCAGCCGGTCGTGGATTTTTCTGCCACCTCGGCCACGGGGTGTTCCTCCGGGTAGCCCATAGCGATGACCAGGGCGATATCGCGGCTGTCGGGGATGTCCAGAATCGGCTTGAGGCTGGCCTCGTCGTACATCAGTATCGGGCAGGCGCCGATACCCTGTTCCCAGGCCACCAAAATAATGTTCGCCGCTGCCAGACCGACGTCGTAATGGGTGACGCGGCGGCGGTTGATGTCTTGCTCCCAATCCTTGTTGATGAGCACGATGATGTAGGCCCGGGGGGTGTTTTCCGGGCGCGGGCCGCCCTTTTCCGGGGGCAGCTTTATCGAGCCGCCGATGTGCTCGTAGACCCCCGGCAGCACGGCGCTATCGTTGATGGCGATGTACTCGCAGACCTGGTCGTTGCGCCCTGAGGGCGCCAGCCGGGCGGCGTCGACGCACTTCTCCAGGGCGGCGTCGGGGACGGGCTTATCTAAAAACCTCCGTATCGAGCGACGGGTGGTCGCGGCTTCGTAGACGTTCATGGGGCTACCTCCTTGCGTTGTCATCTTTCCCTGGCCGCGGCCAGCTGCTCTAGCCGCCGCATCATGGCCTCCCAGTGGCTGCCCCGCCAGTAGATGCGGCCGCAGGCCGGGCACTCCATATACTGCTGCTGCGTCTTATAAACATAGGGCGGCACGCGGCCGGCCACCTCCGCCGGGCTCCGGTCTTCCAGCGCCCGGTTACATTCCAGGCAGAGGGTAAAGGGGTGGTGGGGCACGGCCAGCCCCAGCTTAGCGACGATTTGCCGCATCTGCTGCTCCGGCACCTCGCTCTCAATGAGGACGGCCTTGAGCCGCCCGCTCTTGACCACCCGCCGCAGCATGATGCCGCTATCGCGGGTGAGCACCACCCGGCCTTCGCTTAGGGCCTGGCGAACCAGGTCGGTATCGTCATCACCGGTGAAGAAGGTGCTGTCGTAGCCCATCATGCGCAGCCAGCGGGCTAATTTCCCGACGTTATGGTCAACGATGAATTTTATCTCGCTGATAGGCTCACTTCTTTCGCTCTTTTTCGCTGCCACCACCCCGCCCCTCTCGGAGTAATCTATTCCCACCCAGGCCACCCTGTATCATCCTCGGCTTAGCCCGCAGTTTTCTCTCCGCCCCACCCCCTCAGAGTAATCTATTCCCACCCAGGCCGCCCCGTATCATCCTCGGCTTAGCCCGCAATTTTTACCCCGCCCCGCTATATCTCTATCTCCATCCCTTCGTAGCCGGGCTCAATCTCGCTGCCCAGCGAAGCCGCCGCGGCGGCCAGTTCCTCACCTATCACGGTAGCGTCGGGCACGTTCATGTGCACCGTCACCACCCGCGGCAGGTAGCCGTGGCGCTGGCGGAAATTTTCCAGTTCCACCCGCAGCTGTCCGGCGGTGAGGTGCCCCGAGGAGCCGAGGTAATCGGCCCATTTGTTGAGTCCGGTGACCTCGATGACCAGCAGGTCGGGCTTTATTTTTTCAAAGCACTCGCCCAGTCCCGGCCCGGTATCGGCGGTGTAGAAGAGCCTTTTACCGTCCGGCGCGGTAACCTGGTAGCCCACGGTGGGCACGACGTGGTTCACCGTCAGGGGCAGGACTTTGTAGCCGGCTACGTCTGCCTCGCGGTCTGACTTGAGCTCTTTGAAGCGCAGCGCCGGGCTTTCCGGGGGTTTCTGGAAAAAGTTGGGGTAGATGCTATCGTTGAGGAGGTGAGCGGTGAGGGCTTCGTAAACGGGCCGGGTCGTCGCGATGGTAATACTTCGCTCGGCCAGGAAAAAATTCATGGCCAGGGCGGGGACGTCGCGGATATGGTCGTAGTGCTGGTGGGTTAGGAGTAAGGCCACCAGGCGGTACTGCTCCTCAAGCGTCAGGGCGGTAGCCAGCGACCCGGCGTCGATGGCGAGCCTGCCGTCAACCAGCAGCGAGATGCCGCCGGTCTGACGCGAGGTGGTGTTGTGTGCCCCCAGAATTTTTACCTTCAAGATGGCTCCTCTAGCCGGTAATGGTGAAGGGATTGTACCTGGTCTGGTAGTCGTAGGTATCGACGCCCTCCTGACGTTTCAGCCAGTTGACCACGGCGTAAGTGACCGGGGTGAAGACGGTCTCGATGAGGGTCTTGGCCAGCCAGTGGTAGACTATCGTGATGGGCATGAACACCGGCGTGCCGATGAAGGCCAGGGTGAGGAAAACGCCGCTGTCCAGCCCCTCGCCGACCACCGTGGAGCCGATGGTGCGGCTCCAGAGGAGACGCCCCCGGGTGAGTATCTTCATCCGGGAGAGGACGAAGGAGTTGGCGAACTCGCCGACGAGATAACCAGCCAGCGAGGCCCCCAGTATGCGGGGCGTCTGCCCCAGGATGCTCACGTAGGCCGCCTGGTTTGTCCAGAAACTGGCCGATGGCAAAATCTGGCCTATCCAGGCGAAGAAAACAAAGATGAGATTGCAGGCAAAGCCCAGCCAGATGACCCGCCGCGCCACGCGGTAGCCGTAGACCTCGGTGAGGACGTCGCCGATAATATAGCTCAGGGGGAAGAGCAGCACCGCCGCCGGCAGGTTGACGATGCCGAAATCGACGAATTTGACGACGACGACATTGGCGGTGATGAAGCAGGTGACAAAGAGGGCGATGATAATCACCAGGCGGTGGGAGATGTTCATGGCTTATATCCAGCGGCGGCGGCGGAAGAAGATGAGCATGGCCCCGGCGACGACCCCCATGACCACCAGCAGGATGATAAAGGTCTGCAGGCTGCCTATCTGCAGCCCGCCGGGCAGGGTGACGTTCATGCCGTAGAGGCTGGAGATAATCAGGAACGGCAGCACGATGGTGGAAAAGATGGTTAAAAGCCGTGTCACCCGGTTGATGCGGTAGGTGGCCAGGGTGTAGTCGGTGTCCTTGAACACCTCGATGACCTCTTTGGCCTCGTCCAGGGTCTCGCATATCTTGTTCATGTGGTCCGTCAGGTCGCCGAAGTAGACGGTCAGGTCAATCTTGGTAAAGCGCTTCAGCCGCCGCTCCAGGGCCAGCATCAGGGTGCGGGTGGGGAACATGACGCGCCGCTGGGCGATGATGTCCCGTCGCAGGATGCTCAGCTCCTTGGCCGTCTCCACGTCCTCGTCAAAGACGTTGTCCTCCATGTCCTCCATCAGGCTCAGGATTTTATCCAGGACGGGGAAATAGGAGTCTATGGAGCGGTCGAGGATGCGGTAAAGCAGGTAGCCGGAGCCGTGGCTGAAATACTCCTGACGGGCCTCCTCGTTGGTCTGGCAGTCGCGGAAGAGGGCCGAAAGGGTGCGCAGCTCGCCGGTGTGCAGCGTCACCAGGAACTTGTCACCCACGAAGGCCGACCACTGCCGCTTGGTGCTCACCCGCGTCGCCTTATCGAAGACGGGCAGGTGGAAGATGGCAAAGAGATACTCCGGGTACTCGTCCACCTTGGGGAGCTGCTTGCGGCTGAGGGTATCGTCCAGGTCGAGGGGGTGGAAGTGATAGTGCTCGGCCAGGTAGTCTATCTCGCGCTGGGTGGGCGGCGCCACGTTCACCCAGGTCAGGTCGCCCCAGGTAATCGTCTCCACGTGCAGCGGCTCTTCCGGCGGCTGCTCTTCCTTGATTTCCTTTTTCTTGCGGCCGATTCCCCGCTTGCCGACGTTCAGCCTGGCCATGACGTTTACCTCTCGCTCGCTAGCGCTAAATTATTGTAGCACAATCGCCGCCCGATAGCACCCCTTATATGTGAGGGTAAGCTGCTGATGCTGCGAGGGCGGAGGGTGGGAATAGATAACATCGACGGGGTGGGGTGGCGGGGGAATTACACCAAATTGACATCGCTAACGGTGTTCGTTAAACTTACTTTACTGTAAGCCTTAGTATTTTTCCACCGGGGACGTAATCTTATGCCGGATATCAATGCCATCGCTCAAAAACTGGCCGCCGCGCTCAAGAAACACTGCGCCGATTACCTGGAAGCGCGCCTGGAAGAGAGCCAGACGAGCCACATCACCTACCGGGGTAAGGCGCTGGAGTCCGTCGGGCGGGCAACTTCCAGTGGCGGCAACGTGCGGGCGCTGGTCAAGGGGGGCTGGGGCTTCACCAGCTTTAACGAGTTCGGTGACCTCTCCGGGCGGGTGAGCCTGGCCGCGGCGCAGGCCCGGGCCGCCGGCTCCGGCAAGAGCGCGCTCGCCGAGGTCGCCCCGGCGCGGGACGACGTCCCCAGCGGGGTGGCCCAGAACCCGGTGGCGATACCCCTGGCCGAGAAGAAGCGCCTGCTGGATGAGTATAACCAGCTTATCTGGAGCGTCCCGCGCATTCAGACCTCTACCATTGGCTATAGCGACAGCCGCCGCGGCGTTATCTTCCTGAACTCGGAGGGAGCCTTCGTCACCCAGGAGCGAGCCGACGTCAACCTGCGCCTGACGGCCATCGCCGCCAAGGACGGTGAGGTACAGCAGGTGGGCCTGAGTCTGGGGAGCCGCGGCGACTTCGACGCCATCCGCGGTCTGCATAAGGATGTTGAGGAAATGGCCCGCAACGCCGTGGCCCTGCTCGACGCCCCGCAGGCCAAAGGCGGCGAGTATACCGTCGTCCTCGACCCAATTTTAGCGGGGGTCTTCGTCCACGAGGCCTTCGGGCATTTATCCGAATCAGACTTCGTATACGAGAACGAGCGCATGCGCCAGATTATGACCCTGGGCAAGGAGTTCGGCGGCAAAAATTTAAACGTCGTCGATTCGGCGGCCTGGCCGGGCCTGCGGGGGAGCTACGCCTACGACGATGAGGGCACCCCGGCGCATAAGACCTACCTCATCCGGGAGGGCAAGCTCGTGGGGCGGCTGCACTCGCGGGAGACGGCCGCCAAGATGGGCGAGCCAGCTACCGGCAACGCCCGCGCCGTGAGCTACCGCTTCCCGCCCATCGTGCGCATGACCAATACCTACATCGAGCCGGGTAAAACTACTTTCAATGATATGATTAGCGACATCAAAGAGGGCATCTATGCCAAGAACTGGTACGGCGGCACGACCAGCATGGAGATGTTCACCTTTTCCGCCGGCGAGGCCTACATGATACGCAACGGCAAGATTGCCGAGGCGCTGCGGCCGGTGATGCTCACCGGCAACGTCTTCACGACGCTGGCCAACATCGACGCCATCGGCGACGACCTGGACATGAACCAGGGCGGTGGCTGCGGCAAGGGGGGGCAGATGCCCCTGCCGGTGGCCAACGGCAGCCCCCACATCCGCATCCGGCGCTGCCTCATCGGAGGGAAATAATGGAAGCCATCCTGGCCGAAGCGAAGAAAGTCGCCCCGGCGGCGGAGGTCTTCCGCGTCGCCTCCGAGGAGACGCAGGTGCACTTCGAGGCCAACCGCCTCAAGCAGCTCCAGACCAACCAGACCACCAGTTTGGCGCTGCGCATCGTCAAGGACGGGCGCACCGGCTACGCCACGACGACGGGCGAGGGCGATGCCAAAGCGCTGGTGGCGGCCGCCGTGGAGACGGCCGCCTTCGGCACCGAGGCCAAGTTCAAGCTCCCCGGCGCGGCGGCCTACCCGAAGGTCGATATTTACGACCCCGCCGTGCCGGATGTCTCCATCGAAGAGATGATAAAACTCGGCGAGGCGATGGTGGCCGCCGTGACCGGCCACACGCCGGGCATCGTCTGCGAGGCCGGGGTCAGCCGGGGCGTCATCACCATGAGCCTGCTCAACTCGCAGGGCGGCCGGGCCGACTACCGCAAGAGCTTTTTCAGCCTGGATATTGAGGGTAATTTAATCGAGGGGACGGACATGCTCTTCGTCGGCGAGGGCGAGGCCTCCTGTCATCCCCTGGCCGATACCAAGACGGTCACTGATTTGGTCTTAAGGCAGCTCGACCTGGCCGCCCGCAAGGCCAAATCGCCAACGAAGCAGCTTCCGGTAATTTTCACCCCCAACGGCGTCACCGCCCTCATCATGCCGCTCGTCGCCGCCTGCAACGGCAAGACCGTCCTCGAAGGCGCCTCGCCGCTGGGTGACAAAGTGGGGAAGACTGTCTTTGACAAAAATTTCAGCCTCTACGACGACGCCACGCTGGCCTACCGCCCCGGCAGCCGCCCCTGCGATGACGAAGGCGTGCCCTCGCGGCGTACCCCGCTGGTGGAGGAGGGCGTCGTCCGCGGTTTTCTCTACGACCTGCAGACGGCCGCCCTGGCCGGCAAGGAGAGCACCGGCAGCGGCTCCCGCGCGCGCGGCGGCCTGCCCGCCCCGTCGCCCAGTGCCCTGGTTATTGCCCCCGGTAAGACTACCTTCGACGACATGGTGGCCGATATCAAAGAGGGCCTCGTCGTCGAGCAGCTCATGGGGGCCGGGCAGGGCAATATTTTGGGCGGGGACTTCTCCGGCAACGTGCTGCTGGGCTACAAGATTGAGAACGGCCAAATCGTGGGGCGGGTCAAGGACACGATGGTCTCCGGCAATGTCTACGCTGCCCTCAGGGACATCGCCGCCATCGGCCGCGAGCCGAGGTGGGTCGGCGCTTTCCTCCACACCCCGCCGATTTATTGTAAGGGGCTGGCGGTTTCCAGCCAGGGGTAGGGAATAGATTAAAAAGGTGTTGGGTGGTGAGTAATGTGGAATGAGGCAAGGAAGGAAAAGGGCGGCTTTCCGGTAGGCTATCTGATAATAACCTGTGCCTTGGCAATCATTGGCATTTTGCTTTACGTTTATCTTAATCCTGACACTGGAGGTCAGGTTTACATCCCTTCAAGTGCGGATGCCACGCAACAAACTTCTGAAATATCCCTGGTCGAAGAAAAAATTTATATAAATACCGTACAGGCAATAGCCGCGTCCTGCGTTGTTCCCATGCAGGTTTTAGGACAGTTATTGCAGCAATATCAACCTTTCAACGACGAATGGGTATTATCTACATCGCTTGAGATTTATAATATTAAGATGGCTGCCGAGGATGCGCGGACGGTTAATCCGCCCGGGTCAATGATACACATCCACGAAAAGTTCATGCTGGGTATGGAAAGTTTTGATGATGCTATGGATTTACTTGTAGTTGGTATTGATGATGTTGATGCTAACAAAATAGACCAAGCAGGTATAATGATGGAAGCGGGGGCGGATTACATTTCAGAGGCTTCCGAACTGCTTATTTCATTCAAATCCGCACACGGATTGGAATAATATCGGGGAAGCTCTCAGGCCCGGGGACAGTTTTGCTAGGTTTTAGAACCCTTTGACTGGCAGTCAAAGGGTGTGGCGTACTCCGGGCTAAGCCGCGGATGCGCCGGGGGTAGTTTACCCGCCGGAGCTTTAGCGCAGGCGGGGTCAGGGTGGGAATAGATAACACCGAAGGGGGCAAAAAGGGGGGGCGGATGGTACTAATTCAAAGACTACCCTGAAAGCCCTTTAATCTGTTATGATTTGGGGTAGGAATAATCTTTTCCTACCCATTGGCCTTTAAGGAAGGCAAGATAAGATGAGCAATAATATCATCAAGCTGACCGCCCGCCCCAAGCTCCGCGAGCCCAGCCTGCTGGCGGCCTGGCCGGGCATCGGCAACGTGGCCATGATATGCGCCAGCTACCTCAAGGCCAAGCTGGAATTCAAGGAGCTGGGGCACTTCGAGGCCGCCCACTTCTTCGACCCCATCGGCGTGCTCGTCCGCGATAACGTCGTCGAGGCGCCCACCTTCCCCCAGAGCCAGTTCTACTACTGGAAGAACGCCGGCGACGGCGGCGACCTCATCCTCTTCATCGGCGACGACCAGCCCGCCGCCAAGGGCTACGAGCTGGCCAACGCCATCCTCGACCTGGGCCAGAAGTTCAACGTGGGGCGCGTCTATACCTGCGCCGCCGCCATGACGCGCATCCACCACACCGAGCCGCCCAAGGTCTGGGGCGTGGCCACCAGCCCTCTCCTCACCGGCGACCTGGCCAGCTATAATCTGGAGCAAGCGAACAATCTACAGATTGCCGGGCTCAACGGCCTGCTGCTGGGGGTGGCCAAGGAGCGGGAAATCGACGGCATCTGCCTGCTGGGTGAGGTGCCCGTCTACGCCTCGCGCGTGCCCAACCCGATGGCGGCCCTGGCGGTGCTGAAGGTGCTCACCACCATGCTGGAGGTGAGGGTCGACATGGCCGAGCTGGCCAAGATGGCCGTGGAGGCCCGCGAGCGCATCAAGCAGGTGGCCGCCCAGGCGATGGAAGAGTACATCGACTACTTCACCGAGCCGATATGGGAAAGCGGCGAGGAGGACGACGAGGAAGATGAAGACTGAACCCGGTCTTCATATCCCTGACGAATTATGAAGCTGCGCAAGGCCAGCCGGGACGTCTTTAAGCCCCTCAAGGGGGAGGTTATTCCCGGCCGGAAAGTCCGCCTCCGCGAAAAGAAGCTCGGCGACGTCCGCAACGACTATCGCTGGCAGACGGACGCGGAGCTGGCCCGCCTCGACGCCGCCCCGCTCTTGGCCCTGCCTTTCGCGGTCTACCTGGTGGAATATACCACCGCCCTGCGCCAGGCCAGTCACCGCCGCTATCCCCTGGCCGTGGAGACCCTGGAAGGCCGGCACATCGGCAACTGCACCTGCTACGACATCGACGCCAAGCACGGCGAGGCGCAGCTCGGCATCATGATTGGCGACCGCGACTACTGGGACCAGGGCTACGGCGCCGATACCATCAACACCCTGGTCGGCCACGTCTTCGGTACCACGGAACTGAAGCGGCTCTACCTCAAGACCCTGGACTGGAACCAGCGGGCGCAGCGCTGCTTTGCCAAGTGCGGCTTCACCCCCTGCGGCAAGATGGCCCAGGGCAATAATTGCTTCGTCCTCATGGAGCTCACCCGCGAGCGGTGGGAGAAAAATGGATAACCAGCCTATCGTCTGGCGCGGCGACCACGTCGTCATCATCGACCAGACGCGCCTCCCCCGCGACGAGGTCTACCTCAAGCTCGCCGACTACCGCGCTATCGCCGCCGCCATCAAGGAGCTTAAAATCCGCGGCGCGCCCGCCATCGGCATCGCCGGGGCCTACGCCGTCGCCCTGGGGGCGCAGGCCATCCGGACGGCGGACGCGGGCGCTTTCCGTAAAGAGCTTGCCGCCGTCATCGATTTTATCGCCGCCACCCGCCCTACCGCCCGTAACCTCTTCCGTGCCCTGGAGCGCCTGAAAAAGGCCGCCGCTGTCGCCGGCAGCGTGGCCAGCATCAAAAAGAAACTCAGCGACGAGGCCATCGCCATCCACCGGGAGGAGACTGCCGCCACCGAGGCCATCAGCCGCTTGGGGGCTGAACTCATCCCGGCGGGCGCCACCGTGCTCACCCACTGCAACGCCGGCCCGCTGGCCACCACTGGGGCGGGCACGGCCCTGGGGGTGATTATCGCGGCGCACCGGCAGGGTAAGCAGGTCAGAGTCCTCGGCGACGAGACCCGCCCCCTCCTGCAGGGGTCGCGCCTGACCGCCTGGGAGCTCAAGCAGGCCGGCGTGCCTGTCAACCTGATTACCGACAGCATGGCCGGGTATTTCATGAAAGCGGGCAAAGTAACCTGCGTTATCACCGGCGCCGATAGAATCGCCCGCAACGGCGATACGGCCAATAAAATCGGCACCTACACGCTGGCGGTACTGGCCCGCGAGAACAAAGTCCCCTTCTATATCGCCGCCCCCACCTCCACCATCGACCCCTCGCTGACGACGGGGGACAAAATCCCCATCGAGGAGAGAAATCCGCAGGAAGTCACCCACCTCCAGGGCGTGCCCATCGCCCCGGCAGGCGTGGTCGCCGCCAACCCCGCCTTCGACGTGACACCCCACCGCTACATCACCGCCATCATCACCGAAAAGGGCGTGGTGCGGCCGCCTTACGGCGCGGGTATAAAAGGGATTTTAGAGGGCTAAAAAGAAAAACCCCTCGGGCGAGGGGGCAGATTTCTTTTTTGATTGTGCATATATTATACCATACTTTGGGGATAACTGTCAAGTTTTTCTGAATAATCTATTCCCACCCTGCCCCCGCCTGCGCTAAAGCTCCGGCGGGTAAACCGCCCTCGCGTCATCCACGGCTTAGCCCGTTAGCGTGTCCCCACTGCCCCGCCTAATGAATAAAGGAAAGTAAATCACTTCTTACTCCCGTTTCTGCTGTTCGGGTGGTATAATTAAGTTAGTTTATTCAAAGATGTCTAAAAACTTGCTTTTGATGGAGGATAGTCATGAAGATTAAATCCTTTCATATCAGTAATTTTAGAAGTCTTGAAAAACTTGACATGGAAGAAATAGGGGAATTAGTAATCCTGATTGGAGCCAATAGCTCTGGTAAAACCAACGTTATTGATGCATTGACGCTTTTTTTCAATGAGCTAACACCAGAAATTAGGCATAATATCGGAAGTATCCCGGATTATACATGGTTCGACAGGGATCCATCAAATCCCGTTATCTTTGATATGGCAATAGAGCTTGAAAAAAGAGAATCTAATGGAATAGTCCCTGTTGATTTGGGGAGTAAGATATCCGAAGGACAAAACACCTTATTGCGAATCATAAGAAAGATCAATGGGCCAGCCGATGCAGCTTTCTGGACAACTGAGTTATTGGAAATTAATGGAGAAATTATTTTTCGCCCTTCTAGTGAAAAACCCGACGCCGAACCCCCTGAAACAATAGGAATTGCTGGTGAAATTCTCAATAAGCTCACAACAAATGTGAAAGATAAATTTGTCTTTATCCCAGCTTCTAGAGATTCAATAGCCACATATGCAGGTTTCACCCAAAGACAAACAATCATTAACTCTACGTTATTAGGTGAATTAAAGAGCATGGCACAAACAGGTGCTCGCGATGCGCGAAGAAAATGGCAAAAACTTGAAAGGTTACTGCAAAAAGTCTCGCCTGATGTCTCGGATATGCGTGTTCTTGATGGTGACTTTAATGTGAGGGAGCAAGACTCAGCTAATCCTTTCCCTGTCCACTGGGTTGGTGGTGGCTATCAGGAGCTTATAATGCTAATCTATCAGCTGATTAAATCACCCCATTCTGTATTTGGTATAGATGAACCAGAAATACATTTACACCCTGCTCTTATAAGGGGGTTCTTAGACATATTAAGGGATATTGCTACTGATCAACAGTTATTCATCACAACTCATTCTTCTGTGTTAGTAGATCGTTCTGAACTGAAGAATGTTTGGTTGGTAAAAAAAGTAGATGACTCATCGCAGATTACCCGTTTACAGGATATAGCGGACTTAAAACATGTGACTGTTGAATTAGGAGTCCGTCCGAGTGATATTTTCTGTTCTAATGTAGTTGTGTTTGTTGAAGGACCATCAGACAAGATAGTATTTCCTATATTCGCCGAGAAGATAGGCGTCAGTTTCGAAGCAGGCGAAGTCTCGTTTATTCCTATATATGGCAAAGACCAAGGGAAATATCATTTAAGGACGTTTATTGAATCAACAAAAGCAGCAAATATCCCGTTTTTCATGATTCTGGATAAAGGTGCAGAAAAATCGAAGAGAACCTTCGTGAAGAATGGACAACTGAAACCCAATGATAACCTATTTTTCCTAAATGAAGGCGATATTGAGGATTATTATAATAGAAATGCACTCATTGATGCTGTTTGCTCTGAGTATAACATTGAGCCTTCTGCAGAGGAAAAGGAAGAGTTAACAAAAGGCTCAGCTGTTAAGGCTATCGAAGTGTTGCTTAAACAAAAGCTCAAAACTGTACCCAAAGGGTGGAAGGCTGTTGTTGGGCAAAAAGCAGCTGAATCTACGGGAGAGGGTGAAATTAAAGAAGATTTAAAAAGAATCATTGAAAGAATAGACAGAATAGCAAGCCTTGGATAGTTAGCACTTTGGGACTGCTTAATATCAGTGTAGTATTTAGCATGTAATTATAACAGGAGGCCACCCATGCCTACACCCACCGCTAAACTCGCCGTCATCGGCGGCACCGGCCTTTACGATATCGAGGGCCTGCAAGACGTGCAGGAGGTCAGGCCGGAAACGCCCTTCGGCCCGCCGTCGGACGCCATCGTGGTGGGCAGGCTGGGCGGGGTGGGCGTGGCCTTCCTGCCGCGGCACGGGCGGGGGCACCGCCTCTCGCCCACCGAGGTGCCCTACCGCGCCAATATCTACGCCCTGAAGGCCCTGGGGGTGGAGTTCATCATCTCCTCCAACTCCTGCGGCAGCTTCAAGGAGGAGCTGCGGCCCGGCCACCTGATGGTGCCCGACCAGATTATCGACCGCACGCGGGGGCGGGTAAGCTCTTTCTTCGGGGAGGGCATCGTCGCCCACGTCCCCTTCGCCGACCCGTTCTGCCCGGCCCTGAGCCAGGTGGTCTACCAGGCCGCCCTCGACGCCGGGGCGACGGTGCACCGGGGAGGCACCTTCATCGCCATGGAGGGCCCGGCCTTCTCCACGCGCGCCGAGTCGCGGCTCTACAAGTCCTGGGGGGCCGATGTCATCGGCATGACGGTGCTGCCCGAGGCCAAGCTGGCCCGCGAGGCGGAAATCTGCTACGCAAGTATCGCCTGCGTGACCGACTACGACTCCTGGCGCGAGACCGACGAAGCCGTCACCGTCGCGGCCATCATGACGACGATGCAGCGCAACGTGGATCTGGCCAAAAAGACCATTAAGCTGGCGGCGGAGCGCCTGCCCGGCGAGCGCGACTGCGCCTGCGCCACGGCCCTGGCCATCGTCACCGACCCCAAGGCGATTCCCACCGCCGCAAAAAAGAAGCTGGCGTTGCTCATCGGGAAATACATCAAGAAAGCGTAGTATCATGCCGAACACAGAATTCAGTTGTTTACCCACGGTTGTCCAGAGCGTGCCCCATACCGACCCCAAAAAGGCCTGCGCGCTGCTGAACCGCTACCTCAAGGACATCGCCACCTGGCCGCAGTTGCCCAAGAAATCGTTCCTGGAGAACATGTACGTGCAGTACAGCGAGGGCTTCCCCGGCGTGGTGGTGGAGAAGAACCGCATCTACGTGGATACCGCCGCCGATTACACCAGGCCGCTGGAAGCGCTCTACCAGGCTTACCTGGAAAACGATGCGTCGGGCTTCACCATGGGGCGGGACCGCGTGGCCGGGCTTTACGCCCTCCTGGAGCAGGACGGGCTGTCCCCGCAGGCGGTCAAGGGATGTATTACCGGGCCTTTATCCTGGGGCATTACCGTCACCGACGAAAACAAGCGGTCGATACTCTACCATGACGTCCTCGGCGACGCCGTCCCCAAGTTTCTCAAGCTCAAGGCGGCCTGGGAAGAAAACGAACTCAAAAAAATATCCCCCAACACCATTATCTTCGTCGATGAGCCGATTATGGCGTCCTACGGGTCAATCGTGGCATCCGGCCCGTTCTCCCGACCGGAGAAAATCATCGAGATGATTAACGAGGTCTTCGACGGCATCAGCGGGCTCAAGGGGATACACTGCTGCGCCAATACGGACTGGTCGATACTGCTGAAAACGAAGATGGATATCCTCAACTTTGATGCCTACGACTACGCCGAATCGGTGGCCCTCTACCCCGATGAAATCAAGCAGTTCATCCAGCGCGGCGGCTGCATCGGCTGGGGCATCGTCCCCAACGCGATGGGTCCGGTCACCAAGGAGAGCTTGGCCAGTCTGAAGGACCGACTGGAAGAGGCGATGGCGCCCTTTACCCGCCACGGACTATCAATTAAGGACATAATCAAGCAGAGCCTGCTTTTACCCAGCTGCGGCCTGAATGGCCTGACGGAAGAGGGCGTGGAACAGGCTTTGCAGTTGCTCACCGGCCTCTCGGCGGAGATGCGGAAGAGGCTGTAGCTTAATCCGGCCGCATCGCGGTATAATATCCCCATGCCCGGTACCGATATGATTTTGGTCGGCGTTATCGTCGTCGCCGCCATGGCCATGTTCGTCTGGGGCAAGGTGCGCGTCGATGTCGTCGCCCTGTGTGTGCTGGTGCTGCTCTTCGTCTTCCAGCTCATCACCCCGGAGCAGGTGCTCTACGGCTTTGCCAACCAGGCCACGGTGACCATCGCCGCCATGTTCGTCCTCAGCGCCGGGCTGGTGCGCACCGGCCTGGTGGAGTGGGCCGCCCGCCAGCTTGACCGTATCGCCGGGCGGACGGAGCTCCGCCTCATGCTTATTCTCAGCCTCACCGCGGCCATCCTCTCGGCCTTCATCATCAACGCCGCCATCGTGGCCATCTTCATCCCGGTGGCCATGGTGCTGGCCCGCAGCCGCAAAATCGCCGCCTCGCGCATCCTGATACCGCTTTCCTACGCCAGCCAGTTCGGCGGAGTCTGTACCCTCGTCGGTACATCCACCAACCTCATCGTCAACTCAATCGCCATCAACCGGGGTCTGGAGCCCTTTGGTTTCTTCGAGTTCCTGCCCCTGGGGCTGGCCATGGTCGGGGCGGGGATGGTCTATCTGGCCGCCGTGGGACACTGGCTGCTGCCGGTGCGCAAGGGCGAGGCCGAGCAGGTCGACCGCTACCGCCTGGCCGATTACCTGGCCGAAATGCAGGTGGGCGAAAAGTCGAGCTTGGTAGGGCAGACCTGGGACAAGAGCAAGGCCGAGGGCGAGACCAAGGTGGAGCTGGCCAACCTGCTGCGCGGGGCTAAAGCCGTCTCCCGTCCCGCCCAGACGGTCATCCGGCCCGACGACATCCTGCTGCTGCACGGCAACGTCGAGCAGATAATTGACATGGAAGGCAAGTACGGCCTGAAGATACTGAAAGACGCCCGCGTCAGCGACCATGAGCTGAGTGCCCACAACATGAAGCTGAGCGAGGTGCTCATCCCGCCCGACTCCACCCTCATCGGTCGCACCCTGCAGGAGGCTACCTTCTTCCGCCGCCATAAGCTCACCGTGCTGGCCATCCAGCGGCGCGGACGCACCCTGCACCACCGCCTGTCCGAGGTCAAGCTCAACGAGAACGATACGGTGCTCCTCCAGGGGCACCAGGACGACATCGCCCACGTCATGAACTCGCCCAATGCGGTCGTCACCAACGAGCTGACCGACCTCTACCTGCGCAAGAACCGTGCCTTTCTGGCGCTGGGGGTGCTGCTGGCGGTGGTCATCCTCACCACGCTCAACGTCCTGCCCGTCATGGAGGCGGCCGTGCTGGGGGCCGTGGCCATGGTGGTCACCCAGTGTCTCAGCATCGAGGAGGCCTATAAGGCCATCGACTGGAAGATAATCTTCCTGCTGGCCGGCGTCCTGCCGCTGGGTCTGGCCCTGGAAAGCAGCGGCGCAACCTCGTGGCTGGCCGAGCGCGTCCTGGAGCCGCTGGCCGGTAACGGGCCGGTGGTGCTGCTGGCCATTCTTTATATCGTCACCGCCGTCTTTACCGAGGCCATGTCCAACAACGCCGCCGCCGCCATCCTGGCGCCGATTGCCTTCACCACCGCCGCCGCTTTGAACATCGACCCCCGACCGCTGCTGGTGGCCATCACCTTCGCCGCCTCCACCAGCTTCGCCACGCCCATCGGCTACAAGACCAACACGATGATATTTTCGCCCGGCGGCTATAACTTCACCGACTTCACCAGGGTCGGCGCCCCGCTCAACATCATCTTCTGGGGCATCGCCGTGCTCTTAATCCCCCTTATCTGGCCTTTTTAAATAAAGCAAGGAAAGCGATATGGAATGTAACCTTGAAGCCAATAAAAGCGCCTGTAACTGCACCTACGAGCCCTGCCCGCGCAAGGGCAAGTGCTGCGAATGCATCCAGTACCACCTTAAGATGCGTGAGCTGCCCGCCTGTGCCTTCCCGCCGGAGGTGGAGCGGACCTACGACCGCTCTTTCGAGCGGTTTGCCGCCCTGGTGCGGGGCTAGGGTGGCGGGAAAAGCCGAATTAGGCTATATTATTAGAGATGAATAAATCAAAAAGGGTCGCCTGGCACAAGCACCTCAAGGCGGCCAAAAAGCACAAAGAAAAGATGAAGGCCCAGGCCAAGGCGGCCAAGTAGGGCATTTGGTCGTAAGCGACGGCGCCGGCATGTCCGAGCTACCGGAACTCATCCAGGCTTTGCTCAATCCGCGGCTCTACCCCGAACCCGCCCGGCAGGTGGAGCTGCTGCAGACCCAGATGTCCTACGTCCTGCTGGCCGGCGATTACGTCTATAAAATCAAGAAGCCGGTGAACCTGGGCTACCTGGACTACACCACCCTGGAGAAACGCCGGGCCCTCTGTTACAAAGAGACCGAGCTCAACCGCCGCCTCTGCCCCGATGCCTACCTGGGCGTGGTGGAGATTACCTATCATAACGGGCGCTACGTCCTGGGTGGCGAGGGCAGTATCGCCGAATACGCCGTTAAGATGCGCCGCCTGCCCGCCGAACGCATGCTGGACTACCTGCTCCCCCGCGGCGAGGTCACCCCCGCCATGCTGGCCGACGTGGCTGTGCTGCTGGCCGGTTTCCACGCCAGGGCCGCAACGGGCAGGGAAATAAATCGTATCGGCGGGCTGAACGCCGTCATCCAAAATACCGAGGAGAACTTTGCCCAGACCGAGCCATACTTCGGCGAGATTATCGCGCCGGAAACTTACGAGCGCCTCAAGAGCTACACCCGCAATTTCATCAAGGCTAACGAAGACCTTTTCCGTCAGCGCGTGGCCGGAGGGCGCATCCGCGACTGCCACGGCGACCTGCACGCCGCCCATATCTGCTTTACCGAGCGAATCTGCATCTACGACTGTATCGAGTTCAACGACCGCTTCCGCTACAGCGACGTCGCCGCCGAGGTGGCCTTTCTGGCCATGGACCTGGACCACTACGGCCGCGGCGACCTCTCGCGGGGTTTCGTGACGGCTTATGTCCAGGCCAGCGGCGACGGGGAACTGATGAAACTGCTCAATTTCTATAAGTGCTACCGCGCCTACGTGCGCGGTAAGGTGGGCTGTTTCCAGTACGACGACCCGCAGATACCCGCCGCGGAAAAGGAGAGAATCCGCGATAATGCCCGCGGCTACTTTGAGCTGGCCGAATCCTATACTCACGATTCTTAGGAGATACTTGCTTGCGAGAGACGATTCTGAAGTATATTGAAGATGAGCTCAAGCCGCCTTTCCTGCTCATCACCTGCGGCCTGCCCGCCACGCTGAAGACGACCGTGGCCGCGCACGTCGCCGGACTTAAAGGCTGTCAAGTCCTGAGTACCGATGCCGTCCGGCGGGAGCTGCTGCCGGAGGCGGACATTTTCAATGAAAAGGTCGCTGGCGACGCGGCCCAGCGCCACCGGGTCTACGAGGAGATGTTCCGCCGCGCCGAAAAGGAGTTGTCCGGGGAGGGTTGCCTCATCCTCGACGGCACGTTTTATACCCGCACGCTGCGCCAGCAGGCGGCGGCCCTCGCCGCCGGCCACGGTAAGCCCCTCGTCATCCTGGAGACACGGTGCCCGCCGGAGGCGGCCCTGGCGCGTATCGCCGGGCGCACCCGGGAGGATACTGCCTCCAACGCCCTCACGGTGCGGGCCTACCGGGAAAACGAGCGGAGCTTCGAGCCGGTTGATTTAGACGAACTGAAGCGCGATTATCCTGCCCTTGACATAATCCATCTGGTTGTGGATACCACGCAGGTCGAGCCGGAAAGCTGGCGCATTTTGAGCGAGGAGAAGGTATAGAGCCACCCCACCGCCCCATCAGAGTTATCTATTCCCACCCTGGCCACGCCTACGCCAAGGCTTCGGCGGGTAAACCGCCCTCATCATCCACGGCTTAGGCCGTAGTTTGCGCCCCGCCCTATGGGGTGTTTAAGAGGGGCGAAGCCCCTCTTCTAAAAAATAAATTCCCCCTCTCCAAACAGGATATCAAAGGCCTTTTCTGATGCCGAGTTTGGAGAGGCCTGCCTGCGCGTAGCCGCTTCGGCGAAGGCAGGGGGATAAAGGGGGAGAGGTAAAAAAACAGGTTGGGTGAAGCTAAGAAGCCTAAATATTCTCCCCCTGATAGACGCCGTTATACCCCTCGGTATCGCCGGAAAGCTCCATAAAGATAAGCTGCGTGATGCGGGCGTTGTGCTGCACGCGGAAGCCGCGCGGATTATAGACCACCAGCAGCGACTGTGAGCGCCCCTCGTAGCCGGCATCCCAGACGGCCGTGCCCACCGTCACGCCGCAGCGCAGCAGGCTGGAGCGGGGGCGGCCCAGCGCCATGATATTCTTGGGGAGGTGGACGACCTCGTTATAGCTGACGATGTAGATACCGGCCGGCAGGTCAATATATCCCAGCGCGTCGAAGACCAGCGGCGAGGTGTCAGAGACGACCCGCCCGGCGTTGTCGGCGGTAAGGCAGCCAGCCGACTGGGGCACGGCCACATCGCGCAGGGTGAGGTCGAAGCCGTTGGCCTGAACTTGCGTCTCCAGGTCGAGCCAGCCCGCGACGAGGGGCGGGTCTTGCTCAATCAGGCGGCGGATATCATGCCCGGAGAGGACGGCCACAGGCTATTCCCCCTTTCCTCTATTTGGTCAGGCGCCGCCGCATCGTCACCAGGGAGAGGGAGAAGAAGACGACGATGTAGCCGACGATAACGGCCAGCGAGGCGAGCAGCTCCCAGTTGAACTCCCCCCGGAAGATGGCACGGTTGAGCTCCACAGCCGGCGTCAGCGGGATGAACCGGCTGATTTTCTCCAGAATGGCCGGGAACGAGTCCAGCGGGAAGAAGACCCCCGCCAGGAAGAACATGGGGCTGATGAAGAGGGTGAAATAGTAGTTGAAGGTATAGATGGACGGCACGATGGAGGTATAAAAGATAGATATAGAGGCAAACATGATGCCTTCCAGCAGGGCCACCAGCGGGATGAGCAGCGCCCACCACGACGGTACCAGCCCGAAGCCGGCGGCCACCGCCAGCACCACCGAGCCGGTCATCGCCGAGCGGGTGGCCCCCCAGAAGATTTCCCCGGCGGTGAGGTCTTCCACGTTGAGGGGGGTGGCCAGGATGGCGTCGAAGGTGTACTGGTGCTCCATGCGGAAGTAGCTGCCGTAGGTGCACTCGAAGGAGGCGCTGAACATGGCGTAGGCGGCGATGACGCCGGGGGCGATAAACTCGATGTAGCGCTGGCCGTCGACATTCTCGCCGATCAGGCCGCCCATGCCGATGCCGAAGGCGATGAGGAGGATAATCGGCTCAATGACCGAGGCCGGGGCCTCCGAGTGCCAGAGACGGAAGAAGACGTCCCGGTTGCGCTGCCAGACGCGGTAAAAACGCCAGGTAAAGCCCCGTATCATTCCAGCGACCTCCCGGTGAGCTTGAAGAAGACGTCCTCCAGGGTGGCCTCCCGCGTGTAACCGGGCAGACCGGCCACGGCCGCGTCGGTAAAGTTGAAGATATAAATCGTGTCCGCCGCCTCCTCGAACTCAAGCTGACGCTTTTCCAGCTCGGCGACGAGTTTATCGCGCTCCTCGGGCATAAAGTCTATCTCCCATATCCGCTTCCCGATGTGCTCGGTCACCAGCTCGCGGGGGCGCCCGGTGACGATGACCCGGCCCTGGTTCATGATGGCCACGCGCTGGCAGAGGTAGGTCGCCTCGTCCATGTTCTGGGTGCAGAGGAGCAGGGTCACGCCGCGGGCCCTGAGCTCGCGGAGCCGCCGCCAGACCATGTGCTTGGCCTGGGGGTCGAGGCCGATAGAAGGCTCGTCCAGGATGAGGATGCGGGGGTTATTGATGAGCCCCCGCCCGATGAGCAGGCGGCGCTTCATGCCGCCGGAAAGCTCGTCTATCTTACTTGTCCGCTTCTCCTCGAGCTGCATCGCCCGGAGAATCTCGGCGGCCCTCTCGCGGGCCACGGCCTTGGGGATGGCGAAGTAGCGGGCGAAGGTCATCAGGTTCTGGATGACGTTGATGTCTTCGTCCAGGTTGTCTATCTGGGGCACCACCCCCAGGATGGCCTTTACCTGGCGCGGCGACTTGGCGACGTCCATACCGGCCACCTCGATTTCGCCGTGCGTCGGCGGCGAGACGGCCGTTATCATGCGGATGAGCGAGGTCTTGCCGGCGCCGTTGGGCCCCAGCAGGCCGAAGCACTCGCCCTCCTCAATGGACAGGCTGACGTCGTCAACCGCCACGAGTTCTCTGAAGCGTTTGGTTAGATTGGTGGTTTTGATGATGGCCATGGTAGAGGCTCGCCAATGGGGTGCCCCACTATCATAGCAGATTTGGAGTGCCCCCACAATGGATTTGCCGGGTTTTTCAGGGGGAAATTTGCTTGAATTCCTGCCCCGGGGGATTTGCCGAAAGGGCCGCCATTGTGGTAAGATTACTCGGTAAAATCACCCGCCCTGGTATTTTAGTCCAATATACTGATGTTAGTCGTCGCCTGCGTCAAGCAAGTCCCGGACACCACCCAGGTCAAGGTAGACCCGGTGACCGGCACCCTTATCCGGGAAGGCGTCCCCTTCATCATGAACCCCTACGATACCCACGCCCTCGAGGAGAGCCTGCGTCTTAAAGATAAATACGGCTTCCGTGTGGCCGTCATCTCCATGGGCCCGCCCAGCGCCGAGGTTACCCTGCGCAAGACCCAGGCCCTGGGCGCCGACGCGGCCATTCTCCTCTCCGACCGTGTCTTCGGCGGGGCCGATACCCTGGCCACCAGCAAGGTGCTCACCGAGGCCATCCGCAAGCTGGCGCAAAAAGAAGAATTGGCCGCCGTCATCTGCGGCCGCCAGACCATCGACGGCGATACCGCCCAGGTGGGCCCCGGCATCGCCACGCGGCTGGGCTGCACCCAGCTGACCCTGGTCGACCGCATCGAGGCGGTGGACGTGAAAGCCAAGACCATCAAAGTCCGGCGCAAGCTGGAAGGGCGGCACGAAATCGTTGAGGCGCCCCTGCCGGCCATGGTGGCCGTGCTGCGCGAAATCAACACCCCCCGCTACCCCACCGTGCCGATGCGCTTGTTCGCTGAGGACGCCGCCATCACCCTCTGGGATAATAAGGCGATGGGCATTGACGAGCAGCTCATTGGCCTCAAGGGATCGGCGACACAGGTACGCAAGATATTCTCGCCGGAGCGCGCCAAGGGCGAAATCATCGGCCACGAGACCGATAAGCCCGAGGACGTCGCCCGCTCCTTAATCGAGAGAATGATAGAAAAGGACTTGCTGTCCTTATAAAGAAAGGATAAGACCCGCTTTCAATGGCAGAGCCTCAGAAGATGAAGCGACCCCGCGGCGAGGCCCGGCTGATACCCGGCAAGTGCATCGCCTGCGGCGCCCGCTGCGAGAGCGAGTGCCCCAAGGGCGCTATCACCATGAACGAGAAGGGCGAGCCCATCATCAACCTGGAGCTCTGCACCCGCTGCCGCCGCTGCGTCAAGGTCTGCCCCGCCGAGGCCCTCGAGATTTACTACACCCCGGAGGAGCAGAAAATCCTCGACGAGTTGGCCAAGCAGAAGGCCGCCGCCCCGGCACCGGAGGCCGAGGCCGCCAAGCCCGACCCCCGTCTGGAGAAGCTCAAGGAATATAAGGGCGTCTGGGTCTTCATCGAGCACACCGAGGGCCAGCCCGCCGGGGTCTCCTGGGAGCTATTAGGTGTCGGTGCCGAGCTGGCTAAGAAGCGCGGCGTCGAGCTCTGCTCCGTCTGCATCGGCGACAAGGTGGAACACCTCGCCAAGGAGGCCTTCGCCTACGGGGCGGCCAAGGTCTATCTCGTCGACGACCCCGTCTTTCATTATTACCGCACCGAATCGTATTACAAGGCCTGCTGCCACCTGGTGGAGAAATACAAGCCGGAGATTGTCCTCATCGGGGCCACCGGGCTGGGCCGCGACCTGGCCGGGGCTATCGCCACCAGCCTCCAGACCGGCCTCACCGCCGACTGCACCGGCCTGGCCATCGACGACGCGGGCTTTCTGTTACAGACGCGCCCGGCCTTCGGCGGCAACATCATGGCCACCATTTTGACCGAGTACACCCGCCCCCAGATGGCCACGGTGCGCCCCCACGTCATGCCGCTGCCCCCCCGCGACGACAAGCTCAAGGGCGAGATTATCCGCGAGACCGTCCCCGTCAAGGAAAAGGACGTCGCCGCCAAGGTGCTGGAAATCATCGCGGACGAGAAGCTGGAGGCCGTTGACGTAGCGGCGGCGGAGATTATTATCTCCGGCGGGCGGGGCATGTGCAACGCCGAGAACTACGCCATCCTGCAGGAGCTGGCCGACGAGCTGGGTGGGGCGGTGGCCTGCTCGCGCGCCGCCGTCGAGGCGGGCTGGATGCCGCTGGAGCGGCAGGTCGGCCAGACGGGCAAGACGGTCAGACCCAAGATTTACATTGCCTGCGGTATTTCCGGGGCTATTCAGCACCTGGTGGGGATGCAGGACTCGGACACCATCATCGCCATCAACCGCGATAAGCAGGCCCCCATCTTTGAGGTGGCCACCTTCGGCATCGTCGGCGACCTCTTCCAGGTTGTTCCGGCCATCACGAATTATGTCCGGGCCTTAAAGGCCAAGAAGGCGGGCGCGGCCGCGGTCAAATAATGCTGTGAGGAATAAGATATTTTGACAGCCAACCTAATCGCCTTTATCTGCGTCCTGGTGGTGGCTCTCCTCCTCTTCGGCTGGAATAGCTACCGGCGTTTCGGGCTGATTGCCAGGGGCCGACCGGACAACCGGTTCAATGCCATCCCTAAGCGTCTCGGGAACATGCTGTTTTACGCCGTCGGGCAGCGACGGGTGGCTACCAGGAAGTATCTTTTTGGCCTGAACCACGTTATCTTCCACCTCTTTTTCTGGATTATCGTCATTACCAGCATTGAGATTCTGCTGAGCCACCTGTTTCCGGGCGTCGGTTTCTCCAGTCTGCCGGCCGGGGCCTATCATGTCCTGGCCTTCATCTTTGACCTGGTCTGGGTTCTCATTCTGGTAAGCATCGTCATTGCCCTGATACGGCGGGCCGCCTTTCGCCCCGCCCACGTGCTGCCGATAGAGCCTAATGCCTTAATCACCATGGGCTTATTCGTGCTGCTCTTTATCGGCTTTTTTGGAATTCATGCCAGCGAGATTGCCCGGGGGGTGGAAAGCGCGGCTCAATACATGCCGGTATCCAACTCTATCGCCGATGCTTTATTCCCTAGCACTGCCGCGGCCAATCCGGCCTGGTATACCAACCTCTTCTGGTGGATTTTCGCCATCACACTGCTTGGTTTCCTCAATTATCTGGCGGTGACCAAGCACATGCATATTGTTACCGCCATTCCTAACTGCTTTTTTAAGAGCCTGGAAAAGGTTAAGACCCAGCCCCGCGAGGAGTTCAAAAAGGGCCATAGCTTCGGCGTCGGGCAGGTGGAGCAGTTCACCTGGAAGGGGCTGTTCGACTCCTACGCCTGCACCGATTGCGGGCGCTGCTCGGACGCCTGCCCGGCCACCGCTACCGGCAAGCCCCTGGAGCCGCGCCTGGTCATTCACGATATTAAGTTGAACCTGCTGGCCAGCCGGAATAAGGACGGCAAGTCGCCCCTGCCCCTTATCGGCGGGGAGGGCGAAGGCTCCGTCGCCGAAGAAGTGCTCTGGGAATGCACCACCTGCGGCGCCTGCATGGAGGTCTGCCCCGTCTTCATCGAGCACGTCCCCCGCATCGTGGACATGCGCCGCCACCTGGTGGAGATGAAAGCCAAGTTCCCCGAAGAACTGCTTACCCTCTTCGAGAACATGGAGCAGCGCTCTAACCCTTGGGGCATCGCCCCGGCGGAGCGCACCAAGTGGGCGGCGGATACCGAGGTCAAGCCCTTCGAGGCCGGCCAGACGGAGTACCTCTTCTACGTGGGCTGCGCCGGCGCCTTCGACGCCCGTAACCGCCACACCACCCTCGCCATCGCCAGAATAATGGATGCCGCCGGTATCTCCTGGGGCATCCTGGGGCGGGACGAGCCCTGCTGCGGCGACAGCCTGCGCCGCCTGGGTAACGAGTATATCTTCGATAAGATGGCGCAGGACAACATCAAGCTGTTCAACGAGAAAGGCGTCACCAAGATTATCACCCAGTGCCCCCACTGCTTTAGCACCTTCAAGAACGATTACCAGCAGTACGGGGCGAATTTAGAGGTCGTCCATCACGCCGAGTTGATTGATAATTTAATCCAGCAGGGCCGGCTCAAGCTCAGGCCGCAGGCGGCGGGCAATATCGTCTTTCACGACTCCTGCTACCTGGGCCGCTACAACCAGATTTACGACGCCCCGCGCCGCGTGCTGGCCGCCGCCACCGGGCAGGCCCCGGCGGAGATGGCGCGGCGGCGCGCCAGCGGCTTCTGCTGCGGGGCCGGCGGCGGGCGGATGTGGATGGAGGAGCAGGAGGGCACCCTCATCAACGTGGCCCGTGTCGAGGAGGCCCTGGCCGAGCGGCCGGACGCCGTCTGCGTCGGCTGCCCCTACTGCATGACGATGTTCGAAGACGGCCTCAAGGACAAAGAGGCCACCGACAAGGTGTCTGTTTTTGACCTGGCCGAAATCGTGGCCCGGGGGCTGGAGGATTAAGCGGCGGGGCTGGACTTATCCCCGGCCCCGTAATATAATAACGAGTGGGAATATCGCCACAGCCCTGAGGCTAGTGGCTATCTACGCGGTAGCAACACCCCGGCAACATCGCGCCGCGTACTAGTGGGAGCCCGGAACTTATTGGAACTCTCTAGCGCGCCAGTCAGCCGCCCGTCCGGTAGGCCCATTTCCTGTTTTGACCAGTGTGAACGGGTCGGCGCGTGAATATCGCCAGAACGAAGAAAGGAGCTGGACCTGATGGTTAAGGAACTTCCCGTTGTCTACCTCCAAACGGCCGCCTGTAGCGGCTGTGCCGTATCGCTGCTGAACACGGCCAGTCCCACCATTAAAAACGTCCTCATCGACCAGATTGCCCCCGGCGTGCACATCAACCTGCGCTTCCACCCGGTCATTATGGCCGCCGCCGGCGAGCTGGCCATCGAGGCGCTGGAGGGCACCGCCCGGGAGAAAAAGGGCGAGTACGTCCTCGTCGTCGATGGGGCCGTCCCCACCGCCGAGGCCGTTTACGGGGCCGTCGGCGAGCGCAATGGCCAGCCGGTGACGATGCTGCAGCGGGTTATTGAATTAAGCCAGGACGCCCTGGCCGTCATCGCCCTGGGCACCTGCGCCTCCTTCGGCGGCATACCGGCGGCCAAGCCCAACCCCACCCAGGCCCAGCCGGTGAGCCAGGTGCTGGCCGGTAAGGGCATCAAGAAGCCACTCATCAACATCCCCGGCTGCCCGCCCCACCCCGACTGGTTCGTGGGGACGGTGGCGGGGATTATTCTTAATGGCCTGCCCACCGCCGACGACCTGGACGACCTGCTCCGCCCCAAGGCCTTCTACGGCAAGCTCATCCACGAGAACTGCCCCCGCCGCGCCTACTTCGACGAGGGCAAGTTCGCCCAGAAATTCGGCGACGAGGGCTGCCTCTACGAGCTGGGCTGCAAGGGGCCCATCACCTACGCCGACTGCCCCCTGCGGCGCTGGAACAGCGGCACCAACTGGGTCATCGGGGCCGGGGCGCCCTGCAACGGCTGCACCCAGCCCGAATTCCCCGACGACACGGCGCCCTTCTACGAGAAGCTCGTCGACGTGGAGCTGCCCGTGGTCGGTGCCTACTGGGCCAACAAGGAGGAGAAGAAGTAATGGCCAAAATCGTTATCGACCCCGTGACCCGCATCGAGGGGCATCTCAAGGTGGAGTGTACCGTGGAGAACGGCGTCGTCAAGGACGCCCGCACCACCGGCAACCTCTTCCGGGGCTTTGAAATCATCCTGCGGGGGCGCGACCCCCGGGATGCCCAGGTAATTACCCAGCGCATCTGCGGCGTCTGCCCCCAGTCGCACGGCATCGCCGCCGCGCTCAGCCTGGACAGCGCCTTCGGCATTGCCGATAAAGTCCCCGATAACGGCCGCATCATCCGCAACCTCATCCAGGGGGCGCACATCGCCCAGGACCATGTCCTCCACTTCTACCACCTGGCCGCCCTGGATTACGTCAACGTCGCCGACGTCGCCAAGTACGAAGGCAACGACTCGCAATTGAACTCGGTCAAGGACTTCATCGCCCGCGGGGCGCTGGGCCCGTTCCTGCCCCGCTACGAGGGCGACTACCGCCTGCCGCCGGAGGTCAACCAGCAGGCGGTGGCCCACTACGTCAAGGCGCTGGAAATCCGCCGCATCGGCCACGAGGCCGTCGCTATCTTCAGCGGCAAGATTCCCCACAGCGTCGGCGTTGTCCCTGGCGGCGTCACCAGTGTCCCCACCGCCGACAACATCATGGCCTATATCCGGAAGATAAAAATCCTCCAGGACTTCATCGATAACGTCTATATCCCCGACGTCCTGGCCGTGGCCGGGGCCTACCTGGACTACGCCGAAATCGGCGTGGGCTGCCGCAACCTCCTCTCCTACGGCAGCTTCGACCTGGAGGGCGGCAGCCCCGACTATACCCGCCGCGCCCGCCTCTTCAAGCAGGGCACCGTCGGCGCCGACCTCAAGCCCGGCGACCTGGACACTAGCAAGGTTACCGAGCACGTCAAGCACTCCTGGTACGAGGACGCCACCAGCAACCGCCACCCCTCTAAAGGCGATACCAAACCCCAGTACGGCAAGCCGGGGGCCTACTCCTGGACGAAGTCGCCGCGCTACGCCGGTAAGGTCTACGAGGTGGGCCCGCTGGCCCGGGTGGCCGTCAACTACGCCAGGGGCGATGCCACGGCCCAGGCGCTGGTCAACGACTCGTTGAAAAAGCTCAACGCCCCACCGTCAGTCCTCTTCTCGGTGCTGGGGCGGCACCTGGGGCGGGCGCTCTCGGCCAAGATTATCGCCGACTCGCTGGGTGGCTGGGCGCTCCAGCTCAAACCGGGCGAGCCGGCCTACGTGGAGTACGAAATCCCCGAGGCGGCGTCCGGCATGGGCCTGACCGATGCCGCCCGCGGCGCCCTGGGGCACTGGATTGAAATCAAAGACAAAAAGATTGCCAACTATCAGGCGGTGGTACCCACCACCTGGAACGTGGGCCCGAGGGATGATAAGGGGCAGCCCGGCCCCATCGAGCAGGCTCTCATCGGCACCAAGGTCAAGGACGAGAAAAATCCCTTTGAAGTCGTGCGCATCATCCGCTCCTTCGACCCGTGCCTGGCCTGCTCCATCCACATGGTCACCCCTAAAGGTCGAGACCTGGGTAAGTTCAGGGTCGTGTAAGCAAAGGAGGCCAGATGATATTATCAGAGCCAAAACCGTTTGAAGAAGTCCTGGGTTATCTCCAAGGCGAAAAGAGCGTCTTTGTCCTGGGCTGCAACGGCTGCGCCCAGTCCTCGGGCAGCGGCGGCCCGGCGCAGGTGGCCGAAATGAAGCAGAAGCTGGAAGCCGCCGGTAAGAAGGTCACCGGCACCAAGGTCATCGACTTTCTCTGTGAGAAGGCCCTGGTCAAGAGCGGCCTGCGCGGCCGAGTGGATGAAGTTAAGGCCGCCGATTCCATCCTGGTAATGACCTGCGGTATCGGCGTCCAGGCAGTGGCCGCCGCCCTCAACAAGGTCTGCCACCCCGCCTGCAATACCGTCAACCTGGGCGGCAGCCGCGGCGAGTGGCCGGGCAGCGAGCGCTGCTACGAGTGCGGCCAGTGCCTGCTGGACTATACCGGCGGTATCTGCCCCCTCACCGCCTGCACCAAGAGCCTGGTCAGCGGCGCCTGCGGCGGGGCCAACCACGGCAAGTGCGAGCTTTCGCCGGACAAGGACTGCGGCTGGGAGCTCATCTACGACCGTCTCAAGGCCAAGGGCCAGCTCGACAAGCTCCAGGTTGCCCTCGACCCACTCGACCAGGGCAAGCTGTCGGCCCGGCCGGAGATGCTGGCCACCTCCCGCTACGCGCTGGAGAGTCATGACCAGGAGGTGAAAGCGTGAGCCTGCAATCGAAACTGGAATCGGGGAAGTTCGCCATATCCTGCGAGTTCGGCCCGCTCAAGGGCACCGATACCAACGAGATTAAAGAGAACATCGAGGTCCTCCGGGGCAAGGTCGACGCCGCCAACGTCACCGACCAGCAGAGTTCGGTGATGCGCCTGGGGTCGCTGGTGACCTCCTACCTGGCCGTCGCCGGGGGGCTGGAGCCCATCTTCCAGATGACCTGCCGCGACCGTAACCGCATCGCTTTGCAGTCCGACCTGCTCGGCGCCTGGGTGCTGGGCATCAAGAATGTCCTGGCCCTCACCGGCGACCTGCCGCAGCTGGGCGACCACCCCGAGGCCAAGGCCGTCTTCGACCTGGACTCGGTCACTCTGCTCAAGGCCATCAGCCGCCTCAACGAGGGCTACGACCTGGCCGGCAATGAGCTGATAGGTAAGCCCGCCTTCTACCCCGGGGCGGTGGTCAAGGTGGAGTCCAACACCGAGGCCGCCACCGAGCTCCAGATTGCCAAGATGCAGCGCAAGATAGCCGCCGGGGCCAAGTTCTTCCAGACCCAGGCCGTCTACGACGCCAAATCGTTCGGTAAGTTTATGAAGCGGGTGGAGAAGTTCAAGGTGCCCGTCATGGCCGGTATCATCCCCCTCAAGAACGCCGGTATGGCCCGCTACATGAACGCCAACGTGGCCGGCGTGCACGTGCCGGACGATCTCATCCAGAAGATGGCCGACGCCACCAAGGAAGACCGCGAAAATACCGGCATCCAGATTGCCGCCGACCTTATCAAGCAGGTTAAGCCCCTCTGCCAGGGGGTGCATATCATGGCCATCAATTGGGAGAAGAAGGTGCCGGACATCATCCAGGCCGCCGGACTCTAAGCCTAAATTAAGATAGAATACGAATCCCCGGTGTTTTTACGGGCGCCGGGGATTTTTCTTTATCCTCCAATGTCATAGAATTGTAACTTTTCCCTCCCCAATTTTATAACTTCGTAATCGCCGCGGCGCTATTATTTCCATGATAAGCCCGCCAGCGGGCGGGCGATGCGCAAGGGGGAGAGATGGGTAAGTTAAAAATAGACGGTTGTCCCAAATGCGGCCGGGGTGTGATTACCCTGGATAAAGACGAATACGGGTGGTACGAGTACTGCCTGCAGTGCGGCTATACGCACGACCTGGTATCCATGACCGAGCCGGCGGCGCGGCTGGAAGCGGCCAAGACGGCCGTAGAGCTGCCCGGCCGCGATAAGCCGAACCGGCGCTAAAGGGGAGAATGATGAGCTGTGCTGGCAGGTAAGAGAGTCGCCATCCTGGCCGAGGACGACTTCGAGGACACCGAGCTGACCGAACCGTTGCGCTCGATGAAGGGCGCCGGTGCCAGGGTGATTGTCGTCGGCAGCGGCTCCCGGGCAACCTATCATGGCAAAAGGGGTGTGGCTACCGTGAATGTCGATGCCGAAGCCGGAAGGGTGGCGCCCGGGGACTTCGACGCCGTCATTATCCCCGGCGGCCAGGCCCCGGAGAAGATGCGCCTGTACCCGGAGATGGTCAATCTGGTGCGGCAGGCCCACGAGGCCGGTAAGGTGCTGGCGGCCATCTGTCACGGGCCGCAGCTGCTTATTTCTGCCGGTATCGTCAGGGGGCGGCGGGTCACTTCCTGGCCTCCCCTGGCGGTTGACCTCCGCAACGCCGGGGCCGAGTGGGTAGACCTGCCGGTGGTGGTGGACGGCAATCTCGTCACGTCGCGCAAGCCCGCCGACCTGCCGCGCTTCAACAAGGCTGTCATCGAGTTGCTGCGCAGCCGCTAGTAAGGATGGATGACATGGTAACGGAAACGCCAGCCCCCGTCAAAACAGTGAGTACGGAGTTGCTCAGGTGCAGCCCTTACTTCGCCGGGTTCGACGAGACCGTCCTGGCGGAGATAGCCCGGCGGATGAAGCCCCGGCCGGCGGCCCGCCACGAGATCCTCTGGCTGGAGCAGGAACCGGCCGAGACGGTGTACTTCGTGGCCCGCGGGCTCGTCAAGCTGTTCAAGACCTCCCCCGGCGGCAAGGAGCAGATACTGCGGCTGGTCTATCCCGGCGACTGCTTCGGTCACGCCGGGGCCTTTAACGGGGGCCATCACCCGGAGAGTGCCCAGGCCCTGGTGGATACCACCCTTTACGGCATCAGCAAAAGTGACCTGGGTGTCCTGCTTACCGAGTACCCGGAGCTAGCCGGCAACATCATCAAGGCCTTGGCGACGGAGATGCACCACTATATATCCCTGGTCGAAGACCTTTCGCTGCGCCGTGTCCGCAGCCGGCTGGCCCGCCTGCTGCTGGACCAGGGCGACCGGGGTATCGGTAATACGTCGCTGATGCTCACCCGGGCGGATCTGGCGGCCATGGCCGGGACGGTGCGGGAGGTCATCGGCAAGTCGCTCAAGTCGCTGGAGGACAGCGGCGCCATCCGCTACGACCGCCGCAACATCGTTATCCGCGACCGGGAAGCTCTCAAGGCCATTATGCGCTCGGCCTAGCTGCCGGGCCGGTTCCCTTCAGACCCGTGGTATCCTGCCCCCTTGGTCTTTTATCCGAGTAAGCTGCCGAAGTTGAGGCCGGTAATCGCCAGCTTCTGAATGGCCATCGCCAGGAGTACGCCGCCGATGATGAGCAGCGTTATCCTCAGGCCGAAGCGCTCCTCACCCTTCAGCAGGCCGCCCCAGAGGAAGGCCAGAGGTACGATGAAGGTGCCGATATTGGTGCAGGCCTCAATGTCGGCCCAGCTGCCGGCGACCAGCAACGCCAGCCCCACCGCCGCCGCGATGAATGTCTCTCGCATTTATTCGCCTCCCCGTGTGATTTACAGCGACTATAATCCTATCGGCTCGTTTTGTCAATACGGCGTTCGCTCTGTGTATTTATATTACCTCACCCCCTTTATCCCCCTCTCCTGACGAGGCGTGCCGCAGGAGAGGGGGAATTTAATTAAGAAGAGGGGCTTCGCCCCTCTTAAACACCCGACCCCTCCGCCCCGCCGGTGATGTTCTTTCCCACCCAGCCCACCCCGGGGCGTTGACGGCCTGTCCGGTAATTCCCTCCCCACCCCCGGTGGGTGGTGGCACACTTTCTTCCCATTCTGGTGGGGGGTAAAGGGGTGGCAAATTACGGGCTAAGCCGCGGATGATACGGGGTGGCCTGGGTGGGAATAGATAACTCCGCTGGGGTGGGGCAGGGGAATAACTCTAGACGAGCACCTTCTTGGGCCGCCAGAGGCCCGTCTCCGGCTCGTAGACCAGTATCCCCAGCAGGCGCCCGTCCCCGGCGTAGGCGCGCCAGTAGCGGGGTGGGGGGTCACTCACGGCTATATCCAGCGAGAGGGGGCTGCCGTTCCTCAGGGTAGGCTCATCGGCCTCATCGATGATAGCCACGGGCAGGTCGGTGATGATAGTGTCTGGAGGCTGGAGGAATTGTTCTGCCGAGCCCTGATTAAATGCCTCCTCCAGCCGCTCCAGCGAAACGGCGTCCTCGATGGTAAAATTGCCGCAGCGGGTGCGCGTCAGGCTCTTGAGGTGGGCGCCGCAGCCCAGGGACTGCCCCAGGTCGTGGGCCAGCGAGCGGATATAAGTCCCCTTGCCGCACTCGATTTCCAGGGTAAGAAGCGGCGGCTGGAAGGTGATAAGCTCCAGGCGGTGGATTTTCACGGTGCGGCTGGGCCGGGCCACGGCCAGCCCTGCCCGCGCCAGCTTGTAGAGCGGGCGGCCCCGGTGCTTGACGGCGCTGTACATCGGCGGGGTCTGGCGGATGGTGCCCCGGAACGTACCGAGGGCGGCTTTCAATTCCTTTTTCGTAATGGCGGAGGCGTCGCCGCGCTGCGTGACGCGGCCGCTGGCGTCGTAGGTATCGGTAGCGGCGCCCAGCGCGATAACGGCGCGGTAGGTCTTGGTGGTATTGACCAGGAACTCGACGAGCCGCGTCGCCCGCCCCAGACAGACGGGCAGGACGCCGGTGGCGTCCGGGTCGAGGGTACCGGCGTGGCCGACGTGCCGCTCCCCGCTCCAGCGCCGCACGCGGGCGACCACGCCGAAAGAGGTGATGCCGGCGGGCTTAGCGATGTTGAAGATACCGTCCACGGTCAGTCCCCGTGTTCCGCGCTGACCTGGTCGATGAGGCGCAGGATGTGGTCGCCGTGCTCGATGGAGTTGTCCCAGTGGAAGCTCAGTTCGGGGGTGTGGCGCAGCCGCACGTTCTTGGCCAGCTCCGAGCGCAGGAAACCGGCGGCGGCGTTGAGCACGGCCAGCACCTTCGGCTCCTCCTGCTGGCCGCTCATGGTACTGACGAAGACCTTGGCGTAATGCAGGTCGGCGGAGGTCTCCACCGCCGTGACGGCAATAAACTCATCGAGGCGCGGGTCGCGGAGGGCGTGCTGAATCAGCTCGCTGATTTCCTTGCGAATGAGGGTATTCACCCGTTCGATGCGATGTGACATGGCCGGAGGCCCGGGTAAGGCCCTACCCGGATTTCTCCATTCTGTAGAATTCCAGCCTATCGCCGACCTGGAAGTCGTTGAAGTCCTTGATGCCCACGCCGCACTCGTAGCCGGCGGCCACCTCGCGGGCGTCGTCCTTGAAGCGCTTGAGGCTGCTCACGGTACTGTCGGCCAGCACCTCCTCGCCCCGGTGCACCCGCACCGAGACGTTGCGGGTCACCTTGCCTTCGGTAACGTAGCAGCCGGCCGCCTTGTTCCCCTTGCCGGCCGGGAAGACGGCGCGTACCTCGGCCTGACCTTCGGTGACCTCGGTGTAGGTTGGCTCCAGCATGCCCTTGAGGGCCTTGGCCACGTCGTCGGCCAGGGTGTAGATGACATTGTAATGGCGTACATCCACCCGGCTGGTGGCGGCCAGTTTGCGGGCCCCTTCGGTGGCGGTGACGTTGAAGCCGATGATAAGCCCCCGCGAGGCGGTGGCCAGCATGACGTCGCTCTCGGAGATATTGCCGGTGCCGCTGTGGATGACCCTCACCTTGACCTCGTCGGTGCCCAACTGCTCCAGCTGGTGGCGTATCGGCTCCAGGCTGCCCTGGACGTCCGTCTTGAGGATGACGTTGAGCTCCTTGACTTTGCCGGAGCTTATCTGGTCGTAGAGATTGTTGAGGTTGACCGCTTCGGCGGCGGCCGCGGCCTTCTCGCGGGCCGCCTTGTGCCGGGCCAGCAGGGCCTGGGCGTGGCGCTCGTCGGCGACGGCCGTCAGGGTATCCCCCACCTGGGGGACTTTATCCAGGCCGAGGACGGAGACCGGCGCGGACGGCTCGGCCTTCTTGGTGCGCTTGCCGGCATCGTTGAACATGGCGCGGACGCGGCCCCAGGTGGTGCCCACGACGACGGTATCGCCCTCCTTGAGGGTACCCGCCTGGATGAGCACCGTGGCCAGCGGCCCCATCGTCTTGTCCTTCTCGGCCTCGATGACGACGCCGGCGGCCGGCTGGTTGGGGTTGGCCTTGAGCTCCTCCATCTCGGCCACGAGCAGGACGCTCTCCAGCAGCTCCTTGATGCCGCGCTTCTCCTTGGCGGAAATCTCCTGGCTGACGACGGTGCCGCCCCAGTCCTCAATGACCAGGTCGGCCTCGGCCAGTTGCTGCTTCACCCGGTCGACGTTGGCGTTGTCCTTATCAATCTTGTTGATGGCCACCACGATGGGCACCTCGGCGGCGCGGGCGTGGTTGATGGCCTCCAGCGTCTGGGGCATGACGCCGTCGTCGGCGGCCACCACCAGAATGGTGACGTCGGTAATGTTGGCGCCGTGGGCGCGCATGGCGGTAAAGGCCTCGTGGCCAGGGGTGTCCAGAAAGGTAATCTTCTGGTCGTCGATGGTGGCCTGGTAAGCGCCGATGTGCTGGGTGATGTTGCCGGCCTCCTGGTCGACGACGTTGGTCTGGCGGATGGCGTCCAATAGCTTGGTCTTGCCGTGGTCGACGTGCCCCATCACCGTTACCACCGGCGGGCGCGGCAGCAGGTTCTCGGCGTCCTTGCCGTAGCGCCGCTTGAGCTTTTTGCTCTCCTCGGCGGCGCTGGCCATTTGCTGGGCCCGCAGCGACTTGAGGCGCGCCCGGTGGCCGAAACTGGCGGCCACGGTGGCGGCGGTCTCGAAGTCGATGACCTGGTTGATATTGGCCATGATGCCGTTACGCATCAGCTGCTTGATGATGCTGATGGAGTCTTCCTTAATAAGCTCGGCCAGGTTCCGCACGCTGATGGAGCGCGGGATATCAATCACCGGCCCCTTGGGGGCGGCCGCTTCCTTGGCGGGAGCGGGCTTGGCGGGCTTGGCGGGAGCGGGCTTGGCGGCCTTGGCGGCGGCGAGCGCGGCCGCCTTCTCCGCAACCGGTTCCGCGGCTTTTTCAGCGGTGGGTTTGGCCGCCTTTTCCGCCGGGGGCGCGGCGACCTCTGCCGCGGCGGGCTTGGTAGCTTTGGCCTTCGCGGCGGCCGGTTTGGTCGTCTTTGCCGCGGCCGGTTTGGTCGCCTTCTTCGCCGCCGGTTTAGCGGCCTTGGCGGTCGGCGTGACGGCCTTGGCCGCGGTGGGCTTGGCGGTCTTCGCCGCCGCCGGTTTCGTCGCCTTGGCGGCTGGTTTGGTGGCTTTTTCCGGTTGACTGGCCTTGGCCACTAATTGGCTCCTTTACGTAATTCTTCCCCGTAAGCGGCGAGCCTCTGGCGGCTGTCCGGGGTAAGACGGCCGCGCAGGGTGTGTTCCAGCTGGTTGCCTTTGAGGCCCTTTTCCCAGCAGGCCGGCTCCGGGCAGAGGTAAGCCCCCCGCCCCGCCTTTTTCCTGGCGCTATCTATCTCAATCTCGCCGCCGGGGGTGCGTACCAGGCGGACGAGCTCCCGCTGGGGCCTTACCCGTCGGCAGGCCACGCAGGTACGCTGCGGCACCGGCCGGGACTTATTTAAAATTCTTCGTCCTCCTCGATAACGAGGTCCCGGGTGCTCTTTCTGGCCTTGACGCCTTCTTCGCTGGTGTCCTTGGTATAGGCGCCCTTCTTTTTCTTCTTCGTCTTCGTCTTTGCCTTGCCGGCCTTGGTCGACTTACCGCGGCGGCCGGGCATGATGTCCTCGGCAAAGCGTATCTGCGCCTTGCCTTCGCCTTCGGCGCCTTCCAGGACGATGGGCGGCACGAAAATCTCGCTTTCGTCGATTACCTCTTCGGCAACGGGTTCCTCGGCCGCCTCGGTCTCGGCCTCCGCCACCACCGGCTCCGGCAGTTCGCCGGGCAGGGCCAGTTCGGGCGGTATCTCCTCGGGGGCGGGGGCCTCGGCGGCGGCTTCGGCGGCCTCCTCAACGACGGCTTCGGCTTCCTCTACGGCCGCGGCGGCCGGGGCGGGCTTGGTGGCCTCGGTCTTTTCCGCCTCGGCCATGGAGGCGCTCTTGATATCAATACGCCAGCCGGTGAGCTTGGCGGCCAGACGGGCGTTCTGCCCCTCCTTGCCGATGGCCAGGGAGAGCTGACGGTCGGGTACGATGACGGTGGCGGCCTGATCCTCCTCGTTCAGCGATACGCTGACGATGTGCGCCGGGCTGAGGGCGTTGGCGATGAAGGCGGCCGTATCCGCGTTCCACATGACGACGTCAATCTTCTCGCCATTGAGCTCGCTGACGATGTTCTGGATGCGGATGCCGCGCAGGCCCACACAGCAGCCGACCGGGTCGATGCCTTCCTGCTTGGCGGCCACGGCAATCTTACTGCGGAAGCCGGCCTCACGGGCGATGGATTTAATCTCGACGGTGCCATTGTAGACCTCGGGCACTTCCAGCTCGAAGAGGCGCCGCAGCAGCTCCGGGTGGGAGCGGGAGACGATGACCCTGGGGCCTCGGGGGGTAGTGGCCACCTGTAGGAGCACCACCTTGAGCCGCTGGCCGACGCGGTAGCGCTCGGTGCGTACCTGCTCCGAGGGCGGCAGGATGGCCTCGGTACGCCCCAGGTCGATGAAGGCCTGCCCGGCCTCGAAGCGCTGGACGACCCCGCTGACCACCTCGCCTTCCTTATCGGCGAATTCCTCAAAGATGGCGCTGTGCTCGGCCTCGTGGAGGCGCTGCAGAATTACCTGCTTGGCCGTCTGGGCGGCGATGCGCCCGGCATTGGCCGGCGTGGACTCCACCATGACCGTCTCGCCCAGTTCGGCGTCTTCCTTGATGGCTTTCGCCTCTTTGAGCGAAATCTCGTTGAGGGGGTCGGCGGGCTTCTCGACGACGGTCTTTTCCGCCCATACCTCTACCTTGCCGCTGGCCGGGTTAATCTTGACGGCGATGTTCTGGTCGGCGCTGAAGTGGTCTTTCTTATAGGCCGATGCCAGCGCCGCCTCGACGGCGGTGAGGACGACGTCTTTCGGCAGATTTTTCTCCGCCGAAAGCTGCGTTATGGCGAGCAGGAAATCGCTCTTCATTTCCGACGCGAACCTCCGCATAAACTCGGGTTGTAGTAATTAAAAAAGTGGGAATCAAACCCACTTCACTACACAGCTATTCTTATCTTGGCAGCTTCATTATAGCACTTTACCCCCGTTGATGCAAGGAAAATACCATGAAAATTCTTTCATTATGAGGTATCGGTTATTTTACATAAGCTTACACCCCTCCCCCCTCGGAGATATCTATTCCCACCCAAGCCGCCCTGTATCATCGGTGGCTTAGCCCGTAGTTTTCCTCCTCTTTTATCTCAGCGCCGCATCGAAGAAGGCGGCCACTTTATCCATATACTCGCCGGGTGCGGTATTATATGCCTGCACGTGGTCGGCGCCGGGGACAATCCAGAGCTCGTCATCGGGATTGGCGGCGGCCTCGTAGAGCTGGTGGGCGTTGGCCACCGGGACAAAGGTATCGTCGCCGCCGTGGATGAAGAGGATGGGGCGGGGGGCGATAGCGGCCACCGCCGCCACCGGCTTGACGGCGGCGAAGTCCACGCCGTAGATTAGCTTAACTCCGAAGAGCACTGGCTTTAAGAGAAACTCGGGGAAGCCGGAACGCTCCTTGAACTCGCGCCCCATGATGCCGGTCAGGTCGGCAAAGGAGCTGTCGGCCACCACCGCCTCGATGGTGTCGTCGCCGGCGGCGGCCAGGAGCGTCGCGGCGGCCCCCATGGAGAAGCCGAGCACGCCGACGTGCTCGGCGCCGCGCTCCCGGGCGTAGTCCACCGCCCCCAGCAGGTCGCGCTGCTCGTAGTAGCCGGCGGAAATCCGGTCGCCGTCGGACGCGCCGTGGCCGCGCAGGTCGAACATGAGGACGTTATAGCCCCGGTCGATAAAGGCCGAAGCGATTGCCAGCATGCCCACGCCGGGGTCGGCGCGGTTGGAGCCGTTACCGTGCACCATGACCACCGTCCGCCGGCTGTTGCCGGCCGGCAGGAGCCAGCCGCGCAGGGTGAGGTTGTCCTCGCGCGAGACGAACTGCACGTCCTCGTAGTCGCGGTGCAGGTCGGCGGGGCTGCCCTCTACAGCCACCCGCTCCGCCCGCGTTATCGACGCGCCCAGGTAGACCGAGATGCCCACGAAGGCAATCAGGATGACGACGATAAAGGCGATGATTAGCTTGAGCCACCATTTCATACCGAAACTATCCTTACGGAGGATTTTTCACCGGAACGAGCCGGTGAAGAGACCATTTCATTATATTATGATTGCGAGCTTTGTCAATAAATGGCGAGACTATTGTCTTTGTCTTTCCTTGCCGTGGCCTGTATAATAAATGATGTGCCCGTAAAACAATCGCCCCTCAGGCAAGGTAAAATGGTACGCGATATCGGCAAGCTCAAGGCCGCCGTGGCCGGGGAGGTCGGCGCCCGCTACAAGGCGCTGGCTGACCTGAGCCGGAAGCTGTACGAAAACCCCGAGACGGCCTTCGAGGAGAAGCAGGCGGCCGCCCGGCTGACGGCGTTCCTGGAGGGGGAGGGGTTTAAGGTTACGCGGGGAATCTGTAAGCTGCCCACGGCCTTCCGGGCGGACTACGGGCGGGGGAAGCCGGTCATCGCTTACCTGGCCGAGTACGATGCCCTCCCCAAGCTGGGACATGCCTGCGGCCACAACCTCATTGCTGCGGCCTCGGTCGCCGCCGGGGTGGCGGCCAAGCGGGCGGTGGCTGAACTGGGCGGCAGCATCCGCGTCTTCGGCACGCCCGGCGAGGAGCTTTTCGGCGGCAAGGCCATCATGGCCGAGCGGGGCGCCTTTAAAGACATTGACCTGGCGATGATAACCCATCCCGGCGGGGGCCACCGTGTCGTGGCCAACACCCTCACCTGCCAGACGCTGGACGTGGCCTTTAAGGGGCGGGCGGCCCACGCTGCCGCCGAGCCGGAGGCGGGCATCAACGCCCTGGAGGCGATGATTCAGTCCTATAACGCCATCAACTCGCTCAGGCAGCACATCCGGGAGAAGGAGCGTATCCACGGCGTCATCACCGACGGCGGCGAGGCGGCCAATGTCGTCCCGGCCCATACCGCCGCCACGTTTATCGTCCGCGCCGAGACGGACAGCCATCTGGAAGCGCTCAAGGCAAGGGTGCTGGACTGCTTCACCGGCGCGGCTGTGGCCACCGGCGCCGAGCTTACGTATAAGTGGGGCGAATACTACGCCGCCATGACGAGTAATCTGACCCTGGCCCGTCTCTTTAAGAAGAATCTGGAGGCGCTGGGCAGGCGCATCCCCCTGGGCGACGCCAGCCTCTGGGCGGGCAGTACCGACGTCGGTAATGTCTCACGCCTGGCGCCGACCATCCAGCCGCTGGTGGCCATCGCCCCGGAGGATGTCATGCTGCACTCCCCCGAGTTTGCCACCGCGGCGGCCACTGATGATGCCCTGGATATCATGCTCGATGCCGCCCGGGCCATGGCGATGACGGCCGTGGACGTGCTGGCCAGCCCGGAGACATGCGAAAAAGCCCGGGAGGAATTTCGCAGGGCGGATAAATGAAAATCTATCTGGGTATCGATGTCGGCTCGGTGACCACCAAGCTCGCCGCCCTCGGCGGGGCGGACGACCTGCTGGCCAGCCTTTACCTGCCGACGGAGGGACGCCCGCTGGCCCAGGTTCTGGCGGGGCTGCAGCAAATGGAGGCCGAACTGCCGCCGGAGGCCAGCGTGGCCGGGGTGGCCGCCACCGGCAGTGCCCGCGACCTGGCCGGGGCCGTCGTCGGGGCCGATTTAATTAAGAACGAGATTACCTGCCAGGCGGTGGCGGCGTTATCCCGCGTCCCCGCCGTGCGCACCGTCATCGAAATCGGCGGGCAGGATAGCAAGATTATCATCATCCGCGACGGTATGGTGGCCGATTTCGGCATGAACACCGTCTGCGCCGCCGGTACCGGCTCCTTCCTCGACCACCAGGCGGCCCGCCTGGGGATGGCGATTACCGAGCTATCGCGCCGGGCGTTTCAGGCTAAAGCGCCGGTCAATATCGCCGGGCGCTGCACCGTCTTCGCCGAGTCGGAGATGGTAAGCAAGCAGCAGACCGGCCGCGACGTGGACGGCATTATCTACGGCCTCTGCCGGGCGCTGGTGCGCAATTATTTAAGCGATGTCGCCGCCGGCAAGGAGCTCGCCCCGCCGGTGGTCTTTCAGGGCGGGGTGGCCTTCAACCGGGGCATGGTGCGGGCCTTTGAGGAAGAGCTGGGCACCGAGATAATCGTGCCGCCCCATCACGAGGTCATGGGGGCCATCGGCGCGGCGATGCTGGCCCGTGAGCACGCCGAAGCCGGTGATGTCAGCCGTTTCAAGGGCTTTGAAATCAGCCAGAGAGACTACCGGACGGTCTCGCTGGAGTGTCGGGTCTGCCCGGCGGGCTGTGAAATCGTCCGCCTTAAAGAAGGCGGGCGGGCCGTGGCCGCCTGGGGAGGCCGCTGCGACCGCTGGCAGGAAAGTCCGGTTAGCGAGGAAAGTCGTGAGATTGTATGAAAATCATCGTTGACGCCGCCGGGGGCGACTACGCCCCCCACGAAACGGTCAAAGGGGCACTCCAGGCCGTCCAGGACTACGGGGTGGAGATTGTCCTGGTAGGGCGCCAGAGCGTCCTGCGCAAGCTGGCGTCGAAAGCCGTCACCAATACGGGCATCACCATCGTCGACGCCCGTCAGGTGATTGATTTCAACGAGCACCCCAGGAAGGCCCTGCAGCGCAAGCCGCACTCTTCCATCGTCGTCGGCATCAACCTGCTCAAGGAAGGCGGCGGCGACGCCTTCGTTTCGGCGGGGAACACCGGCGCGGTGGTATTGGCGTCACTGCTGACCCTGGGCAAGACCAACGGGGTCAGCCGGCCGGCCATCGGCTGCCTGCTGGACGAGCTAACCGCCTACCCGGTGCTGCTGGTGGACGCCGGAGCCAACGCCGACTGCCGCCCCGAGCACCTGCTGGAGTTCGCCCGGCTGGGCTCGCTCTACAGCCGCTACCTGTTGAAAATCGACAAACCGCGCGTCAGCCTGCTCTCTAACGGGGTTGAGGAAGGCAAGGGCAACCGCCTGGCCGTGGAAACCTACAAGCTCCTCAAGGAGGCCAAGGACCTGCACTTTACCGGCTATATCGAGGGGCAGGAGCTGGCCAAAAAGACGACCGACGTCGTCGTCACCGACGGTTTCACCGGCAATATCGTCCTCAAGACCATCGAAGGTTTCAATGATAACTTCCTGGCCTCGGTCAAGCAGATAGGGCACGTCTTTTCCAGCGCCTCGCGCCTGCGCGGCCGCGACCTGCTCCGCGACATCGGGCTGGACTCCTGGGCGCAGAAGATGGACTATACCGAGTACGGCGGGGCCTGCCTGCTGGGGGTCAACGGTAATGTTGTCATCGCCCACGGGCGGAGCCAGGCCCGCGCTATCCGCAACGCCATCGGCCTGGCCAGGGAGACGGTGGAGCGCCGCATTTTAGAGAAACTAAGGAAGGAAGGAAAGCCTCATGAGCAAGCCAGTGGAGATTGAAGAAGCCAAATTCAAGGAGAAGGTTCTGGACGAAAAGACGCCGGTGCTGGTCGATTTTTGGGCGCCCTGGTGCGGGCCGTGCCGCATGGTGGCCCCCGTCGTCGAGGAGCTGGCCGAGGAGTACGACGGTAAGGTCAGCTTCGTCAAGGTCAACGTCGACGATAATCCCAAAATCGCCGGGCAATACGGCGTGATGAGCATCCCCACCCTGATTATCTTCAAGGCCGGCCAGCCGGTGGCCAATGTCGTCGGCTTCCGCCCCAAGGCCGAGCTCAAGAAGAGCCTCGACGCCGCGCTTTAACGCCGGAATAGTCTCCCTTAATAGGGCGTAACCCTTTCATTTTCCGGTTGGTGGGGTAAAGGGGTGGTAGCAATCTGTGGGCTAAGCCCTGGATGCACCGAGGGTGACTTGGGTGGGAATAGATAACTCCGAGGAGGGGAGGGGTATAAAATGAGTGAAACCAAAAAAGAATACGATATCATCATCATCGGCGGCGGGCCGGCGGGGCTTACCGCCGGTATCTATACCGCCCGCGCCAGGCTGGCCAGCCTCCTCATTGAAAAAGGCGCCATCGGCGGGCAAATCATCAACTCCCTGGCCGTGGAGAACTACCCCGGCTTTGCCACGGCCGTCAGCGGCATCGACCTCACCCAGGCCATGCACCAGCAGGCGACCAATTTTGGCCTGACGACCGTCTCCGCCGAGGTCACCGCCGTCAAGACCTCCGGCAAGAAGAAAATCGTGACTACCTCCGATGGCGACTATACCGCCGGGGCGGTCATCATCGCCGGCGGCTCGGAGCGCCAGAAGCTGGGCATCCCCGGCGAGGCCGAGTTCACCGGCAAGGGCGTCTCCTACTGCGCCACCTGCGACGGCGCCTTCTTCCAGGACAAGGACGTGGCGGTGGTGGGGGGCGGCAACGCCGCCCTCACCGAGGCCATCGAGCTCACCAAGTTCGCCTCGAAAGTCACCGTTATCCACCGCCGCAACGAGCTGCGCGCCACCAAAATCCTCCAGGAAAAGGCCTTTGCCGCAAAGAAGATAACCTTCCTCTGGGACAGCGTGCTGGAGGAAATCAGCGGTGATGACTTCGTGACGGGCCTCACCGTGAGCAACGTCAAGACGAAGCAGCGAACCAAGCTGCCCGTGGCCGGGGTCTTTATGGCGGTGGGCTTTAAGCCCAGCACCGGCTATCTCCAGGGGGTCGTCAAGCTGGACGAACTGGGGACGGTGATTGTCAGCGAGCGGATGGAGACCAGCGTCCCCGGCATCTTTGCCGCCGGGGATATTCGTAGCCAGTCGATACGCCAGGTGGTGGGCGCCACCGGCGATGGGGCTATCGCCGCCATCAGCGCCGAAAAATATCTCGGCGAATAGCAAAAATAATTACCTCGCCGAGCCCGTCGGGGTGTTGACGGCAATTCTTGGCGGTTTAGTATAATGGCAGTAATCACCCAAAGGAGTCACTTGTGAAGGTTATTTTTCTCGAAGATGTCGCCGGTATCGCCCGGGCCGGGCAGACCCGGACGGTGGCCGATGGCTACGCCCGGAACTACCTCCTGCCGCGCCAGCTGGCCGTTCAGGCCAGTTCCAAGGCCTCGACGCAGCTTGAGGCGCAGCTACGCCGCATCGCCCAGCGGCAGGCCCAGGAAGAGGTCGAACTGGCCGAGTTGGCCGAAAAGCTCACCGGCACCCAGATTACCGTTAAGGCCAGGGTCGGCGAGAGCGACAAGCTCTACGGCTCGGTGACCGCCGCCGATATCGCCGCCGCTCTGGAGGGGCCCGCCGGGCGTGAGATAGACAAGCGCAAGATTGAGATTGCCGAGCCCATCCGCCACCTGGGCACGCATGAGGTGACCGTCCGCTTCCTCCACGATATTACCGCTGCCATTAAGGTGGTCGTTGAGGCCGAGGCAGTCGCCGAGAAACCCGAAGAGGCGGAGAAGAAACCCAGGGCCAAAGCGGAGGCCGCCGCAGAGGCAATGGCCGAGGAAGCCGTAACCGAAGCCCCGGTGGAAGAAGCTACTGCGGAAGCCCCGGTTGAAGAAACTGCCGCGGAAGCGACTGCCGAGCCAGCCGCCGCGGAGGAAGCGGCGGCGGAGAAGAAGACCAAGACGAAATCCAAGGCCGCGGCCAAGCCGGAGAAGAAGACCAAGACCAAAGCCAAGGCCAAGGCCGAAAAGCCGGAGAAAAAGACCAAAGTCAAGGCGGCCAAGAAGACCAAGAAGGCCGCCGCCAAAGACACGAAAGCAGCCCCAGAGGAGGCCTAAGCGGTGAACGACGTCAGGCTGCCGCCCAGCGATAGTGACGCCGAGGAAGCCGTTATCGGCGCGCTGCTCATTGACGGCACGTCCATCTTTCAGATTGCCGACTTCCTGCAGGCGGCCGATTTCTACGACGAGTCAAATCGCTGGCTCTACGAGGCTTGCCTGGCCCTCTACCAGCGCGACGAGGCCATCAACCAGGTCACCCTGGCGCAGGAGCTTTCGCGACAGGGGCGCCTGGAGGCCTGCGGCGGGGCCGCCCGCCTGAGCTATTTGATTTCCGTCTGTCCCACCTCGCTGGACATCGAGCACTACGCCCGCATCGTCTACCGCCTCTCGGTAATGCGCCAGATGATTGCCGCCGGCGAGCGCATCTCGGCCATCGGCTATGAGGCCGGGCCGGACGTAACCGACAGCCTGGCGCGGGCCGAGGGCGTGCTCTTCGGGCTGCGGCGCGGGCAGGCCGGCGGTGACCTGCTGCACATCCGCCAGGTGCTGGATAAATATTTCGAGGTGCCGCCGCCCCCGACCGAGGACCGGCCGGAGCGCCTGCCTTACGTCCTCTCCAGCTTCCCCGGCCTGGATGAGTTCCTGGACGGCTTCCAGCGCGCCGACCTGGTGATTATCGCCGGGCGGCCCAGCATGGGCAAGACCAGCCTGGCCCTCAATATCGCCCGCAACGCCTCCGTCGACCACCGCGCCTGCGTCGCCCTCTTCAGCCTGGAGATGGCGCGCGACTCCCTGGTGCAGCGCCTCCTCTCCAGCGAGTCCGGCGTCAATACCCGCCGGATACGCTTCGGGCAGCACACCGAGGACGAGGAGCGGCGGGTCATGGAGGCCACCGGCATCCTCTCCGAGGCACCCGTTTACGTCGACGACACGCCGATGCTCCGCGTCGCCGAGATGCGCTCCAAGGCGCTCCGGCTCAACTACGAGCGCGGCGTCGATATGGTTATTGTCGACTACCTCCAGCTCATGGAGGGGGAGGGCCACCGCGGCGAGAACCGCGTCCAGGAAATCAGCTACATCTCCCGCACCCTCAAGGCCCTGGCCCGCGAGCTTGACGCCCCGGTGCTGGCGGTCTCCCAGCTCTCCCGTGCCGTGGAGTGGCGCGCCTCCCACGAGCCGCAGCTCTCCGACCTCCGCGAGAGCGGCAGCATCGAGCAGGACGCCGACGTCGTCCTCTTTATCTACCGCGACGAGTATTACTACAAGACCGAGGAAGAGTGGCTGACGGCGCACCCCGACCGGGAATATCCCCGCGAGGAGGCCGACGTCATTATCGCCAAGCACCGCAACGGCCCCACCGGCCGCATCAAGATGCGCTTCCGGCACAATCTGGCCCGGTTCGAGAGCCTGGGCAGCGTGGAGCCGACGATGCTATGACCAAGTTTCAGGGTTTTCCCACCCGGATGGAGTTCACCGCCGTCCCCAATCTCTTCTTCAGCGGCCTGCTCCCCCACGTCGACGACCTGGCCGAGCTGAAGACGACGCTGGCCGTCATCGCCGCCATTTATCGTAAAAAAGGCTCACCGCGCTACGTGAGCTTGAGCGAGCTTAGGGGCGACGCCGCCCTGATGCAAGGACTTAAAAGTATCGGGAAAGAGCCGGAGGCGACGCTGGAGGCAGCTTTGAAAATGGCGGTGGGGCGGGGCACGCTGCTCCGCCTGGGACTGGAGGGGAAAGACGGCGCCGAGGAAGTCTATTTCCTCAACGACGCGCCGGGTAGGCAGGCGGTAGCTAAAATTGAAAGCGGGGAGATTAAGCTCGGCGGGATGAAGGCGGTGCGGCCGGTAGAAACGACCGGGGAGCCGCCGGATATCTTCACCCTTTATGAGGAGAACATCGGCCTGCTGACGCCAATGGTGGCCGACGAGCTAAAACTGACCGAAAAGACCTATCCCGCCGCCTGGCTGCGCGATGCCATCAAAGAAGCGGTTTTACATAACAAGAGAAACATCAGGTATATCACCAAGATTTTAGAGAACTGGTCGGCGGAAGGCCGGAGCGATGGAACACATCAGCGAGATACTCAAAAGGCAGACCCGGACAAGTACATCAAAGGCAAATACGGGCACATGGTCCGCCGCTGAGGCGGACGAAGCGCCCCCCGCCTCCCCGGAATGCCCCGTCTGCAAGGGGGCCGGTATCGTGCATCCCCGCCTGCCCTCCGGCGAGCCGGACTACAGCCGGGCCGTCCCCTGCCGCTGCACCAAAAAAGAGCAGAAGGGCGAGCGCCAGGAGCGGCTGAAACGCTACAGCAATCTTGGCTCCTTGGTGCGCTTTACCTTCGCCAATCTGGAGCCGCGCGGCAAGAGCGGCCATCCCCGCGCCCAGGAGCAGTTCCAGCGCGCCTGCGAGGCCGCCAAGGCCTTCGCCAGCGAACCCAAAGGCTGGCTGGTGCTGGGCGGCCCCAGCGGCAGCGGCAAGACCCACCTGGCGGCGGCCATCGTCAACGAGACCATCAGCCGGGGCCAGCCGGCCCTGTATATCACCGCCCCCGACCTGCTCGACCGCCTGCGCGCCTCCTTTGGCCCTGACAGCGAGACCCCCTACGACGAGTTCTTCGAATCGGTGCGCGCCGCCCCTCTGCTCGTCCTCGACGACCTGGGGGCGCAGTCGGGCACGCCCTGGGCGCGCGAGAAGCTCGACCAGCTACTGACCTCGCGCTTCAACAGCGAGCTGCCGACGGTCATCGTCACCGTTAAGCCCGTTGAGGAGATGGAAGAGCGGCTGCGCACCCGCCTCACCGACCCGCGCCTCTCGCAGGTATACATCCTCGAAGAAGATAAACCCACCGAGGAGTACGCCTGGGGGCCTGAGTTCGCCCTGCAGAAGGGGATGACCTTCGCCAGCTTCGACCGGCGACGTAACCTGCCCCCGGAGCAGCAGGAGAACCTGGACTGGGCGCTGGAGGCCGCCCTGAATTTCGCCAAGAACCCGGAGGGATGGCTGGTGTTTATGGGCTTTACCGGCAGCGGCAAGACCCACCTGGCGGCGGCCATCGTCAACTACCGCTACGAAGCCGGCCAGCCCGCCCTCTTCGTGGTGGTGCCTGAGTTCCTCGACCACCTGCGCTCCACCTTCGGCCCGGAGAGCAAGGTCTCCTACGACGAGCTTTTCGAGAGCGTCAAGACGGCGCCGCTATTGGTGCTGGACGACTTCGGCGAGCAGTCCACCACGCCCTGGGCCAAGGAGAAGCTCTACCAGGTGCTCAACTACCGCTATAACGGGCGGCTGCCCACGGTGATTACCACCCGGCACTCGCTGGATGAAATCATCGAGAAGTTCGATAGCCCGGTCTCTTCGCGGCTGGCCGATAAGAGCATCAGTGTGCCTTTCAACATCACCGCGCCCGATTACCGCAGCGACGTGACCCACAACCGCAAGAAGACTTCTTCCAGCCGGAAGAGCAAGAGGTATTAGTCAAGGGGAGCTTAGCCACCCCTCTGCCCCGCCTCTCGGAGTAATCTATTCCCACCCAAGCCGCCCTCGGCGCACCCACGGCTTATCCCGGAGTTCTATCCCTTCCCCTCTTTGAAAGAGAGCGCCCCGGTCGGGCAGGCCGCCACGCAGACGCTGCAGTCCAGGCAGCGCTCCGCCCCGATGGGCTCGTCGCCGAAGGTGGTCAGCCGCCGCTCGAAGCCGCGGTGGGCGAACCCCAGCACACCGGACTTTATATCCCGCCGGCAGGCCCAGACGCAGCGCCCGCAGAGGACGCACTTGTTGGGGTCGTAGGTGAAGAGGGGGTTGGAGTCGTCCACGGGCAGTTCCCGCAGCAGGACGCGGAATTGCTTTGGCTTGAGCTTGCAGCCGAGGACTTGAGCAATCTTCTGTAGCTCGCATTTTTTATTGGCCGGGCAGTGGGCGCAGTCCAGCGCGTGCGAGGCCATGAGCAGGTCGAAGCCGGTGCGGGCCAGCGCCAGGGCCCTTTCGCCGCGCGTGTTGACCACCATGCCTTCGCTGACGGTCGCGGTGCAGGCGGTCACCGGTGCTTCCTTCCCGGCTATCTCCACGAAGCAAAGGCGGCAGGAGGCGCTCGGCTCGGGCTTATCGGCGATATGGCAGAGGTTGGGGATGTAGATACCGTTGGCCAGCGCCGCCGCCAGGACACTCGTGCCCGCGGGCGCGGTGACTTTCTTCCCGTCGATGGTAAGCGTTATGGTCTCTTTATTTACCGTCATATCACTGTTTTGACTTTTGAGCCTTGACCTTTGAGCCGTTATCCGGCACCTCGCTGGGCGGCGAGAATTTCATAATGGCGTTATACTGCGGCGGGCAGGCGGCCAGGCAGGTGCCGCACTTGACGCATTTCTCCGGGTCGATGACCTTGATGCGCTTTTTGTTCGGCGAGATGGCCTCGACGGTGCAGGAGCCGACGCAGGCGTCGCAGGAGCGCTCGCACTTATCGGGCAGGATGTAGTAGGCGATGAGGTGCAGGCACATCAGGGCCGGGCAGCGCCCCAGCTCGATGTGCTCGCGGTACTCGTCGCGGAAGTAGCGCAGGGTGGTGAGGATGGGGTTGGGGGCCGTCGCGCCGAACTGGCAGAGCGAGCCGGCCTTGACGTCGGCGGCCAGCTTTTCCAGCGTGTCCAGGTCTTCTATTTTGCCCTGCCCCTGGGTGAATTCGGTGAGGGTCTCCAGCATCTGCTTGGTGCCCAGGCGGCAGAAGGTGCACTTGCCGCAGGACTCGCGCTGGGTGAACTCCAGGAAATAGCGGGCGATTTCTACCATGCAGTCGTCCTCGTCGAGCACGACCATGCCGCCGGAGCCCATCATCGCCCCGGCTTCCCGCAGCGACTGGAAATCGACGGGTAAATCCAGGGCGCTTTCGGGCAGGCAGCCGCCGGAGGGCCCGCCGATTTGCACCGCCTTGAACTTTTTACCCTTGGGGATGCCGCTGCCCGCCTCGAAGATAATCTGCCGCAGGGTGGTGCCCATGGGCACCTCCACCAGCCCGGTATTGACTACCTTGCCGGCCAGGGCGAAGACGGCCGTGCCGGGGCTCTCCGGCGTGCCGATGCCTTTAAACCATACTGCCCCCCGCCCGATGATGTGGCGCACGTAGGCCAGCGTCTTGACGTTATTAACGACGGTGGGCTGGCCGTCGAGGCCGCGTGTGGCCGGGTAGGGCGGGCGGTGGCGGGGCATGCCCGACCGGCCTTCCAACGAGGCGATGAGGGCCGTCTCCTCGCCGCAGACGAAGGCCCCCGAGCCCTGAAAGAGCGTAATATCAAAGCTGAAATCCGTCCCCAGGATATTTTCGCCCAGTAGGTTGAGCTTTTCGGCCTGTTCAAGGGCCGTTTCCAGCCTCTCGACCGCTAAGGGGTACTCGGCGCGGACGTAGATGTAGCCCTGGCGCGCCCCGACAGCGTAAGCGGCGATGATAATCCCCTCGATGACGGAGTGGGGGTCGCTCTCCAGGATGGCGCGGTCCATGAAGGCGCCGGGGTCGCCTTCGTCGGCGTTGCAGACAATGTACCGGGTATGACCGGGGGCCTCGCGGCAGGTCTGCCATTTCTGGCCGGTGGGGAAACCGGCCCCGCCCCGGCCGCGTAATCCGGAGTCGGCGACTTCCTTAATAACGGTTTCCGGGGTCGTGTCGAGGGCCTTGGCTAAAGACTCGTAGCCCCCGGTGGCGATGGCGTGCTCGATATCCGTCGGGTCAATGTGGCCGCAGTTAGCCAGGATGATTTTTTGCTCGTACTGGGCGCGGGGGAAGTCGCCGAAGCTGGGCAGGAGGTCGTTGGCCTCCAGCGCCGCCAGGACGAACTCGGGGCATGGGTTATCGCCCAGGATGAACTCCTTGACCAATCGCTCGGCGATGACGGGGTTGACGTAGCCGTAGGCTATCGGCGGGTAGCCGGGCTTGGCGATGATAACGAGGGGCTCAGCGTAGCAGTGGCCGATGCAGCCCACCTCAATGACGGGCACGTCCAGTTCGCGCTTCTTTATTTCGTCGCGGAAGGCAGCCAGCACCTCTAGGGCCCCGGCGGCCCGCCCGCAGGTGGCGGCCCCCACCATGACCACCGTCCCGTCACGGCTCGCTGGCCAGCGGGCCACGGCGTGCTCCTTAAGCGCCGCAAAGGCGGCCGCCGCTTTAGCCTGCTTCACCTTTTCCCTTTGCTTTCGCCTGGCGCTCGTTCTCGAAGGCCAGCAGGATGCCGTCGACGCGGGTAGGTTCCACCTGGCCCTCCGGCTTCTCGTCGACGACGGTCACCGGGGCCATCGTGCAGCAGCCGACGCAGGCCACCGTGTCCAGGTCGAACTCGCGGTCGGGGGTCGTCTGGCGGGGGTCTATCTTGAGGCGGCGCTTCCAGGCGTCCAGGGTGATGTGGCCGCCCTTCATATGGCAGGCGGTGCCCAGGCAGACGCGGATGGAGTGGCGGCCCGGCGGGTTGAGGCGGAACTGGTTATAGAAGGTGACCACGCCGTAGACATCGATAGCGGGGATATCTAGGTAGGTGGCAATCTCGGTCATGGCCGGGCGCGGCAGGTAGCCGAGCTTGCCCTGGACTTTTTGCAGGATGGGGATGAGGTTGTGCCGCTTTTTATTGAAGCCGCCGAGAATCCGCCGGGCGGTCCCGGCGAGCTTTTTGCTTTCGTTTTGAGGGGGTTTCTTTGTTTTTGTCATGGGATTTTTTAGGGGCTCCTAGTTCAATTCTGGCGAAGCGGGGCGTATTTGTCAAGGTATGGATATTAAGGGTGGGGGTTTTCCACCCCGAACCCCACCCCCGGTGGTTTTATTTCCCGCCCAACCCGCCCCGGGGCGTTTCCGGCTTATCCCGAAGATGAGTACCCCCATCCCCCGGTGGAGTGGGGATATACTTTCCTATGCTGGTGGGGTAAAGGAGGGATAGCTAGGGGCTAAGCAGTTGATGAGCCGAGGGCGGCAGGGTGGGAATAGATAACCCCGATGGGGTGGGGAGGGTCAAGCGCGCGGGCCGAAAATCTTGGAGCCGATTCTAACCAGATTGGCGCCTGCCTCGATGGCGACGCGGTAAGAATCGGTCATGCCCATGGAGAGGTATTGCATCGCCACGCCGGGCAGCTTCAGCGCGGCGATTTCGTCGAAGAGCTTCTTCGTCAGGGCAAAGTAGGGTCGGTATTCCTCCGCGGTGGCGAGGAGCGGCCCCATCGTCATCAGCCCCATGATGCGGATATTGGAGAGCGATGCAATCTCGGCAATCAGCTTGGCGGCGTCCTTCGGCAGGACCCCCGCCTTGGCCGGCTCGCGCCCGCTGTTGACCTCGATGAGTACCGGCATCTGCTTGCCGATTTGGGCGCACCTTTTATCAATCTCGACGGCGAGGGCGAACGAGTCCACCGTCTCAATCATGTCGAAGAGGGCGACGGCCTTTTTGACCTTGTTGCGCTGGAGTTGGCCGATAAAGTGCCAGGCGGCCTTATCACCGATGGCGGCGCGGGCCCTTTCCGCCTCCTGGACGTAGTTCTGGCCGATAATACTGATGCCGGCGGTGATGGCCTCGGCGATTTCACGGGGTTCACGGGTCTTGGCGGCGGCCTCCAGCCGCACACCAAGAGGCAGCTCATCGAGCAGCCGCCGCACGTTCTGCGTAATCGTCACGGTTGGCCCGGCCCTATTACTGGCCGGCCTGCTCGATGGCCTGGATTTGTTGCTCCAGGACGCTCTGCTGGTACTCGGCGTATTCCCTCAGATATTGTTCCAGGCTCTCCGCCAGGGCCTGCTGGTATTCTTGCTGCGCCTGTTGATCGGCCTCGTACACCTGCTGGAGGTACTCGTAATACGCCTCGTTATACTTCTCCTCCTTGGACTTGCCGCCGAAGAGGTTGCAGGCCGATAGCGCCGGCAGGGTCACCAGTATCATCGCCAGGACGACCACTTGCCACAATCTCATCTCTAGCCTCCTGTTAGTCCGTCTCGGTTTTTCGCCCGGAAAGACGCCCGTACTCCTATTATAGACCATTTACCGGCGGTCATTTCAAGGGGGTAAGCGGGTAAAATGGCGGAGATGGCCAAGCGAGGGGGATGCGGCTACTGGCGGTTGACGGGCTGCTCACGGCCCTTGGCGGCGGGTTTGCCGGGCTTCGCTTGGGCCAGCTCCGCCTGGGCGCTGATGCGGATGACGCGGATATCCGCCAGTATCTTTTGTATCTCGTCGCTGGCCTTGCGGATGAGCTCTTCGATGTCCCGCTGGTTGGCCAGCCGTGTGCGCAGGGTAAGCTGCTGGGCGTCGCTCCCGGCGCCGGTTTCGGGCCGGTATTTCCGGGCCTCCGCCTTCATCTGGCGGGCCAGCTCCAGCTCGCGCTCGGCGCTCTGGCGCAGCCGCTGCACCCTGGCCGCCGCCTCCTTGAGGCCGCTGAAGGCTTCCTCAAGGCTGCGCAGGGTGGTCGTCTCTTTCATACTATATAGATATTACATCCCCGGGAGACTGGAGCGGAGATAGGTATCACCTATTGTTTATGGGTGTCGCCCCCTAACTTTAAGGGCTAGCGGCGCGGCGGTAATTGTAGCGGGTACTGTGTTAAAATTGAACCATGAATCATTGTACCCGCAAGGAGGAAAAACAAAAGCCGTGACCGAATACGTAGGTTATTTTGCCGGTTTCCTGACTACCTTTGCCATGCTGCCGCAGATCATGCGCGTCTACCGGCTCAAAAGCGCCCGGGAGATAAGCATTCTGTTCAACACCTCGCTGCTGCTGGGCATAAGCCTCTGGCTGGCCTACGGCGCCGTCCTGGGGCTGGTACCCCTCATTGTCTGGAACGCCATCGGAGTGTTTCTCGTCAGCTTGCTGCTGCTGGCCAAGCTGAAATACGGCCGGGAACCCGCCTGAATTCGGCGCGGGGTATTGACAAGCGGGCGAAAAGGGTGTACGTTAGATATATATAACGTTAGAAATATACAACGTCAGACGGGGGTGTGGCCATGAAGAAGCTAGCCTGGGGGATTTTCATCGCGGCGCTGGTGATAACGCTGCTCCTGATGGCGCTGGAGGAGCGGTATTACGTGGTGGTCTCGCTGGTGGTGGGCACGGTCATCATGCGCCACCGCGAGCTGTGGTCGCTGCTTACCCGGCGGCGGCTGCCCCCGCTTGACGAGAGGGTAAAAGCGAACACGAATAAGGCGCTGCGCAACGGGTTCGTCTTTCTGGCCGGGCTTACCGTCTTTCTGATGCTGCCCCTGGGGAGGATTTTCATCGGCGGCGTGGAAACCCAGTTCGTGCTGGCGGGGATGTTCCTTTCCACCGGGCTGGTCTATCTCCTCTCGTATATCTATTACGACCGCGCCGCGCCCAAGATGAGCCCGTGGCGGCTGGGGCGCCTGCGGTGGTTCCTCTCGCTGGGCGGGATAGCCATCGGGGTGTTTATCATCAGCGTCTTCCTGCATAACGTCATCAGCGGTTACATCGGTTTCGAGGAGCCGGTGTTCTTCGTCGTCGCCGTTATCCTGGCCCCCCTGGCGCTGGCGGTGAGCCTCATCGGCGGCCTGGTGCTCTTTATCATCGGGCTGGCCGCCCGGCCGCCCGTCAGCGAGCCGTAGCCTATGAAGACCCGAATCCGCGAGTACCGCACCCGCCGCCGCCTGACTCAGGAGAAGCTGGCCGATATCGTCGGCGTCCGCCGCGAGACCATCATCTACCTGGAGCAGGGCAAGTATAACCCGTCGCTGCGGCTGGCCCACCGCGTTGCCCGGGCGCTGGGGGCGACGGTGGACGAGCTATTCCTCTTCGACGACTGAGCCAGCCTAATAATTAATGAAAAATCCGACGCTAACCCATTGACCAAACGCCCTAAATGGTTTACACTGTTGGTATGTTTTATCCTCGGGTGACCAGCTGGGAAAGACCTTGCCACTTCGCCCCGGGCGGCTGGCGCCGGCCAACGGCATCCGCCGTTGGCCATCAGGGTACGTTGCGGTATTAGGACGCAGCTTTTCTCCCCATTCTCTTCAGTTTTCAGTGGATAGTAGCCTACATACTCGGGCAGATACGGGGAAGAGCCAGGGCCTTTCGATTCGGTGGAGAGGCGGACGGAGGCAGAAATGGCCACGACTAAATTCAAGAAGCAGCACGAGCAGCTGGAGAGCGAACACAAGCGCTTGACCGAAGAACTGGCCCAGCTGCATTCCAGCGCGTCCAGCTCCGAGGAGCGCCGCGAGGGCAGCCCCTTCGGCAAGCGGGAAGAAGAGGCCACCGAGACCCTGGAGCTGGAGAAGCGGCTGGTCCTGGAGAACCGTATCCGTCAGGAGCTGGCCGGTATCGAGCACGCCCTGGAGAAGTTCGAAAAAGGTACCTACGGGTTGTGTGATAACTGCGGCAAGCCGATAGCACCGGGAAGGCTGGAGGCGCTGCCCCAGGCGAGCCTGTGCATGGAATGTAAGGCGCTGCTGGCGAAGAATGCAAAAGGCAAACCGCCCGCAGGGTAAGCGCCGGCTGGCGGTCCTGGCCTCCGTGGCGCTGCTGGTCATCATCGCCGACCAGGTGAGCAAGTGGTGGATAAGGGCCACCCTGGATATCGGCGAGACGCTCACCGATGCCGGATTCTTTCAGGTTATCCGTGTCCAGAATACCGGGGCCGCCTTCGGGATATTCCCGGGACACTCCCAGCTACTGATTGCCATCGTTTTCATCGGCATCATCGCCCTGCTGGCACTCACCTATTTCCTGCACAAGCGCTGGGCCTTCTTCGACAGCCTGCCGCTGCGCGTGGCCATCGGTCTGGTGTTGGGGGGCACTATCGGCAACCAGATTGACCGCCTCTTTTACAGCGGCTACGTGACCGATTTCCTCGATTTCAAGGTCTGGCCGGTCTTCAACGTCGCCGACGCCTCGACGACCGTCGGCGCTATCATCGCCATCTTTTGCATCATCTTCCTGATGGGTAAAGCGGAAAAGAAGGCATGAGCCGGGAGTACCATTTTCAGGCGGACACCGCCGGGGCGCGCCTGGATAAATTCGTCGGGGAGCGCTGCCCGGAGCTGTCCCGCAGCCACGCCCAGAAGCTCATCGCCGCCGGGCTGGTAACCGTCAACGGCCGGCCCGCCCGCGCCTCCCTGAAGCTCGAACCCGGTGATGAGATAGCTATCACCATCC
>DAOULO010000053.1:0-9474 GCA_034420195.1 Dehalococcoidales bacterium
TCGGCAAGAGCGGCACCGGCAAGACCTTCCTCACCCGCATTTTGCTCATCGGCATGCTCCAGAAGAGTAAGGCCGTCAATTTGATCTTCGACATGCACAACGAGTACGGCTGGCAGGGCACCAGCGAGGGCGGCCCGCCGGTCAAGGCCCTCAAGCAGCTCTTTCCGGCCAATGTCGCCATCTTCACCCTCGACGAGGAGAACTCGCGGCGGCGCGGCGTCAAGACCGATTTCACCGTCAAAATTGGCTACGACGAAATCGAGCCGGAGGACATCGCCCTCCTCCGCCAGACCCTCAACCTGACGGATTTGGCCGTAGAGGCCAGCTACCAGCTGCGGCGCCGCTTCGGCAAGAGCTGGATACAGGGCGCCCTGGCGATGGAAGACCCGGAAGAGGTCAAGCAGCTTCTGGAGGAGACCAAAATCCACGAAAGCACCCTCCAGAGCCTCAAGCGTGGCCTGGGCACGGTGCGGCGGCTGCCCTTCATCGAACCGCATGCCCCCGCCGATGCCGTGCCGAATATCCTGGCGCACCTCGACCGGGGGATGAACGTGGTGCTGGAGTTCGGGCGCTACCGCGAAGTCGCCGCCTACGTGCTGGTGGCCAACATGCTGGCGCGGCGCATCTACGCCCAGTACCAGTCGCGCACCGAAAAGGCCATGGCCGAAGGCTTGGCGGCCCCTAACCCCCTCGTCATCACCATCGAGGAGGCGCACAGGTTCCTCAACCCGGAGGTGGCCGCCCAGACCATCTTCGGCAGCATCGCCCGCGAGATGCGTAAATATAATGTAAGCCTGCTCGTCATCGACCAGCGCCCCTCCGGCATTGATAGCGAGGTCATGTCCCAGCTGGGCACCAAGATTACCTGCCTGCTGGATAACGAGCGCGATATTGACAGCGTCCTGGCCGGCGTCTCCGGCAAGAGCGAGCTCAAGTCCGTTCTGGCGCGGCTGGCCCCCAAGCAGCAGGCCCTCATCTTCGGCCACGCCGTGCCGATGCCGGTGGCCTTTGCCCCCCGCGAGTACGGCTCGCCGCAGTCCTATAAAGACTTCAGCCAGTCGGCCCGACCCGCCGCTGGCGGGGCGGACGAAAAAATTGAAGAGCTCTGGGAATAATATGGCCGGGGTGGACGTTAAAGGTAAGAGAATCGGCCTGGCCCTCAGCGGTGGGGCCGCCCGCGGCCTGGCCCACATCGGCGTGCTGCGGGCGCTGCACCACGCTGGCATCCCCATCCATCTCATCGCCGGGACGTCCGCCGGGGCCATCATCGGGGCCGCCTACGCCTGGAACCAGGACATCGCCGCCATCACCAAGGCCGCCCTAGACCCCCGCTGGAAGCGGATGTCCCCCCTGATTGACCCCTCTTTCCCCCGGACCGGCTTCATCAAGGGACGGAAAATTAAAGCCCTGCTGGCGAGCTACCTCGGCCGCGATATCAAGTTCAGCGACCTGACCATCCCCTTCGCCTGCGTCGCCACCGACATCGAGACCGGCGAGGAAATCGTCATCGACAGCGGCTCGGTGGTGGACGCCCTGCGGGCCAGCATCTCCATCCCCGGCATCTTCACCCTCGTCCGGCGCGAGGGGCGCTACCTCGTCGACGGGGGGCTGACCACCCCGGTGCCGGTGGAAACGGTGCGCCGCATGGGGGCGGATTTCATCATCGCCGTCAACGTCAACCCGGACGTGGCCGGCCGCCTGCACCGCCCGGCACGGAAACCCGCCCGGGCCCCTCGCGAGCCCAATATCTTCCAGGTGATGCTGCAGTCGGTCTACATCACCACCTATTCACTGGCGCGCACCAGCCTTGCGGCCGCCGACTGCATCATCGAGCCGGACTTAATTGATATTGGCGCCGGGGAATTCAAGCGGGCGCGGGAGCTCATTACCCGCGGCCGGGAGGCTGCCCAGAAGGCCATCGGCGAGCTAAAGGAAAAGCTGGCGAGGCTCTAGCCCCGCCCCGTCGGAGTTATCTATTCCCACCCAGGCCCGCCCTCCGCACGAGGCTTCGGGAGGCGGGCCGCCCTCGCGCCATCTTCGGCTTAGCCCGGAGTTACGCCCCACTCAGGGGGTGTTTAAGAGGGGCGCAGCCCCTCTTCTAAAATTACTTCCCCCTCTCCAAACAGAATAGCCAAGGTTTTCTCTAATGCTCAGTTTGGAGAGGGGGATAAAGGGGGTGAGGTAACCAGTAATCTTTGCCCCGCCCCCCTCACCCCATCGGTATGGGCCTGGCCTATCTCGGCCTGGATGTCCTCATCGCCGTCGTCCGGCTGAGACGCTAAAAAGGCAATAGATACCCCGCCATATACCCCCCGGGGGTATACACATATATTAGCTATTCTAGCCTCGTTTGTCGGTAAAATATACCTCCCCCTAGAACAGGCCCCAAATGGCCGCCTTTTTATTTGACACGCCGCCTTTCTTAGAGTAAAATAGCTGCGAATAAAGGTAAATAGTTTCATACTTTTTAGATATATAGCACCTTAATAGGCTTGACGGGTCATGTCCCCCCGGAAACTCAGGGGGACGATAAAGGGGTATCAGTGACAGCGGCAATACCACCTTGCGGAAAGAGAGAGTTGCTTGGAACTGACTCAGCCGGAATGCCTCCGGTCAAGTAGTGATGTTGCTGGAGATACCGGGTCTCCAGCCGGACATTTTCCGTCCGATAAGCCTATTATTTTTTCCTTGTTTTTCCACACCGATGACAGCTAGCAAGCAGGAGCGCGGTATACGCGCGCGTATGAGCATGGGTTGCCCGGCAGCCAGTACTACCGGGCCGGGTAGTTGTTTTATCATCTGAAGGCGATTATACCCGGTGACCCCCCGCGCGGGGCATCGGGTGAGTGAAAGGAGTTTTGATGGACATTTTTGAGCTGAAGACTCCCCATTTAACCCGCCGGGACTTCATTAAGGTGGCCGGCGCCACGGTAGCCCTGCTGGGGTTGAGCCAGGCGCTGACACCCCGTGTGGTCAAGGCCATCGAGGCGTCGGCGGGCAAGCCGGCCGTTGTCTGGCTGGAGGGTCAGGACTGCGCCGGTTGTGTTGAGTCCTTCCTCAACAGCCTGGAGCCGCCGGCGACGTCGCTCCTCCTCGATACCATCTCGCTGCGCTACAACGAGACGGCCATGGCGGCCTCCGGCTACGTGGCCGAGGAGGCCCTGGCCAGTACCGTCGCCGAGGGCGGCTACATCCTGGTCATCGAGGGTGCCATCCCCCTGGCCGAGGACGGGCGCTACTGCACCGTGGGCGGTCGGCCCTTCAAGGACATCGTGGGCGAGTGCGCCGCCAACGCGGCGGCCATCATCTGCGTCGGCTCCTGCGCCACCTTCGGTGGTATTCCCCGCTCCGGCCCCACCGATGCCGTCGGTTACCTCTACCGCGGCACCCGGCTGCACCACTACTACGATTATCTGGGCGAGAAGCCGGTCATTAACCTGCCCACCTGCCCCCTGCACTGCGAGCGGCTGGTGGCCGTCATCGTCCACTACCTCACCTTCGGCACCGTGCCCGATCTCGACCAGTTCCACCGCCCGTTGGCCTTCTACGGCACCAACCAGCACGAGAACTGCGAGCGGCGCGCCCACTTCGAGGCCGGGCGCTACGTGACCGACTGGGGCGACCCCGAGCAGCAGGGCTGGTGCCTCTACCTCAAGGGCTGCAAAGGGCCGTGGGCCAACCAGGACTGCTGGAAGCGGCTCTGGAACAACCGCGCCAGCTACTGCATCCAGGCCAATATTCCCTGCGTGGCCTGCTCCGAGCCGGAGTTCTACGAATCGGTCAGCCCGATGTACCTGCGCCAGTTTGATACCGAGTTGCCCGGCATCGGCCGCGTGGATATCGATAAGGTCATGGCCGCCATCGGCGGCGCCGTCGCCGCCGGCGTCGGTCTGGACATGATTGTCAGCAAGGCCACGGGGCGCTGGAAGGGAAATGAAACCAAGAAGACCACCAAGGCCGGGAAGGAGAGCTAAGGCATGGCAGAGCGTATTGTTATCGACCCCATGACCCGTATCGAAGGCCATCTCCGCATCGAGGTGGAGGTGGAAAACGGCGTCGTCAAGGACGCCTGGTCGGCGGGTACCATGGCCCGCGGCTGGGAAATCCTGCTGCGCGACCGCGACCCGCGCGACGCCCCCTACGTGACCAGCCGTGTCTGCGGCGTCTGCGAGGGGGTGCATACCATCGCCTCGGCGCACGCCCTGGACCACGCTTACGGCACGGTCGTCCCCGAGGCCGGGCGCATCATGCGCAACCTCTTCTGTGCCGGGATGTACATGCACGACCACTTCATCCATTTCTACGTCCTCTCGGCGCTGGACTACCTGGATATCATGGCCGTGGCCGGCTATACGGGTAACGACCCGGGGCTGGTGGCCATCAAGGATAAAATCGTCGCCCTGGTACAGAAGGGCGATACCTACCCCCTGACCCCCCGCTACGAGCCGGACCAGTACAGCCTCAACGACCCGGAGACGGTGACGACGCTGGTATCGCACTACCTGCGCGCCGTGGAGCTCAAGGCCAAGTCGCAGAAGATGCTGGCCTATATCTGCGGCATCCAGCCCCACCCCAACGCCATCACCAACGGCGGCTGCACGGCCACCCCCACCGCCGAGGAGCTTTACGAGTTCCGCCAGCTGTGGGAAGAGCAGGTCCGGTTCGTCGAGGATGTCTACCTGCCCGACGTCACCGCCGTGGGCACTGGCCCGCTGCTGCCCCTGGCCCAGATGGGCCTGGGGGATACCGGCGGCAACTACCTCTGTTACCCCATGTTCCCCCAGAATGACGCCGCCAGCGCGGCGGATAGCTCCTTCGGCGGTATCAACCACCTGGTCAAGGGCGGTGCCATCACCGGCGGGGCCCTCAATCCGGCCAGCCCGGTGGACTACAACGCCATTACCGAGGCGGTAAAATACTCCTGGTACGACTACCCCGACGGGGTGGCCAGTCTGCATCCCGGCGTGGGTGTCACCGAATTCAACGTGCACAAGGCGGACGCCTACTCCTTCCTCAAGGCCCCCCGCTACAGCGGGGCGGCCATGGAGGTCGGCCCGCTGGCGCGCGGCCTGGTCAATCAATACCCCGAACTGATGAACATCGTCACCAACGCCGGGGCCAAGCCGGGGGCCGTCGCCCGCCACTTCTGCCGCGCCGTGGAGTCCAAGCTCATCGGGCAGGCCGGCCTGGCCTGGATTGACCGGCTCATTGAGCTGGCCGTGGCCGGGCGCATCGTCGGCATGAAGGACGACCCGGTACCCCGCATGGCGCAGGGCATGGGCGTCTGGGACGCCCCCCGCGGCGCCCTGGGCCACTGGGTCGGCATCCAGGACCACCGCATCGGCAACTACCAGATGGTGGTGCCGAGCACCTGGAACGCCGGCCCCCGCGACGACAAGGGCGTGCGCGGCCCCTACGAGCAGTCGCTCATCGGCTGCCCGGTACCCGACGCGAATAACCCCATCAACGTGGTGCGCATCATCCGCTCCTTCGACCCGTGTCTGGCCTGCGCGGTGCACCTCATCGACCCGGAAACGAATAACGTTAAAATATTCAAGGTAGCCTAGGGGGTAATTATGCCGAGAGCAAAGAAAGAAGTAAGACACCCGATATCCTACCGCATCCTCCACGAGATTATCATCGTCTCCATCATTATCCTGATACTCACGGGCTTCTACATCCACCGCCCCTTCGTGGGCGGCGGGGGCGTGCTCATGTACATCGCCCGCGGGGTGCATACCTTCTTCGCCGTGGTTCTCATCCTCGCCGCCATCGCGCGTATCATCGGCATGTTCGTGGGGAAAAACCGCGACTGGAGCTCCTTCATCCCCACCGGCGCCGACTTCAAGCTGCTGCCCAAGACGTTTAAGTACTACGCTTACCTGGGCGACGAGCCGGTGCTGAAGAAGAAGTATAACCCCTTCCAGATGATGACGTATTGTCTGGCCTTTATCCTCATCATCTTCCAGATACTCTCCGGTATCGCCCTCAAATACACCACCGCCATGAGCTGGTTCAACTACGGGCTTTTCAATAGTCCCATCGTGGTGAGGGTGGCCCATTTCGTGGTGATGTGGATCTTCATCATGTTCATCATGATTCACGTCTACCTGGCCATCCGTGAGAAATTCGCCGAGATTAAGGAGATGCATCTCCTCGCCGGCGACGAAGAGAAGTAGACCGAGGAGTCAAAGCGCTTGGATAACGGTGAAGGGAAAGTCCCGGCGACGACCCTGGTGCTGGGCATCGGCAATATCATCATGGGCGACGAAGGCTTCGGCGTCCAGGTCGTCCGCCGGCTCCAGGAAGCGGGCCTGCCGCCCTCGGTCAGGCTGGAGGAAGGCGGCGTGGGCGGTTTCAACCTGCTCGGCTCGCTGGAAGGGGTCGACCGGCTGATTGTCGTTGATGTGATGATGACCGACCTGCCCCCCGGCGAAATCCGGCTCTTTAGGCCGGGGCCCGGTTTCGGCGAGCCGGGTAAGACCATCGTCTCCTTCCACCAGGTGGGCGCCCTGGAGCTGGTACAGATGTGGGGCCTGCTGGGTGAGGCGCCGGAGGTCTACTACCTGGTGACGCGCCCGGAGCGGATTACCTGGGGGACAGAGCTTTCGCCGCCGGTGGAGGCGGCCGCCGCCAAGGCCGCCCGGCTGATTAGAGAGATATCCGCCGATGATTTCGCCGTACTGGAAAGGAGCTACAAGTTATGCACACCGTAACTTTTATTGTGGCCGCGGTATTTCTGGCTGTGGCCTTCCTGCTCTTCGGCCTGGGGCTGGTCAAGCTCTACCGCGATAAGGAGCCGGCCCGGGGGCTCATCAGCAGCGGGCTGATGACACTCGTCTGGGGAATAGTTATCAGCGCCATCCTGACCGGGTTTTTCTCGATATAGCCTAGACGCAACCGGTCGGCTTGGGCACCCCGGCCCACTTGCAGGCCGACTGCGCCGGCCCTTCGGGGAAGAGGTCGTAGAGCTTCTTTAAATTAAAGCCGGTCTCCTTGATGAGCCGGCGTATCATCGGGCAGATGCCGTTCTGTAGATAATATTTCCTCAGGTAGTTGAGGGCCGTCCAGTGCTCCTCGGTCAGCTCGTTGACGTTCTCTTTGGCGGCGTAGGCCTTGGCCACATCTTCGTTCCAGCGGTTGGTTTCCTGCAGGAAACCGTTCTCGTCAACCTCGTACTTATTGCCGGCCAGTTCCATTTGTGCCATATACGCTTCTCCTCCAGCAAAGATACCTCGGTTCCCTTAGTATTTTACCCTGTACGGGCACGTTGAATCAAGAAAAATAGGTCTACCCTTCCCAGGTGATGAAGGGCTTTTTGAGGTCGGTCATGGCGTTGACGATGAGCTCGGCCAGGCCGCCGACGATGAGGCCGGACTTTTCCTTGGCCCCGTAGTACTCAAAAATGTCGCGGAACTGGAGCTTGCAGTTGAGGCAGGGGGCGCAGAGGTACTTCTTCATCTCCGGCCCGGGATTATCGGCGAAGGCCTCCAAGACTTGCTTGAACTTCATCCGCCCGGCCACGTGCACCTTCCAGTCGGTGAAGTTGACGTCGGACATCACGGCGAGTCCCCCGCCGCCACCGCAGCAGTAGTTGTCCACGCCGTGCGGCGTCATCTCGCGGAACTGCGGGCAGAGCTTACGCAGGATGCGGCGCTGCGGCTCAACAATGCCCAGGTTGCGCACGATGTTGCAGGGGTCGTGGAGGGTTACGGGAAAGTCATTCTTCTTCGGGTCTAACTCTATCTTGCCGCTGAAGACGATATTCTCCAGAAAGGTCATCGAACTCTCGCGGGGGATATTGAGATCGCCGGTGAGGACGCGGTCGGCCACGGTCATCAGGGCCTTGTGCTGGTGGCCGCACTCCCCCATGACGATTTTCTTGACCCCCAACTCGCGGGCGATTTCGGCGTGGCGGACGGCCACCCGCGCCAGCTGGACGTCGTCGTAGAAGAGGCCGTAATTGACGCCGTCGTAGCCGCCGATTTCCGAAGAGAGCGTCCAGGAGATGCCGGCGGCGTTGCACAGTATGGAAAAGGAGATGGGGCTCTCCGGGAAGGAGATGATGTCGCCGGCGGAGTGAATGAGGAGGACGTCGGCGCCCTTTTTATCCCAGGGTGTCTGGACATCCAGGCCGGTGGCCTCGGAGAAGTCCTCGTCGAGGAAGGCCAGATTGTCCCGGGCCACGTCCGGCCGCAGGCCGGTGGGCGAGCCGACGGTAAGCTGGAGCACGGTGCCATTTTCGTGCAGCTCCTTGGGTGCCCAGCCCAGCTCCTGGCTGAAGAGCTTGCGCAGCTCGCGGGTGAGGAGGGCGTTGTCCACCCCCATCGGGCAGGCCTGGGCGCAGCGCCGGCAGAGGTTGCAGCGGTAGGCCAGCTCGTAGAGGCGGCTGATGGTGGCCCAGTTGAGCTCGATACCGTCGCCGGAGAGCCTGGCGCGTAGCTTACCGAAGGGCCTGGCGTATTTCGCCACCAGGCGGCGGAATATCTCCGAGCGGTAGGTGGGGCGGTAGAGGTCGTTCTGGCCGCTGGCCAGATAAATGGGGCAGGCGTCGTTGCAGGTCTGGCACTGGGCGCAGTAGTCCAGCGAGAGCAGCAGCGGCTGGAGAAACGTCCAGTTGTTCTCGCGGCTCAATAGCTTTTTCAGCCCCGAAAGGAACCGGGCGACGTATTTCTCCTCTTCCTTTTTGTCCTTCGGCTTGGGCAGGGCGGCGGTGGAGACGACGCCGTCGAGGTTATGGACGAGGCGCTCCGCCTGGTCGGCGGTAAGGCGCTTGAAGCCCGGCTGCGCCTCGATTTTATCGTAGGGAGGCGGCAGGGGCATCAGCGCGTCGAGGTCAAGCTCGGTGAGCGGTTTATCCGCGTTTTTAGAAATATCGTTAAGCTTAAGCTTTTTCATGCCCCTCCCCGGCCGCTGTCTCCGTCCAGTTCTTGGTCCCGCCCGTCCGCACGTGCGCCGCCGACCAGCCCACCGGCTGGTCCATGAGGCGGGTAAGCTCGCCCTCCATCGCTTTACCCACCGGCGCGTCGTTCCAGCGTACCGCGTGGTAGGTAAAGTACTTGGCGACGAAGTGAATCATGCCCGTAAAGGGCAGGTATAAAACGAAGAGTAAGAAGATAATGGCGTGGGCGGCCAGCGGCGCGCTCAGGGCAGTGGCGGCATCGCCGGAGAAAAGCCCTTTGATAAATAAGCTGACCTCGGCGGAGAAATCGGCTGAGGCCAGGAAGGCATAGCCGCCGCTGACGAAGACCGCCGTCAGAAAGCCGAGGTTAAAATACCTGGCCACCCCGCTGAACGGCCGCAGGCTGGCGTCCAGGGCGCGCTTGAGGATGAGGCCGATGGCCCCCAGCATGCCGAGGAGATAGCCCGCCGCGGCCAGGACGGCGGCGATAGCCCGGAAGGCGCCCAGGACGGGGGGCGGCACATTGGTCGCCACGAAGACGGCGTTGAGCGCCTGCACGGCCAGCATGAGGA
>DAOULO010000054.1:0-25888 GCA_034420195.1 Dehalococcoidales bacterium
GCCCGTCGCCGCTCACCCGGACAGACTCCGCCAGGTGGCCGAGTACATCCGCACCTTCAACCGCAAGCCGCCCCAGTCGATGTGGGGGCTACCGGGCAAGACGCGGAATTTCATCTGCTACGGCTGCGGCATGGGCTGCGACCGCCAGATGTACGCTGGTGCCGACGGGCGGCGCTACAAGCACTTCTGCCAGCCTACCGATACCTACCAGGCGCAGGCCCGCGCCTACTATGGCGGCTGGCACGAGGTGGAGCTGGAGGCCATCCGCCTCTTCGACGGCTACGGGCTGGACACCTCGGTGATGAAGGGGATGATTGCCTGGCTCGTCGCCTGCTATAAGGAAGGGCTGCTCAGCGAGAAGGACACCGGTCTGCCGCTTTCCCAGGCGGGCAGCGGCGAGTTCATCGAGGCACTCACCGGGCAAATCGCCCGCCGCGAGGGCTTCGGGGACGTGCTGGCGCGGGGCACCATCGCCGCCGCCGCCTCTCTGGGCGGGCGGGCGCAGCAACTACTGGGCGACTTCGTCTCCACCCCGGCCAGCGAGACCAAGGACTACGACCCGCGCCTGATGATGACCACCGCCCTCTTTTACGCCACCGAGCCGCGGCGGCCCATCCAGCAGTTGCACGACGTGGTCGCCCCGCTGCTGCTGTGGCTGGGCTGGTCGCCGGGGGAGGAGTCGGAGGATACCTTCCGCGCCAACCTCCGCAACGTGGCCGACAACTTCTGGGGGGGCGAGCTCGGCGCCGATTTCTCCACCTATGCTGGCAAGGCGCTGGCCGCCAAGCTCATCCAGGACCGCAACCACACCAAGGAGAGTCTGGTGCTCTGCGACATGAGGTGGCCGATGAACCTGTGCTACTACCCCGGCGGCTACCGCGGCGAGCCCACCCTGGAGAGCCGGATTTACTCCGCCATCACCGGCTACGAGGTGGACGTGGCCGGGCTCAACCGCCTGGGGGAGGGCATCTTCAATCTGCAGCGGGCCGTCCTGCTGCGGCAGGGCTGGCGGCCGGAGCGGGACGATACCCTCCTAGACTACTTCTTCACCGAGCCGCTCAAGGAGGGGGAGCTTTTCTACGACCCGTCGGGCCGGGCCCCCGGCCCGCAGGCCCAACCCATCTCCCGGCTGGGGGCCACCGTCGACCGGGAAGAATTCCGCCAGATGCGAGAGGAATACTACCAGCTGCGAGGCTGGGACGTCGCCAGCGGCCTGCCCACCCGCGCCGGGCTGACGGCGCTGGGGCTTAAGGACGTCGCCGACGACTTGGAGACCCGCGGACTCTTAAAATAATCATATTAAAACAGAGGAGGTAAAGCCGTGGCCAAGAAGAATACCAGTAAATATTTCGTGGAGAAGCCCGTTTACGAGGTCATCCCCCAGGAGGAGGTCACCGGGCGGCTGCCCGCCATGACGGTGATGAGCAACGCGCTGGTGCCAGGGTCGAACAACTACGTGGAAATCGGCTGGATTACCGCCATGCCCGACCCGCCGACGCACATCCACGAACACGTCCACGACTACGATGAAATCGTGCTGCACATCGGCACCGACCCCGCCGACCGCGAAGACCTGGGGGCCGAGATAGAGTTCGTCGTGGACGGCCAGCCGCTCACCCTGACCAAGACCTGCGGTGTTTTTGTCCCCAAAGGGGTCAAGCACGGCCCGCTCACCTGGAAGCGGGTCACCAAACCCCACCTGGAGATGACCGTCATGCTGGGGGCGGGCTCCATCGCCGCCGCCGACCCCGGCGGCTACCGCCGCCGCGGCAAATAGCCCCCGCCAGGGAGGAGAAAAATGAAGCCAGCCAGCACCAAGAGCGATTCCTACGATGTCGTCGTCATCGGGGCCGGGGCCTCGGGCCTGACGGCGGCCCTCACCGCGGCCGAGGGCGGCGCCAGCGTGGTCGTCCTGGAGAAGATGCGCCACCCCGGCGGCTGCTCCAGCTTCGCCGAGGGGATGTTCGCCGCCGGGAGCGAGATGCAGCGGCGCGCCTACATGAACCTCAGCCGCGATACCCTCTTCAAGGACATCATGGACTACAGCCACTGGCGCGCCAACCCGCGCCTGGTGCGGGCCTTCGTTGACGAATCGGCGGCCACGATTGAGTGGCTCCAGGGGCAGGGCATCGAGTTCGCCGGGGTCATCACCAACTTTCCCAACGGCCCGCGCACGCTGCACATCTTGAAAGGCCCGCCGGGGGCCGGTGGCTCCCCCATGGTCAAGACGCTGGTGCGGCGCCTTAAGGAGAAGGGCGGCGAGCTCCGGCTGGAAACGCCGGTAAAGGGCGTCGTCAGTAAAGGCGGGCGCGTCAACGGCGTTATTGCCGAGAGCGGGGGGAAAGAGATACGCCTGAACGCCGGGGCGGTCGTCATCGCCTCCGGCGGCTACGCCAACAACGCCGAATGGATTAAGAAGTACTCCGGCCTCGACCTGGGCGTCAACCTGCTGCCGCTGCGCAACTACGAGAAGACCGGCGACGGCATCCGCATGGCTTGGGAGGCGGGCGCCGCCGCCGAGGGACTGGGGGTGCTGCACTTCTTCCGCCTCGGCCCGCTGGGGACGGGGGTGCGCATGATGGGGAATCTGGAGTGCGCCTGCCACCAGCCCTTGCTGTGGGTCGACCCGCAGGGCGAGCGCTTCTGCGACGAGGCCATCGCCTTCAACGATACCTACGTGGGCAACGCCGTGGCGCGCCTGCGGGAGGGCTACAGCTACACCATCTTCGATGACGCCACCCGCCGGGATTTAATCGAGCGCGGTATTGACCGCAACGTGGGGCTGAAGAACCTGTCGGGGACGCGACTGACCCGCTTCGACGCTGAGCTAAAGGTAGCGCTGGAAAAGCAAAACCCGGATATCGCCGTGGCCGACTCGATTAAAGCGCTGGCGGGCAAGATTGGTATGGATACGGACGTGCTGACGAAGACAGTCGAGGGTTACAACCGCGCTTGCGACCGCGGCCACGACGCCGTCTTCGCCAAAGACCCGAAATACCTCCAGTCCGTCAGAGAGCCCCGCTACTACGCCATGAAGGCCTATACAGTCTTTATGGGGACGCTGGGGGGGATTAAAATCAACCACCGCACCGAGGTGCTGGATAGTCAGGAACGGGTCATCCCAGGGCTTTACGCCGTCGGCACCGACGCCGGCGGCCTCTACGGCGATAGCTACTGCTTCCTGCCCGCCTCCGGCGCCACGCTGGGCTGGGCCATCAACTCCGGGCGGCTGGCGGGAAGGCACGCCCTGGAATACCTCAAGGGGCGGGCTTAGGCCTGGCGGCCATGTTAGAATAGCCCTCGCTCATGCCCTCGTCCCGCCAGAAAGACCAGTCCGAGGCGGCCCGGGCCTCCGGCGAGAGCAGCTGCGGGTAGAACTTCTCGGTATGGCGGCGGCCCTGGTTAATTTCAATGAATATCCAGGGGCGTTCCGTCTTGATAGGATTCCAGGGACCGTGGATAAAATTGGGCGGCAGGAAGACCACCGTGGTCGTGGTGATGACGTGCCGCTCCAGCTCCGGCCCCACGTAGAGCTCCACCTCCGCCCCCAGGTCGTCCGGGTCGTCGGGGTTGGTGCCGATGTGGATTAATAACTCGGCCTCGCTGTGGATGTGAGGCGGGTGGCCAATCTTCATGCGGGGGGTCTGGTGCGGGAGCACCCAGTGGATGAAGTAGAAATTGCTCCCGGCGATGTTACGCTCATCCATGCGCTGTATAATCGGCCCCATGATGAACGGCGGCCCCGGCGGGGGGTCGTACTTGAGGAAGTATTTATCGTACCTATTCCCGGCCATGGCGCTGCCCTCCTCTGAGTAATACGCTATCCCAGCCGCCGGATGATTTCGGTAGCGTCATCGAGCGTTTCCAGACTTTCTATCATGGCGATGACTCCTTCAACGGTCGCCTCCGCCAGTGGTTTAATCGAGGCGGCGGCCCCCTGGCGGAACTTGCCGGCGCAGTCGCTGAAGCTCATCGGCCTCTCGACGCTGCCCAGGCAGTGCTCGACTTCTTCGGTACGGACGGCGCCGTCGGCCATTTCTATCCTTAGTTTGCCCGGCCCGACGCCGTGACGGTTGAAGGCGGGCTCGGGGACGGCGTGAACCCTGGCGGCCACGCTCAGGACCGCCTTATCGCGGATGGCCTCCGGGGTAAAGTCCTCCGGCCCGACCTTACCCCTGACCAGGGCCGTGGCTATCGTCCAGGGCAGGCTGAACTGGGCGTCCACGGGGTTGCGGGGCTTACTTTTCACCTCGGGGGGCTGGGATATCTCGTAAGACGTATCGCCGCAGTAGGCGGTGATGTTCTTGATTCGCCCGGCCTCGATATTATACTTAGACCTTAAGGCCAGGGCGGCGTCGATGAAGGCGTGGGCGAAGCCGCAGCAGGGGTAGGGCTTGAAGCCGATATTGACCCCCTCGAAGGTCTTACCCAGACCAGCCAGCAGCCTATCGCGGTCGTAGTCGCCGCCCAGGTACTGGCGGAAGAGGCCGTACTCGCCTTCGAGGACGTTGTGCGCCCCGGTAATGCCCCGCTCGGCCATGAGGGCGGCGGTGATGCTGCTCCGCGCCGCCAGCCCCGGCCCCATCCGCTTGGTGAGGGCGCCGTCGTTGACGCACTGGGAGTTACCGGCGCACTGGTGGTAGGCGATGCCCAGGGCGTTGACCATCCGAGCTTCATCCAGGCCGATGAGGCGCCCTGCCATGAGGGCGGCCCCCAGGTGGCCGAAGAGAGGGGTGGGGTGCCAGCCGCTCTTGATGAGGCTGCCGCCGGGGTAGCTGGCCAGCCCCAGCCGGGCCAGGAAATCGGCGCCGATGGCCAGCGCCGCAATGAGGTCGCGCCCGCTCCGGCCCCCCATCCGCTCGGCGGTGGCCAGGCAGGTAGTGACGGCCACGCAGCCGATATGCACCTGCGCCACCTGGTGACCGTCGTCGTAGTCCAGGGCGTGGGTCATGCTGGCGTTGACCTGGGCGGCAAAGGGCGCCGGGCACTTGAAATCGTAAGCGATGACGGTGGCCTGTTCGCGGCCGCCCCACTCTTTGACCACCGCCACCAGCTCCCCGATGCCCGCCTCCCCCGAACCACCCAGGGCGGCGGCCAGGCTATCGAGCACCTCCTGCTTGGCCACGGCGATGGCCGGGGCGGGGAGGTCTTCGTACTTAAGCTGGCTGTAGGCTTTGATAAACTCTAAGATTGCATCCATGACATCAGACCGTAATGATAAGGCTAGATAATCCCGCCGCCGATGCCGACCGTCTCGCCGGTGATGTAGACGGACAGGTCGGAGACGAGGAAATAGGCCAGGTCGGCCACCTCCTCCACCTTGCCCAGCCGCCCCAGCGGTATCTGCTTACCCATCATGGCGTAGTCGGCCTGCTGGGCCTCCTCCCAGGAGACGCCCTGCTCCTGGCTCCGCTTGCGGAAGGTCTCGTCGCGCAGGTTGGTGATGATGGCGCCGGGGTTGATGGCATTAACGTTGATTTGATACGGCCCCAGCTCCAGGGCCAGCGTCTTCACCAGGCCGATGACGCCGTACTTGGAGACGCAGTAGGCCACCGAGCCGTTGACGCCGTGCGTGCCCGCCATCGAGGCGATGTGCAGTATCCGGCCGCCCTGGCCGCGGGCAATCATGTGTTTGGCCACCGCCCTGGAGATGAGGAAGGCCCCGGTGGTGTTTACGTCCAGGATGAGGCGCCATTCCGCCTCGCTTAGCTCCACGGTGGGCAGACCCACCGGGCCGCGGATGGCGGCGCAGTGCACCAGGATATCTATCTTGCCGAGCGCCTTAATCGTCGCGGCCACGAGCTTATCGACCTCTTTACCGTCGGCGATATCGGCCACCATAGCCAGGGCTTTACACCCCATTTTATTAATTTCGGTGACCTCCTCGTCGAGACCACCCCAGCCCGTGTCGCCGGGAAAGAGGCTCTGGGGCGCGGCGAACTTATCGGTCACGGCCACGTCGGCGCCTTCACCGGCCAGCCGGAGGGCGATGGCATGACCCATCCCCCGCTTGCTGGCGGCCCCGGTGACCAGGGCGACTTTACCCTCCAGGTTCTTCATATCAGGGTATCCTCCTCAATCTATTATGCTCAGCGCGGGCTACAGTCCCAGCGCCTCGGCCACGTCCTCCAGGCCGAGCTCCCGCAGCCTCCGGCCGCTGGGCCCGGCCAGCTTGAAGTCCCACTTCATCTCGGTGAGATACTCGTTGACCAGGGCTTTGTCGTCCACGGTGACCCCGGCCAGGGGACCCTCCTGGTGGGGCGGCCTGCCCAGGAGCCGGTCGGAGATGGTGAAATGGCGCTGGTTGATGCCCTCGCGGATGTTGAAGGCCCAGCGCATGTTCTCGATGCGCTCGCCGGTCTCGATAAGCTCCTCGGTGGTGACGTCCCAGCCGGTGACGGCCTGCATAAAATCGGCGATGTTTTCAGCTTTGGGTATGGCCATGTTGACGAAGAGGCACATCCCGGTGCACATCAGGGCGTGCTGGAACTTGGCGCCCTTGGCGTGGGCCTGGCCCCGCCCCCGGCAGGAGCCCTTGTCGTAGGGGGGAATAAAGCCTTCCTGGTGGTGCTCTTCGGAGCCCTGCGTGTGGCGGGCCGGGGTGGCGTTGGTGAGGTAGGTGGTGCCCATGGCGAAGGAGGCCATGGGGTTGTGGCCGGGCACCTCCTGGCCGTGCACGTGGATGGCGTATTCCTCGGCGGCGGGGCCTATTTTTTGGGCGGCCATGCGCACGCCGTCGGCGATGACGTCGCCGAAGCCCTCACGCCGGGCCAGCTTGCCCAGCATGGCCACCAGGGCGCGGTGGTTGCCCCAGGTCATCTCCAGGCCGTCGGTATCTTGCTTGGTGATGAGGCCTTTCTCGTAGCACTCCATGACGAAGGCCATGACGGCCCCGGCGGAGATAGTATCGACGCCGTAACGATTACACATGTCGTTGGCCTTGATGATGGACTCGACGTTATCGTTGAGGCAGTTACTCCCCAGCATAACGATGGTCTCGTACTCGGGGCGGTAGGTGCCCGCTTCGTAGCGGTACTCGCCCTTACCCGCCTTGAGGGTGGCCTCACAGCCCACCGGGCACTGGTAGCAGGCGACGCGCCCCAGCCTGCGGGTATCAATGTTTTCGCCGCTTAGGGGCGTGGCGTCGGGGAAGTCCCTTACCGCCAGACCGCCCCAGTTCTTCACCGGCGAGTCGCCGGACTCGATGGAGGGGACGGTGGTGAAGGTGGTGCCCAGCTTACGCATGACATTGATGTGCCCACCCAGCTGGGAGAGGCACATCTTGCGCAGCTCGCGGACTTTTTTCTCGTCGGCCAGGGGGACCTTGAGATTGCCTTTGACGGCCACGGCCTTGAGTTTTTTCGCACCGAGAACGGCCGCCAGCCCGGAGCGCGCCGCGGCGCTGCCCTTGTGGTGGATGACGGCGGCGATGCGGGAGAGTTTCTCCCCCGCCGGGCCGATGCAGGCCACGGCGATGTCCTCGCCCAGCTCGCCCCTGAGGATGTCCTCGGTCTCGTAAGTGTCCTTACCCCAGAGGTGGGCAGCGTCGCGCAGCTCGGCCTGGCCGTTATCGATAAATAAATAGACCGGCCTTTCGGCGATGCCCCGGAAGAGCACGGCGTCGTAGCCGGCGAATTTCAAAAAGGCCCCCAGAGTGCCGCCGGAGTTGGCGTCGCCCCAGGTGCCCGTCAGCGGCGACTTGCCCGCCACGGTGAAGCGCGTCCCGGAGACGGCCGGGGTGCCGGTAAAGGGGCCGGTGAAAAAGCCGATGAGGTTATCCGGGCCGAAGGGGTCGGCCCCGGCCGGCTGGCGGCTGAAGCAGAGCCGGGCGGCCAGCCCGTAGCCGCCGAGGAAGCGCCGCGCTAAATCCTCGTCGAGGGGTTCGTCGGTAAGCTCGCGGCGCGATAGGTCCACCGCTAACAGCTTTCCCATGTAGCCACCGGGCATGCTTGCCTCCCTGGAATGATTGTCGCGCCGCCGCGCTAGGGACGGACGGGCAGCGGCAGGCCCCCGCCGACGTAGAGCGAGTCGCCGGTCATGTACGATGACAAATCGGAGGCCAGGAACAGGGCCGCCCCGGCGATGTCCTCCGGCGTGCCGACGCGCTGCATGGGCACCTCTTTACGGGCGACCTCGGCGAAATAGGCCTCGACGTCCTCCACCCCTTTAGTGACCGGCTGCCAGAAGGGGGTGCGTATCGGCCCCGGCAGGATGGCGTTGACGGTGATATTGTCGCGGGCCAGCTCCAGGGCCAGGTTGACGGTGAGCCCCAGCACCCCGGCCTTGGCGGCGTGGTAGTGCACCAGCGAGTCCGGCGGGTGGATGGCCCCGATGGAGGAGATGTTGACAATCTTGCCGTACTTGCGCGGCCTCATATTGGGTATCACCGCCTTGCAACAGAGGAACTGGCTCTTGAGGTTGAGGTCTAAAATCCGGTCCCAGTCGGCCTCGGAGACGTCGTCGATGGAGTTACCCCCCAGCCCCGGCACGCCACCGGCGCTGTTGACGAGGATGTCTATCTTGCCGAACTCGTCGAGGGCGCGGCGCACCATCGCCTGCACCTGGGCATTCTTGGTAACGTCGCAGGGGACGAAAACGGCCCGCGCACCCTTTTTTTTAATTTCGGCGGCGGCCTTTTCCCCCTCGTCTTTGGCAATATCCGCCAGGACGACGGCGGCCCCCTCGGCGGCGAACCGCGCGGCGATGCCCCGCCCGATGCCCATGGCCGCCCCGGTAACGATGGCCGTTTTGCCTTCCAGCAACACGCACTGCCTCCTTTTGCTAGGGTTATTATCAATTTTCAGGAGGCAGTTTGTCAATTTTGGGGGTATGGGGTGTGGTATATAGAGTTTTGATGTATAATCTCAGTAACACTATTTCGAGAAGTCGGATATGGTTTACTCACCCGAGTTAAATAGTTATCTCCCAGAAGCTCTAAAGAATATTGAGGTCACGCAAGATTTGTTACCTCGAATTGCGAAAGAAGGTAAATCTGTCGACGAAATCGAGCGTGCTATAAGTCAGATTCCTACAGAGCATAAACTGTATAGATATGATGCGCGCGATATCAAGCTCAAGCCAGAAAGCATTCATTTAGTCGTAACTTCACCGCCTTACTGGAATTTAAAAAAATACCCAGAAGTTAAAGGGCAGCTAGGGCTAATATCTGATTATCAGATTTTTATCAAAGCATTAGATAAGGTCTGGCGAAGTTGCTACAAAGCTTTGATACCTGGAGGAAGACTCATCTGCGTTGTCGGAGATATTTGCCTCTCCCGGAAATCAAATAATGGAAATCATAAAGTCATTCCATTACATTCCTCAATTCAAGAACATCTGACAAAAATAGGTTTTTCCAATTTAGCACCTATTATTTGGTACAAGATAACTAATGCCAAATATGAAGCTGCTGGAAACACAAAATTTTTAGGGAAGCCTTACGAACCAGGTGGTATTATAAAAAATGACATAGAGTTCATTGTAATGGCACGAAAGCCAGGTGCATATAGGAAAGTTGCCCCTGCAAATCGGATATTAAGCATAATATCAGAAAGCAATCATAAGAAGTGGTTTAAGCAGATTTGGACAGATATCAGGGGAGCTTCCACTAAACTGCATCCTGCGCCCTTTCCGGTGCAATTAGCAGAGAGACTAATACGCATGTTCAGCTTTGTCGGTGACTTGGTGTTAGATCCTTTTATGGGTATAGGCAGCACTAACCTGGCTGCTTCAAAATGGGGGCGAAATAGTATGGGTATAGAAGTTGATTCCCATTTTTTTGATATTGCTCTGAAACAGCTTAAAGAAAAGGCGGATATGTTTAGGAATATAACTGTAGAAATTGAGAGGGAAGATTGAGTAAGCTAGAGACTCAAATAAGTAAAGCTGTTCAGCAATTTTGGGTTACTCGCGAAGAACAGGGGCAGAAACAGGGCACTATATCCGGTAAACGTGATTACGGAGGACGCACTTCAGTCACAGGAGGAGCACAATGTGATGGATTCATTAACCTAATAAGAGAGCTTTTAACAGAATCGGGATTACCAAACGCTATTATACACACCAAAGAAATAGTTTTACCCGGCTACTTCCGTCCCACTAAGAAGTGGGATTTATTAGTCGTTTCCAAAAACAACCTTGTTGCTACAATAGAAATAAAATCACACATTGGGCCTTCTTTCGGGAATAATTTCAATAATAGAGTTGAGGAGGCGCTTGGTAGTGCGTACGACCTCTGGACTGCTTATCGGGAAGGAACATTCAAGCCTTCTCAAAAGCCATGGTTAGGATATATTATTCTACTAGAAGAACATCAAAGATCAACAGAGCCTGTAAAGGCGAAAGCATCGTTTTTTAACGTATTACCGGAGTTAAGTGTTGCTTCATACGCGAGACGCTATGAGATATTTTGCGAGAGATTAGTCAGAGAAAGACTCTATGATGCAGCCTGTTTAATAATGTCAAGTAAGGCTGGTGGTCTAGAGGGTGAATATACCGAGCCGTCTGAGGAATTAAGCTTCTCTAAGTTTGCCAGTATGTTAATGAGCCATGCTATAGCCTTTAATAAGATGGAAGGTTAACAAGGAAATAGCTTCTCTCCTCTCTAGAGGATTAATAATTCACCCCACCTTCCCCTCTACCACAATATCTTCCCCGCTCCGGTAGACCCTCTCGTAAGTAATCTTGATGGCCCTGGCCACCTCGGCAATATCCAGCTCCCCCACCGCCTCGATGCCCCGGCCCATAATCCGCGGCGCGATGAAGACCACCAGCCTGTCGGCCAGGCCCGCCCTGAGGAAGGCGGTGATTACCTCTGCGCCGCCCTCCACCAGCACCGAGGATATCTGCCGCTGCGCCAGCAGTGGCAGGAGTTTCTCTAAATCTACACGGCCCTGTGCGTCCGCCGGCACCTTTAACACTTCGACACCCATCTCCTCGAGCGCCGCCAGCTTGACCGGGTCGGCGGCCGGGGTGGTGGCGACGAGCGTCCGCGCCTTGTCCTGCCCGGCCAGCAGCTTGGCCGTCAGCGGCAGGCGGAGCTTAGAATCCAGCACGACGCGGACGGGGTTGCGCCCGCGTACCAGCCGGGTGGTCAGCTCCGGGTCGTCGGCCAGCACCGTGGCCACCCCCACCAGGATGGCGTCGTGGCGGGCGCGTAGACGGTGGGCCAGCTGCCGCGACGGCGGCGAGCTTATCCAGCGCGAGCCTCCGGCGGCGGTGGCAATCCGCCCGTCGAGCGTCTGGGCGAACTTGACGGTGACGAAAGGCCGGCCGGTGTTGATGTACCTGAAATAGACCTCGTTGAGGGCCAGGCACTCCTTTTCGAGCACGCCCGCGCTGGTTTCGATACCCGCCTGGCGCAGTATCTCCAGGCTCTTGCCACGCATCCGGGGGAAGGGGTCGAGCGTGCCGATGACGACCCGCTTGATACCGGCCTTAATCACGGCCTCGACGCAGGGGGGCGTCTTGCCATAGTGGCAGCAGGGCTCCAGCGTGACGTACATGGTCGCCCCGGATGTATCTCCCGATGCGGCCGCGATAGCGTTGACCTCGGCGTGCGGGCCGCCGTAGCGCCGGTGGTAGTCCTCTCCGACAATGCGCCCGCCCTTAACAATGACCGCCCCCACCATGGGGTTAGGGCTGACCTTGCCCAGCCCGCGGCGAGCCAGTTGCAGGGCACGCTTCATATAAGCTTCGTTGGACGCGGATTTATCTGCCATAATTTCTACCCTTTGGCACCGGTAGTTGTGGATGTTATTATAGCCTACCGGGCGGCCTCTCCACAAAGCCAGCGACCAGGTTGCGCCGGGGGGACTGATTTGTTAGAATGAAGGTCTGGAACCCCGGCGGGGTTTTCACACGGGCCGTTAGCTCAGTTGGTAGAGCACCTGACTTTTAATCAGGGTGTCGCAGGTTCGAGACCTGCACGGCCTATATCTCTACTCCCGCTACTAGCACGTCCGAAACCCTCACAACCCGTCACCTTAACGCCTCGCGGCTCCTGTCTTTCATCAACCACAAACCCACCAGGGAAATGATAATAAACGCACTGAGATAATAGGCTGGTGCCAGGTTATTACCGCTTATCTTGATAAGCCAGGTGCAAATCATTGGAGTGGAACCTCCAAAAATTCCAACCCCAATGTTGTAGATAACGGAATAACTGGTCAACCGATATTTAGTCGGAAACCATTCCACCATGGTTGCCGGGGCCACTCCCAGAGGTACCGCGATGATAACACCGAACAGGACCAGTACCGAGAAAAGGAGGATATAGCTTTTTACTACCAGGATAAACATGGGTACGGCGCACACTAAGGCGATGGAAAAAGCGACAATCAGAATAGACCGCCTCCGTATAAACCGGTCGGAAAGCATGGCCATCATCGGGATAAGAAAGACTAGTATAATAGTGGCTACTGTCGTAATCTGAAGAGCCTTATTCTCATCCATCCCGGCGATACTGTGAACATAGGTCGGCATGTAGACCAGCGGTAGATAAAACAGCACCGTATAGCCGAGACAGAATAGTGTGGCCTGTATTAGCTCCCGCCGTCCCAGCGTAAAGACCTCCCTGACGCTGGCAACCTCCTTATGCCTCTTTTCCCGAACGAAAAGGTGGGATTTTGGCATTTTCACGGTGTAATACATCCCGATTGCCCCCAAAATCGCTGCCAGGAAAAACGGCAGGCGCCAACCCCAGCTTGATAGTGCTTCTTTGGGGATAAAGGTGCTCACCCCGGCCGCCACCGCCGCCCCCAGCACCATACCGGTCATACTCCCGATGTTGGCCAGGCTCCCGAAGATGCCGCGGCTGTTTTTGGGGGCTTCTTCGACCATATAGGTTACCGAGGTGCTGAACTCGCCGCCGACCGATAGCCCCTGCACCAGTCTAAGGATTATCAGGAGGACGGGGGCCGCCAATCCGACGCTTTGATAAGTAGGCAGGACACCCATCAGGGTGGTACAGACCGCCATGAGTATCATGGAAATATAGAGGGTTGTTTTTCTTCCCTTGATATCGCCGATTCGCCCCAGGATGAGACCGCCGATGGGCCTCATGATAAAGCCGGCCGCAAATACGGCAAAGGTCGATATTATGGAAGTCAGCTTATTCTGATTGGGAAAGAACAGCTGCGAGATGATTGGCACCATGTAGCCGTACAGGGCGAAGTCGTACCACTCCATGACGTTGCCAACCAGGCCGGATATGATACTCGTTTTGTTCTGGGTTAATCGCTGGACTTCCTCACCAATCTCCGCTTCGACTTCTTTTACGAAGTGTGCTGGTCTTTTCATAACGTGGATATTGTATAAATTATTTAAATTTTCGGCAACCGGACAGGGCTGGCAGGATTCAAACCAGATTAGTTAACTGATTGACCTATCTTGAAGCCAGTCGCGGCGGCCGGAAGCCCCGGAGACGCAGGGAGTTGGTGACCACTGTTACCGAACTGGTCGCCATAGCCAGGGCGGCCAAAATCGGGTTCAGGAAGCCGTAGTCCCCGAAGAAGAAACGCAGTGCCGGCGGCGTCCCGCTCTGGCCGAAGACGAAGTAGAGCACGCCGGCGGCCACCGGTATCAGCGCCACGTTGTAGGCGAACGCCCAGAAGAGATTTTGCTTGATGGTCCTCAGCGTACGCTTGCTGAGGGCAATGGCCGTCACCACGCCGCTCAGGTCGCCGCTCATCAGGGTAACATCGGCGGCTTCGATGGCGATGTCCGTCCCCGTGCCGATGGCGATGCCGACGTCAGCCTGGGCCAGCGCCGGGGCATCGTTAATGCCGTCGCCAACCATGGCCACGACCTTGCCTTCGCCCTGGAGCCTTTTGACCTCACCGGCCTTGTTCTCGGGCAGGACCTCGGCCAGCACCCGGTCAATCCCCACCTCTCTGGCGATGGCCTCGGCGGTGCGCTGGTTATCGCCGGTGAGCATGACCACTTCCAGGCCGAGGCGATGCAGTTCTTTCACGGCGGCCCGGGAATCCGGCTTGAGGGTATCGGCTACCGCGATTATCCCCACGCTGTTGCCGTCAACCGCCAGGAACATCGGCGTTTTACCCTCGCGCGAAAGCCGACCGGCCTTCTCTTCCAGGCCATTAAGGTTAAACTTGCGGTCCCGCATCATCTTCAGGTTGCCCAGCAGTACCGCCTGGCCGTCTATTTTTGCCTCGATGCCTTGTCCCGGTATGGCATTGAATTCGGCGGCATCCTTAAGGGTAAGGTCTCTCTCGCGGGCGGCATTGACGATGGCCTCACCCAGGGGATGCTCCGAGCCGTGCTCCGCCGAGGCCGCCACCCGGAGCAGCTCGTTTTCATCGTATCCGCCCCGCGTCAAGATATCCGTGACTACCGGCCGCCCCTGGGTCAGGGTGCCGGTCTTGTCGAGGATAATGGCCTGTATCTTGTGGGCCGTTTCCAGGGCCTCGCCGCTGCGGATAAGGACGCCGTTCTCCGCCCCTTTGCCGGTGCCCACCATGATAGCCGTCGGTGTGGCCAGGCCCAGGGCACAGGGACAGGCGATAATCAATACGGCGACGAAGTTGAGCAGGGCGTAGGTCAGGGCCGGGGCCGGCCCCACGAACAGCCAGATGAGAAACGTAATGGCGGCTACCCCGATAACCGCCGGGACGAAATAGGACGAAATGATATCGGCGAGCCGCTGGATAGGGGCTTTGCTCCCCTGGGCCTCTTCTACCAGCTTGATAATCTGGGCCAGCACCGTGTCCTTGCCGACCTTGGTCGCCTCGAAACGGAAACTGCCCGTCTTGTTGATGGTGGCGCCAATGACCGGGTCACCTTTGCCTCTCTCTACCGGCAGGCTCTCGCCGGTGACCATGGACTCATCCAGGCTGGAATGTCCTTCCCGGATGATGCCGTCCACCGGCACCTTTTCCCCCGGCCGGACGATGATAACGTCGCCAACGACCACGTCTTCCACCGGAACATCCCGTTCCTGCCCCTCGCGGACCACCCGGGCCGTCTTGGCCTGTATCCCGATGAGCTTCTTAATGGCGTCCGATGTCCGCCCCTTCGCCCTGGCCTCCAGCAGGCGTCCCGTCAGGATAAGCGCGATGATGATGCTGGCGGTATCGAAATAGACATTGGCGCCGCGGCCGCCCGCGGCAAAGAAGCCGGGGAAGATGATGGCGGCCACGCTGTAGAGATAGGCCGCCGAGGTGCCCACGGCGATGAGGGTATTCATGTTGGTCGTCTTGTGTTTCAGGGCACCCCAGGCACCGCGGTAGAACTGCCAGCCGGCCCAGAACTGCACCGGCGTCGCCAGCGCCCAGAGGAGGTAACGGTTGCTGAAGGCGGAAGGTAACCAGTTGCCCGTGAATTCCGACAGGGCGACGAGAAGCATATAAGCGCCAATGACCCCGGCCAAGATGAGTTTATTGCGGAGGGTCCTTATCTCGCGGCGGTTGCTCTCCGCGACGGTATCGGTGACTTTGCCGGGCCCGGCCTTACCCTCACCGAGGTATTGATAACCGGCGCCTGCCACGGCCTTTCTGAAATCGGCGGCGGTAACCTCGCCGGGGATATATTCCACGGTGGCCTTCTCCGTGGCCAGGTTAACGGAGGCGCTGACCACCCCTTTAACCTCCCGCAAGGCCTTCTCCACGTGGGACACGCACGACGCGCAGGTCATACCACCCACGCCGAAAGTCACTTTCTCCAGAGGCACGCTATAACCTGTATCAGCGACAGTTTTTACCAGAGTACCGATATCAACCTTGTCCGCATGGTAGGCAACCGAGGCCTTCTCGCTGGCCAGGTTGACGTTGGCCTGGAGCACGCCGGGAAGTCCGGACAGGGCTTTCTCAATCGTGGCCGCGCAGGAGGCGCAAGTCATCCCCCGGAGGGGTAATATCGCTTTTTCCGTCTTCTTATCTCTATTACTCATGTTGCAACACCATCATTTTTAAGGACGCCAAATTCAGACAACATTACCAAGTGTATTTACTTCATAATAACAGTCAAGCAATGTAAAAGTCATAAAACATCCCGCGGAAAGATTACAAAACCGTGACATCTCCACGCATGCTTCATAAGGCACGCCTTGATTCATCTAATTTCATAATACCACAGCTAAAGGGTGCTTAGAATTTCGTTCCAGGATAACCCGGTACTTAGCTACGCACCTTGACCTTTACGATTGCAGCATCTATGATTAAATTAGGTGACCAAATATAGTTACCGAATAAGAAGCGAGGTACGGTGAGACTTAATATGAAGATAATCAAAGCCCGGAGCGGGCGTTTTTTCTTAATGGCCCTCTTACTTCTGGCCGGCAGCTCCCTCCTGCTGTCCTGTTCGCCGGCGGAAAATACCGGGCCGGACACCACGTCAGCGGTGCCCGAGTTCACCGGGGGGCCGCGGCTCCATTTTGACCAGGTATTTATCGACCTGGGGACGGCTACCCCGGAGCAGGCCGTAAGCGCCGAGTTCCACTTCCGGAATGTGGGGGACGCCCCGCTCGAACTGGCCCCGATAGAAAAAGAGTCCCTGGAAGGCTGCTGACCGCCGAAACCTGTCGTAGGTTCTACGACACTACAACCCGGTGAGGAGAGCAGCCTGGCCATCAAAGACTACGTCATGGGCAATCAGATGTCAGGACTGCACCTGTTCCAGTATACCATAAAGTCCAACGATGCCGAAGAGCCGGAACAGCATGTATACGTTAAAATCGACTATGTCTTGAGGGACGGTGGGACTTCACCATAGTAATAGCAGCGGCATCGGGCGCTATTCCTACTGCGCCAGCAATGCTCTTACTCTGTTTCGTCCCATCAGGATATAGGGTACCATAGAGTTTGCCATCGCGAAGAAGCCGAAGCATGCATCTACCAGGATGAGAGTTATTGCGCTAGCCGATAAGCTTCGTTTAAGACAACACATCACCCTCAACCGGGCCATCGTCGCGGCAGGCTTTATCATCGCTGTGGTCTTGATACTGGCCACGCCGCTCCAGATGCCCGACCCCGATGACTGGGCCTATTATCACGGCACCAGGAACTTCTCCGAAGGCCATTTCACGGTAACCAATCAGGAGCAGGCCGAACAGGCCCTGGAGACCGTCCGGCAGGGCGGCACGCTGCTGCAGTATTTGCCGCTGGAATACAACAAATGGGCGCTGGAGAAAGCGCCGGGCTACGTCTTTTACCTGGTTCCTTTTGAAAAAATGGGCATCCCGCGCTGGGGCAACGTGCTGCTGACGCTGGGCATGGTAATCGTGACCTTTATCTTGCTCAAGCGCCTGCGGGGCGAGAGGGCGGCCATGGTTGGCTCCCTGCTGGTGCTTTTCACACCCATCGGCCTAGTAATGCTCAACCGGGCCTACATGGATACCTATGCTTCCCTGGCGATGCTGGTCATCGGGGGCGGCCTGTATATCTACTATCACCTGGAAAGGGCCCGGCTCACCCCGGTGAAAGGCGGCATCCTGCTGTTTCTGGCCTTCTTTTTCACCGGCTGGTCGGTGATTGCGCGCTATACCAACCTGCCCATCGCCGTCATCCTGGCTCTGCATCTGGTGGTAATGAGGTTTATCGCCTGGCGAAAAGGCGAAAAAACCGGGATTGTCCCGGAAATCATCCCGCTGGCGCTGGGCATCGGGCTGCCCATGCTGGCGATTCTGCTCTACAACTATTACGTCTTTGGCTCTCCGCTGAACTATGGTTACGCCATTTCCCCCTACCCCACCAAATTCGCCTTCCAGTATATCGGGCAGGTGGATGCGGCCGGGGAGTCCATCCCGCTCCAGATAGTCCGCTACAACCTGGAAGGTTTTGCCCGGAACCTGTTTATTGGCTTCCCGCTGCTGATTATCGGCATCCCCGGCTTCTTACTGGTGCTGTATCATAAATTCGCCGCTTTCTTGAAGCGGGGTCAGCCGGAAGGCAAGTGGTCGAGCCTGCGGTCGGAGTTACCCTGGGATATCTTATTAGTCCTTATCGGCTGGTTTGTGGCTGTTTTCTGCCTCTATCTGGGCTACGAATGGACGGCGGGACTCAAGATGGGCGGGGGATTTGTTCTCCTGAACCGCTTTTTACTGCCGGGGCTCTTTCCGGTCGTCATTATCTGTGCTCTGGTAATGGATAGATTCCCGCTCAAAGCGCTCATACCGGTCATGGCGGTACTGGTAGTTTTTGGGGCCCTGCTTTATGCCCAGTGGGCTTTAGACCTCCATATCCTGCCCGACTGGCTGACGGAAAGGACGCTGGAAACCAGATGGCCCGGCTATATCTTCCCGCCCTGGACGCCGTATTTCCACCCGGGCACCTTCGGCACCGATTATTGGCCCTTCCCCCCCTGGAGTTTTCCTTACTTCTTCCCCGCGCCATAGCGGCATCAAAACACTGGAAGATTGACTCCTTGTCAAGCGGGCCCCCGGGGAATTCTTTCTGCCTTGTAGAACCCGGAGGGGCCGTAATGGGTCTCACTCACCAGCAGCAACCGCCAGACAATCTCGCCCTCGGGGGTTACCTCGACGACTTTGTTGGAGGCCGTAATCAGGATATTGCCGTTGGGCAGCAGGTTGGCGTCCCTGACAGGGTAGGACGGCGGCCCGAATCCCGGAGACTGCCAGACAACCTCATCGGTGGCCGGGTCGATTTCCTTGGCGCACTCCTCCGGTTTATCGTGTGAGGCGACCAGGATATTGCCGTTGGGGAGAATCTCCGGGTCGTGCGGCTCGATGACGACACCCTCCCCGATAACCCTGACCACCGCGCCCTGCGCGTCGACCTCGGCCAGCAGGTCGAAATTCCTCAGGCTGATAAGCGTGTTACCGTTGGCCATCCGGGAGACGGCGTTGGTATGCGTCCAGTCGCCCTCGGCGGAGACGATATCGGCGTAGGGAGGCACGTCAAAATGGTCCTTGGCGTACCACTGCCAGACAATCTGGCCGCTGGCATCTATCTCCGTCACCTGGGCGTCGCTCTTGCTGTAGTCCTGCGCGCAGACGAAGAGGGTATTGCCGTTGAGCAGCCGGTCGGCGTCATGGTCGGCCCGGCGCGTGGGGTAAGACCAGACCTTGTTGCCGTCGCGGTCAATCTCGTAAATGCCCTGGCCGCCCACGGTATAGAGCAGGTTACCGTTGGGTAAAAGCTCCACGTCGGCAAAGCCCAGCTCCGGTATATGGTATTCCCAGACTATTTCCCCCAGCATGTTCACCTCCACGAGGCGGCGGTTGGCGTGGTCGTAGTTGAGGGGCAACAGGGTCGTCCCGTCGCAGGCCTTGGCGGGGTCATAGATATCCACGGTGAGATTCGGGTCCGGCTCGCCCGGCGGCTGCTCCGGGTACTCCGGCGAGGTGGCCTCGGTTGGCGGCGTAGTCGTCGGCCCCGGTGTCGTCGCTGGCCCTGGTGTACCCGTCGGTGTGCCCGTACAGGCCGCCAAGAACAGCACCAGCAGTACGGATATTCCCAGCATCATTTTTTGGTACATAACCAATCTCCCGACTATGATAGAACTCACCAGCCTTGTATATTATGTTTACTTTTCAAGGTTTCATTTTATTACCGGAATCCAATACTGTCAACAAAAAGAGAGACGGACTTAATCGTCCGTCTCTCTGATATTGAAAAGGATTCCGAGATGGCAACCGGCTACTCAGACGATGCTTTGGCTTTGGCAGGGATGTTGGTCTTCAGGAAGGCCTGCACCACCTCGGGGTCAAACTGCGAGCCACGGCAGCGTTTAATCTCCTCCAGGGCTTTGGCCGCGGGGAGGGCGCTGCGGTAGGGGCGGTCGGAGGTCATGGCGTCGTAGGTATCGGCCAGGGCCAGGATGCGCGCCCCCAGGGGGATGGCGTCGCCGCGGGCCTGCTGGTCGGGCGTCCCGCCGTCGTAGCGGTCGTGGTGGTGTTTGATGATGGCCGCTATCTTCTCGTTGACCAGCGAGCGCACGATTCCCGAGCCGATATTGGTATGGTTGAGGATATAGCGGTACTCGTCCGTGGTGAGCTTGTCCGGCTTGTTGAGGACGGACGGGTCGATGCCGATTTTGCCGATGTCGTGGAGCAGGGCCGCCCAGCGCAGGTCTTCCAGGTCGTCCCCGGATAACCCCATAGCCTGCCCGATGAGGACGGCCATGTCGGTGACCCGGCGGGAATGACCGGCGGTGTACTTGTCCTTGGCCTCCAGGGCCACGACGAGCGATTCGATAGCGCCGACAAAGAGCTTCTGGAGTTCGGCGGTCTGCTCCTCTACCTTACCTTCGAGCCGGCCCCGATGCTCCTTGAGCTCGTACTCCATCCTCTGCTTTTCCAGCACCGTCCTGATGCCCTCGGTAATCTGTTCGGCGGTAAAGGGCTTGGTGATATAGTCGCGGGCGCCGTTTTTGAGGCATTCGACGATGGTCGTCGGCTCAACGTCGGCCGTGGCCATGATGATAGCTGTATCGGGGAAGACGGAACTGATTTCCGGCAGCAGCTCCTTACCCGTCTTACCCGGCATCTTGATATCCAGAATCACCACCTCGGCCGGCCGACTCCGCATGCACTCCATGGCCTTCTCGGCGCTTTCCGCCTCGTAGCAGATAAAGCCTTCGCTGGCCAGGCTCTTGCGTATCGTCCGGCGCACCAGCTCTTCGTCGTCGACGATGAGTACCGAGAGCTGCTTAGCTTCCGTAACCATTTTCCTGTTCCCCCTTAGCGATGTTACTAACCTGGGTAAGCCTAATTACTCTTATTCCTCGTCCAGCTCTTCCCGGGAAAGGGCCTGGCGCACGGCGGCACTGAGCTCTTTCAGGTCGAAGGGTTTCATGATATAGGGCCGGCCGGCCCGCTTCAGAAAGTCCTGGACGGTGTTATTCAGGGTATCCCCGGTGATAAAAATGACCTTCTCCGCGAGATGATGGCCGTTCTTTTCCCAGTGCTCGTAGAGCTGCATGCCGGTAAGACCCGGCAGCCGGATATCGGAGACGCAGAAGTCGTAGTCCTGCGCCGCGGCCATTTCCCGGGCGGTCAGCCCGTTGCCCACCACGTCCACCTCGTAATCGACGCCGAGCACGCGCTGGCAGAGCCGGCCGAGGACGGCCTCGTCCTCTACCACCAGTATTCTCTTTTTTAGCTGCTTCGTACTAACCATACCGGTCTCCACTAGCTCTCGAGGACAGGTAATTCGATGACGAAAGTGGCCCCTTTATCCGACGGGCCCTTGGCGTATATCTTGCCCCCGTGGGAAGCGACGATGCCGTAGGAGATGCTGAGGCCCAGGCCGGTGCCCTTGCCCACTTCCTTGGTGGTGAAGAAGGGATTGAAGATGAGCCCCAGGTTCTCTTTAGAGATACCCGGGCCGTCGTCCTCGAAGGCGATATCGACGTGGCCGTTGACCCTCTGGCCGGTGATTTTCAGGGTGCCGCGGCCATTGGCATCGACCATGGCCGTCTCCGCGTTGAGGATGATGTTGAGGAAAACCTGCTGCATCTGGAAATAGTCCGCCAGGACATCCGGGAGGTCGGGGGCTAAGTCGGTCTCAACGGTGATGTTCTGTCCCCGCTGCTCGTAGGCCCGCAGCTGCAGGACATCATCCAGGATTCTGGTAATCTGGAGCGGTTCCCGCTTGGGAGCGTGCTTCCTGGCGAAGGTAAGCAGGTTCTTGACAATGGCCGCGCAGCGCTGGGCCTCGGTGTGGATGGCCAGGAGGTCTTCCCGCTGCTCCGGGTGCATCTCCTGCTTCGTCAGCAGGCCGGAGAGACCGATGATGCTGGTGAGGGGGTTATTTAGCTCGTGAGCAACGCCGGAGGCCATTTCGCCCACCGAAGCCAGCCGGTCGGTCAGGTACAGCCGCTCCTGTTTCTCGCGTTCTTCGGTAATATCGTTCATGAAGACCAGGTATCGCTGGTTTTCCATCTTGACGATGCCGGCGGCAAAGATGCGCGTGACATCCTGCAACTGGTACCTGAATTCAAAGGAGAGGCTCTTTTGCTTGGTCTTAATCAGGCCGGTGAGGGCGTCCTGGAAATCCTTGACCCGGACGGCCTCGGTTATCGGCCTGTTTTCGATGTCCTCCTTCGTCAGGCCAAAAGTCCGGTAAAAGGTGTCGTTCGCCAGTAATACCTCGGTGTCTTTATTGATGACGAGGACGGCGTTGGGAATGGTGGCGATAATCTGGTCAATCAGCTCCCGCTGGTACCTCAGGGCGTCCTCTATCTGGCGGCGTTCGGTAATATCGTTGTTCATGAGGATGACGCAGGGCACGTCATTGAGGTTAATAACCTCGGCGGAAAGAAGCCCGGTGCGAATCGCCCCCGATTTGGTGCGGTAATCGACCTGCAGGTTCCGGAAGCGGCCCTTTTTCTTCAGCAATCCCATGATGGTGTCCCGCTCGCCGGGGTTGGTGAAGATACCCAGCTCGGCGGAGGTGCGCCCGATAATCTCTTTGCGGGAGTAGCCCTTGTCCCGGAGGAAGCCGTCGTTGACCTCGACGAATCTGCCCTCCTTAAGGGTGGTGATAGAAATAGATTCGGGGCTGCCGTGGAAGGCCTTGGAGAATTTCTCCTCCGACTCACGTAAGGCGGCCTCCGCCTTCTTGCTCTCGGTAATATCTACCCAGTTAATGAGCAGGTGCCTTAGCTTGCCTTCGTTCATCACCCGGACCGCCTTAACGGCAACCCAGAACCTCTCGCCGTTCTTCTTCTGAAAGACGGACTCGATGCTAGAGCCGTTCTTCCCGGTGCCGGTGATGGCGCGTTTCTGGATGGCGATGGTATCCTCCCTAGCTTCCTCCGGCCACCAGTGATAGGGGGCCTTTTGCCCGATAGCCTTGGCGGCGGTAAAACCGGTCAGCTTTTCAAAGGCCGGATTCACGTATTGGATGGAAGTATCCGGGTTGATTACCAGCATGGGGTTGGGCGCATTTTTCAAGAGGCTGGTGCCGAACTCTTCGCTCTTCTTGAGGGCCGCCTCGGCATGCTTGCGCTCGGTAATGTCCCGGCAGACGCAGAAGATGAGCTTCTGCCCGGCGAACACGGCGCCGTTGGTGCTGATTTCAACATCGTAGATGCTGCCGTCCTTGCGGCGGTGCTGTGTCTCAAAGTGGTCGCCGTTCTCATCGACGGTGCTAATCATCTCGGCGACCTGCTCACGGGGGTAGAGGAACTCCCAGTCCCAGACGCAGAGCTGGCGGGCTTCCTCCAGGGAGTAGCCCAGCATATCGGCAAAGCGCTGGTTGGCCTCGTAGACGCGGCCGGTCTGGTCGAGGACGACGATGCCGTCGCTGGACTGCTCGATGAGGATGCGCCGCCGCACCGCTTCGTCGGCCAAGGCTTCTTCGCTCTTCCGCCGCTCGATGGCGATGGCGGCGATACGGGCCGACCATTCCAGCACCTTGAGGTTATCGGCGTTCGGCTCGCCCACCCTGTCCTGGTAGTTGGCGATGGTGCCCAGGATTTCGCCGCTGGAGCTGATGATGGGCTCCGACCAGCAGGAGATGAGCTTGTTCCGGGTGGCCTTACGGACGGCGGCCCGACTCGACTTAAACAGGGGGCTCTGCCGGATATCCGGGACGATGACCCTCTCTTTACGAAAGGCAGCGGTACCGCAGGCACCCATCTCAGGGCCAATGGGCACACCGCCCTTGAAGAAGGCGACATAGTTGGCGGGCAGGCTGGGGCCTGCGGCGGGAAAGAGCCTTTCCCGGGACGCATCGTAGAGCAATATCGAGCCGACGATATCGGGGTTGTGCGCTTCTACCAGCCGCACGATGGCGTCCAGTATCTCGGTTAGCTCCGCCCCCTGGCTGAGCAGGGTGAGCACGTAGTTCTCGTCGCGCTGCAGTTGCTCCATCTTTTTCCGCTCGTTCAGCTCGGTCTTGAGCAGGGTCTTCTCGCGGGATTCGTTCTCGGCCTTGCGGCGTTCCGTGTCGTCATGAAAGAGCACCAGCTGCCCGCTGACGCTCTGCCCTTCGGAAATGGAGGATACGCTGATTCTATAAAAATTCGGCCGGCGGCCTGACCCCAGCGAGATGACCGTCTCGGTGCGGTTGCTGCCGACAATGGTCTCCGCCAGATACGCCCGCGCCGGGATTACCTGGCAGAGTTTCTTGCCGAATATGGCGGATTCCTTCACGGGCAACATCCGCGCCGCGGCAGGATTAAATTCCTTGATACGATTCTGCTCGTCGATGACGATGACGCCGTCGTTGATGCTCCTGAAGATTGTCTCGTAGGCCACCGGCATGATGTTGAGCAGCTTGGCGCGGGAGAGGCCCCAGAAGAAGGCGATACTGGTGACGACAAAGGCTATCGGCGTGGGGTCGACGGCGAAGGTGGGGCCGATGCCGGCGATAAAGATAAAGTTGGCCACCCACGGTATGAAGGCCGCCACCAGCATAATCCTGACCTGTCTGCGGTAAAGGCCGGAGGTGCGGGAATGGAGATTGAGGAGATACAACACCCCGATAACCAGCAGCCCGTAGGAGTAAAGGGCGTGTATCCAGAACCAGGTATTGAAGGTAATCATTTTCAGCGGCGGGTAAACACTGACGTCCAGCTGGATATCGTTCCACATCAGATGGTGCAGGCCGTTGGTCCAGACCATTACCACGGTAACCGCCGGCATGACCAAGAGCAGCGGCCAACCGCGCCGCAGCCACCATCTTCCCTTGTCCGTGTAACGCATGGCGAATAGCAGCCACAACACGGGCAGCACGGTAATCCCGAAGTAGCTCATGTTCATCCAGAAGACGTGATTGACCAGACCCGTGGTGGTATTCTCCAGCACCGCGCAGAGCAGCCACCAGTCCAGGGCCACCATCAGGCACAGGAAGGTCTTTACGGCGCGCCGGGCCCGGTAACGCCAGGCCCGCACCGTCACCATGAGCGCCATGGCCAGGGACAGCATGAGAAGAAGGATGGGAAAAGATTCGGCAAAATTCATTTTTATTACGGCATCTTTCCTGAGTGCTAAATACCTTATATGTAACCATTTTTGGTGTAACAAAAACGTAAATTTGCCGCCTGGGGATATAAACAATTCGTATACGGCCGTATTGGGGGACAGAGGGAATAAATTATGCCAAACAAGCCCAGCGCCAGTGGCGATAATGGGAGATAAAAGAGAGCCCGAGCCCGATAATTGTCCGGCCGTCTCCGGCTGAGCTAGCGGCCGGAATTTACCGCCCGGACGAAGGCCGCCAGCGCCTCGCGGGAGGAGTAGCGGAACTTGAACCCCAACTCCTCGGCCAGCCGGGCGGTGCTGACCACCGGCGGGTACTTAATGTAGCTGGCACCGGCCGGAGAGGCGCTCTGCAAATGCAGCGCCCAGGATAACCTTATGGCCGGCTCCAGCAGCCAGGCGGGCAGCTTGAGCAGCCTTTTCCCCAGCAACCGGGCGACCTGGCTGTATTTGAGGGCGCCGTTCCCGGCGACGTTATAGACGCCTCCCTGGCGCCGGGCCAGCAGCCGGGCGATGAGGCTTATCAGGTCGTCCTCATGGACGAACTGCATCGGGGGGTCGTAGCCGGTTACGCCCAGCATCACCGGCGGCTGGAAGAGAATGGTGGTCGCCGAGCCGATGGCGCCGGGCCCCATGACGGGGCAGCTGCGCAGCACGGTGATGGTAACGTCCCGGCTGGCCGCGCCGAAGTCTTCCAGGATGCACTCAGCCTCGATTTTGTCCTGCGCGTACTGGAGGCCGGGCACGGGGCGGCGCAGGGCGGCCTCGGTGAGCGGCGCCGGGTTATCGCGGTGGGCGCCGTAAACAGTATAGCTGCTCAGGTGGACGATGTGCCGCACGCCGGCCTGGCGGCAGGCCGCCACCAGATTCTGCGTGCCCCGGATATCTACCTGCCGGGCCCAGTTCGTCCGGCGGGTGGGCCGCAGGACGAAGGCCAGGTGCACCGCCGCCTCCACCTGGTGGGCCGCCAAAATGTCGCCGAAG
>DAOULO010000055.1:0-4094 GCA_034420195.1 Dehalococcoidales bacterium
GCTCGCGGACGGCCTTGATGACGTTAATCTTATTGGCGCCCACTTCCTTGAGGATGATCGAGAACTCGGTCTGCTCCTCGGTCTCCGCCGCGCCGCCCGCCTCGGCCGCCGGGGCCGCCGCGGCTACCGCCACCGGGGCCGCCGCGCTGACGCCGAACTCTTCTTCCATCGCCTTGACCAGCTCGGCCAGCTCGACGACGGTCATGCCCTTGATGGCCGTGAGGATATTGTCCAGCGCCGCCGATTTCTTCGGCTTGTCCGCCTTGGCCGCTTTGGGTTTGGCCGCTTCCTTGGTCTCGGCGGCCGCTTCTTCAGCCTTTTTCTCTTCCTTAGTTTCGGCTACTGCTTCTTCGGCCTTTTTCTCTTCCTTGGTTTCGGCTACCGCTTCTTCGGTCTTTTTCGCTTCGTCAGCCATTTTTAGGCTCCCTCCAGTTGTTTAATTCTTGCCTGCAGCACGCCCATGATACCCCGCAGCGGGCCGGCCAGCACGTTGACCAGTCCGTAGATGGGGCTCTGCATCCCGGCCATGACCTGGGCCAGCAGCACCTCGCGGGAAGGCAGCTTGGCCAGGGTTTCCACTTCCTTGGCGGTGAGCAGCCGGTCGGCCAGAAAGCCACCTTTGATGCTGAGGATGGACTTGGTGGTGCGGATGTACTCGGTGAGGACTTTGGCCGCCTCCGGCGCCTCGCCGTGACCGAAAGCGACGGCCACCGGCCCCTCGAAGCAGGCCGCCAGGTCGTCCATACCGGCCTCTCTGGCGGCGAACTGCGCCAGCGAGTTCTTCACCACCCGGTACTCGATGCCTGCCTCCCGCAGCTTGCGGCGCAGGTCGGTGAGCTCGGACGTGGTCAGCCCGCGGTAGTCGGTGAGGATGCCCACCTGACAGCCGGAGAAGGCCTCCCGCAGGCCCGCCACCAGCTGCGTTTTCTTTTCCGTTGGCATCGGTTACCTCCTGCCGTACAAATGAATAGTCCCCGCTCCGAAGGCGAGGACAATTGACGCAAGACTGCGTTCCTTTTTTCATCCTCGGCAGGCTGTTCATTAAGCCCTTAGGGCACCCGCTGTCTTCGGACGCGATATTCAGTTAACAGCTTATTCTAGCATAAAGAGGGGGATATGTAAAGGGATTGGGTTCGCTTTGGGTTATTTTTACCTCTCCCCCTTTGTCCCCCTCTCCAAACTGGGTTATAATCATGCCCCTTTATCTTTTGTTTGGAGAGGGGGAACTTAGAGTTAAAAAGAGGGGCTTCGCCCCTCTTAAACACCCCGCTTTAATAAGGGGAGTAGCCTGCGGAGAGGGGCGCTAGCCCCTCTCAAAATAATTCCCCCTTCCCCTGGGGGAAGGGGGATAAAGGGGGATGGGGGAACAGAGACTACGGGCTAAGCAGTTGATGATGAGGGTGGCTTGGGTGGGAATAGATAACTCCGAGGGGCGGGGTAGGGTAAGTTAGTCGTCGGAGCGGCGCGGGCGGTACTGGACAGCCTCGGCGACGTGATTCGCCTTAATCATATCGCTGGCTTCCAGGTCGGCGATGGTCAGCGCCAGCTTGAGGATGCGGTGGAAGGCGCGGGCGGAGAGGAAAAGCTGCTTCATGGCCGCCTTAAGCAGCCCCTGGCCAGCCTCCTCTACATTACATAACTCCCGTATCTCGGCGGGGGTCATCTCGGCGTTGCTGGTCAGGCCCGTCCCCTTAAAGCGCTTGAGCTGCCGGGCACGGGCCGCCGCCACCCGGGCCTGCACGCTGGCCGATGGCTCGCCGAGGCGGTCGTCGGTGAGCTTCTCGTAGTCAAAGTGCGGCACCTCGACGAAGATATCCACCCGGTCGAGGAAGGGCCCGCTGATGCGCCGCTGGTAGCGCGCCACCAGCCCCGGCGGGCAGGTACAGGCGCGGAAGGGGTCGCCGTGAAAGCCGCAGGGGCACGGGTTCATCGCCCCCACCAGCATGAAGCTGGCCGGAAAGGTAACCCGCCCCTGGGCGCGGCTGATGGTAACAATCTTGTCCTCCAGCGGCTGGCGTAGTACCTCCAGCAGGGAATGGCCGAACTCGGGCAGCTCGTCGAGGAAGAGCACGCCGCGGTGGGAGAGGCTTATCTCCCCCGGGTGCGGCCAGTGCCCCCCGCCCACCAGTCCGGCGTTGGAGATAGTGTGGTGCGGGGCGCGGAAGGGCCGCTGCCGCATCAGGGAGCTGTCCGTCGGCAGCAGGCCGCTGACGCTGTAGATTTTGGTGACCTCCAGCGCCTCGTCGGCGGTCATCGGCGGCATGATGGAGGGCAGCGAGCGGGCCAGCAGGGTCTTGCCGCTGCCCGGCGGGCCGCACATAATCATGTTGTGACCCCCGGCGGCGGCCACCTCCAGGGCGCGCTTAACGTGCTCCTGTCCCTTGATATCGGCCAGGTCGGTGAGATGGTCAAGCGGCGCGGGGCCGGCCTCGGCCTCCTCCGGCTGGTATTCCGGGGCCGGTGTCTCGCCGCGCAGGTAGCTTACCAGCTGCGTCAGCGAGCTTATCGGGATGATTCTCATGCCTTCGATGACCGACGCCTCGGCGGCGTCGGCCTCCGGCACGATAACGTTGGGGATACCTTCCTGCTGGGCCAGGGCCACCAGGGGCAGGACGCCGTTGGTATGGCGCAGGCCGCCGTCCAGGGAAAGCTCGCCGAGGAGCATGGTATCGGCCACGTCAGCGGTGACCTGCCCCGAGCTCAGCAGGATGCCGACGGCAATGGGCAGGTCGTAGGCGGGGCCGGCCTTTTTGAGGTCGGCGGGGGCCAGGTTGACGACGATGCGCCGCGTGGGGAAGTTGCCGCCGGAGTTACGGATGGCGGCGCGGACGCGCTCCCGCGCCTCCTGCACGGCGGCGTCCGGCAGGCCGACGATGGTGAAGGAAGGCAGGCCGGCCGAGATGTCTACCTCCACCTCGACGACGGCCCCGTCCAGGCCCACGATGGCGCCGCTGCGTACCTTGGCTAACATCGGCCCTATTGTAGCTTAAAGGCGGGCCAAATGGCAAAGGGGGAAATCTCCGAGATAAGCAGTTGATGATGCAGGGTGGCTCGGGTGGGAATAGATAACACCTAAAAAGAAAGAGGGGCGTAAGCCCCTCCCCTTAGTACCCCGTGTTAAGATTCAGCTAGCTGTCTTCGGACTCTTTATTTAATCATGATATTTAACCAAACTTATGCTTGATTTACAAACGAAAGACGCTAATGGTGTTACAGCTAGCACAGGCCATGATTCCGAAGTCTTTTTTTTGTTCAGTCAATGTCATTATCTGCTGCTGCGTTATTTGGGGTAATTTTGAAAAGGGATAACGGAAGTTTTCAAAATTAACCAAGTTATTTGATTTCCCACATTTAGGGCATTTGAATGATGACGTCATTTTGGGTCTTCTCAAATACTCTTTGAATAAACCAGTCCAGCTAGCTGGCCGTCAGCGCCGTGGCCGTGGTCAGGTCAAGCTTGATGCCCGGCCCCATCGTGGTGGTGATGTAGGCGCTCTTGATGTACTGCCCCTTGGCGCCGCTGGGCCTGGCCTTGACCACCGCCTCCATCACTGCCGTCAGGTTGTCCAGGAGCATCTTGCTCTCGAAGCTCACCTTGCCCAGCGCCACGTGGATGATGGCCGTCCGGTCCAGTTTGTACTCCACGCGGCCCTTACGGGCGTCCTCGATAACGCGGGGCAGGTCGTTCATCTGGGCCACCGTCCCGCTCTTGGGGTTGGGCATCAGGCCCTTCCGCCCCAGGATTTTACCCAGCTTGCCCACCTTGCTCATCATCTCCGGGATGGCGATGGCCGTATCGAAATCCAGCCAGCCGTCCTCTATCTTTTTAATCAGGTCGTCGCCGCCCACGTAATCGGCACCGGCACCGGTGGCCACTCTCTCCGCCTCACCCTGGGCGAAGACGAGGACACGTACCTTCTTGCCCAGCCCGTGGGGCAGCAGGGCTATCCCCCTTACCTGCTGCTGGGCGTTGCGCGGGTCGAGCCCCATGCGCAGGTGCAGCTCGATGGTCTCGTCGAACTTGGCCGGGGCCGCCTTCTTGACCAGGTCGATGGCCTCTTCGGGCTGGTAGGTCTTGTCCCTCTCGATGAGGG
>DAOULO010000056.1:0-7980 GCA_034420195.1 Dehalococcoidales bacterium
GCTGGCCCTGGGCGTCCCCAGCGAGGCCGCGCTGATGGACATCGTCCTGCGCCGGTGGTCTTCGCCCCCTGCCGTTACCGCCGCCGTGCGCCGACAGTTGCCGCCGGGTATCGCCATCGGTGGGGTCTTCAGCACCCCCCTCAACCTGCCCTCGCTCCAGTCGCAGGTGCGCTTCGCCGAGTACACCGTCGCGCTGGAAGGTGATAAGAAGCAGGAAGAGGTCGAGGCGGCCATCGAGGGCCTGCTGGCGAAGGATGAACTCCCCTGGGAGCACCAGCGCGATACCGGCCCGCACCGCTACGACCTGCGCGCCCTCATCGACGACCTGTGGGTCATCGACTGGAACGACGGGGGCGGCCGCCTGGGGATGAGACTGCGCTGCGATTCCAGCGGCTCGGGGAGGCCGGAGCAGGTGGCCGCCGCGCTGGGCTTTGAGAAATACCCCGCCTCCATCCACCGCACCCGCCTTATCCTTGAGGCTAAGTAGGGGAAACTGCGGGCTAAGCCGAGAATGATGAGGGCGGCTGGGTGGGAATAGATAACAACGAGGGGTATCGGGGGGGAGTTTCAGAAATCATTATGCCCAGGTTTCAAGGTAAACCCCAATGAAAGAGCGGGTGCTCGCTTTCATCGGCGAGAAAAACCTCGTTAACCCCGGCGAGACCGTCCTGGTGGCCGTCTCTGGCGGGCCGGACTCGGTCTGCCTGCTCCACATCCTCAGCGACCTGCGGGCAGAGCTTGGTATTAAGCTCCACATCGCCCACTTGAACCACCAGCTGCGCGGTGAAGAATCCGAGGCCGATGCCGCTTACGTCGCCGCGCTGGCTAAAAAGCTGGGTATACCAGCCACGATTGAAGCCCGCGACGTGGCGGCTTACCGGCAAAAGAAACGCCTCTCGCCGGAGGAGGCCGCCCGCGAGGTACGCTACGCCTTTCTGGCCGAAGTGGCCCAATCCTGCGGCGCGGCGCGCCTGGCGACGGGCCATACCGCCGACGACCATGTTGAGACTATCCTGATGCACCTGCTGCGCGGCAGCGGCCCGCGGGGCCTGCGGGGGCTGCTGCCCCAAAGCCCCTGGCCCTACCCCGGCGCCGGGCTGACCGTTATCCGCCCGATTTTGGGGCTTACCCGCGCCGGGACGGCCGCTTACTGCCGCCGCCACCGCCTCAATCCCCGCGCCGATGCCTCCAACGTATCGCTGACGCCCTTCCGCAACCGCATCCGCGGCGAGCTTTTACCGCTCCTGCGCCAATATAACCCGCAGGTAGATGAGGCCCTGAAACGCCTGGCGCGCCTGGCCGCCGACGACCTGGCCTTTATCGAGGCGACGGCCGCCGGGCTCTGGGGCGGCCCGGTGCGTCGGGAGGGAGAAGCCGTTGTCTTCGACCGGGGGCCGTTCCTGGCCCTGCCGCTGGCCCTGCAGCGCCACCTGCTACGGGCGGCGGTGAGCGAGCTTGGCGGCACGCTGAAGGACATCGAGGCCGGTCACATCGAGGCTATCATTGCCGCCCTGGAGAAACCCTCTGGCAAGGCCATCGGCCTGCCCGGCGGCCTGAGCTTCACCATCGAGCCCGACCGCTACGTACTGGCCCCGGACGCCATGACCGCCTGCCCCTTTCCCCCCTTAGAGGGGGAGGCTGTGCTCAAGGTGCCGGGGCGGACGGAGCTGGCGGGCTGGGCAATCGAAGCTGCGCTGGTGTCGCCGCAGGAAGCCGGGGGGCAAAATCCCGATGAGTTTACCGCTTACCTTGATTACGCTGCGGTAGGGGATAAACTCACCGTGCGCCACCGCCTCCCCGGCGACCGCTTCCAGCCGCTGGGGCTGGGAAACGAGAAGAAGCTCAACCAGTTCATGATTGATGCCCGCATCCCCCGTCGCTGGCGGCAGCGCGTGCCCGTCGTTACGGCAGGGGGGCAAATCGTCTGGGTGGTGGGCTGGCGCATTGACGAGCGGTTCAAGGTCACCGGGGGCACCCGGCGGGTACTGCGGATAAGATTTTCGCTCCCGTCCTGAAAAATTCTACAAAAACCCCTTGACAAAGAGGCACCTCCTCTTTATAATAATATCTAGATATATCTAGATATTACAAGATATATTTAGAATTGAGCGTAATTTAGCGAAAGGAGGCCAATATGTTCCGAGACAGGAAGTTCCGCGGGGAGAGGTTCTTCGGCGGCTCGCGCCGGGCCAGCTCCTTCCACAAGGGCGACCTGAAATACATCATCCTCGACCTGCTCAAGGACAAGCCGCGGCACGGCTATGATATTATCCGCGAGCTTGAGGAGCAGTCCTTCGGTTTCTACAAGCCCAGCCCCGGCGTCGTCTACCCCACCCTCCAGATGCTGGAGGAAATGGGCTATGCCTTCTCCGTGGAGCAGGAGGGGAAAAAGGTGTACACCATCACCGAGGACGGCCGGCAGTTCCTGGCCAAGCAGAAGGGTGTCGCCAATGGCGTGCGGAGCAAGATGAAACGCGGCTGGAGCTTCAAGAACATCGGCCGCATGGTCATGGTGATGAAGGAGTACCACGACCTGGAGGGCTTATTACAGCGCGGGTTCCGCAGCGGCGACGCCGATAAGGCGCAGCGCGTCCGCGATGTCCTCACGCAGGCCTACGAGAGCATTGAATCCATACTGGAAGAATAGGCTATAATACAGGGAAAAACAAAGGAGGTTTATCATGGGTTACTTCAGAATCATGGCGGCCATACCGGGTTTCTTCCTCTCCTCCCTCTTCCTCATGCTCCTCTGGGACCCCATTGCCACCAAGCTGGGCTGGGCCGACATCAACTACGTAACGGCCATGCTCATCACCATCACCCTGTGGCTGGCCGTGGCGCCGCTGGCCGCCGTCGGCAGAAAGCGACGCGACTGGTCTTAGCCGCGGCTGACGCCTGAGTAATCAAGCGGGGAATGGGCCGAGATGACACCGCCCGGAGACGAAATAACCATCGCGTATGACGAGGTTAGCCAGAGCTATTACGCCGTCTGGGAACCCCCCAGGGCCATCGGCCTGGGCCAGACCCGGCGGGAAGCCCTGGAAGACCTGTGGGCGGCGGTCAATTTCGGCGTGGCGACCCTGATTAACCTGAAGCTGGCGGAGGGCGCCTAGAGTTCCCCTGGAGAAAGACTGAGGCCGGGCTTTTGCCCGGCCTCAGGGAGGTCGTTTATTCCTTTCTTGCGGCCCTGTCGTTAGGCGTCCTGGGGGTAGGCCTCGATGCCATGCTCGGGCATGTCCAGCCCGCCCAGCTCTTCCTCGCGGCTGACCCGCAGCCCCATCGTCTTCTTGATTAGCCAGAACAGGATGAAGGCCGTCGGGGCGACCCAGGCGATGAGGGCGCCGATGTCGATGAGCTGTAAGACCAGCTGCCCCCATTCCCCGGCGATAAGCCCGCTGACGCCGTAGGTGCCGTCGGCGAAGATACCCACTGCCAGGAGCCCCCAGACACCGGCGCCAAAGTGCACCGGCACCGCCCCGACCACATCGTCCACCTTGAGGACACGCTCGACGATATGAGCCGTGGCGAAGAGGAAGGGTACCGCGATGGCGCCGATGGCCACCGATGCCCAGGGCGGCACGAAGGCGCAGGGGGCGGTGATGGCCACCAGACCGGCCAGGGCGCCGTTACAGGCGGCGATGATATCGGCCTTGCCGGTGGTGGCGAAGCGCCAGTAGAGGGCGACCACCGCCCCGGTTGCCGCCGCCAGGAAGGTGTTGACGGTAATCACCGAGATGCGCAGCTCGGTGGCGGCCAGGGTGCTGCCGGCGTTGAAGCCGAACCAGCCGAAGAAGAGGATGAACGTGCCGATGACGACGTAGGGCGTGTTGTGTCCTTTAATAAGGTTGGGGGTGCCATCCTTGTTGAACTTGCCGAGGCGCGGGCCGACCATGGCCGCGGCGATGAGGGCGGTCAGGCCGCCGACCATGTGCACCACGCCGGAGCCGGCGAAATCGATGACGCCGGTAGCCCCGCCGATGCTGATTGTGCTCAGCCAGCCGCCGCCCCAGACCCAGTGCCCGTAGATGGGGTAGATGATGGCCCCCAGGATAAAGCTGTAGGCCAGGTAGGCGGTGATTTTCATCCGCTCGGCTACGGCCCCGGCGACGATGGTGGCGGCGGTAGCGGCGAAGACCATCTGGAAGAACCAGAGCATTATGGTGGATACGTCGTAGGCCTCACCGTTGAGGAAGAAACCGGAGAAACCCAGGAAGGCATTACCATCTCCCAGCCCCGAGGACACCGCCGAGCCGCCGAACATCAGGGCGAAACCGAACGCCCAGAAGCCCAGCGAGGCGATGCAGAAGTCCATGAAGCTCTTCGTCCAGTAGTTGACGTTATTCTTTCTCCGGATGAGCCCGGAGCCCAGGAAGGCGAAGCCGAGCTGCATGAAGAAGACCAGGAAACCGGCGATGAGCGTCCAGGCCATGTTCACCGGCGCCGTGGGGTCGGCGGCCAGGGTATCGGCCCCGCCGGCATCAGCGGCGCGGACGATGGCCGGCACGCCGAAGAAGGCCACGCCCAGTATCACCACCATCAGGGCGATGATAAAGCTGCGCCGCCGCAGCAGCGGGATACGCTCTTGCAGCCTTTCCAGGGGGTACGCTTGTAAGGCCATATTGCTCCTCCTCTTGGATTGGAGTGATTAAGTATACGTGTTGGCGGGTTGCTTAGTCGCCGCTTTCTTCCTCGGCGCGAAGGGCATGTCGCTTCTTGACGACCGTTGGGATGATGACCCAGGCCGCGAAAAGTACCACGAAAGCGATAACTCCAAAAATAATCTCCATCTTGAGCCTCCTTTGCTCCCTTTGAGTTGTTACACTCTCATCATAGCGGGGCCGTATTTCGGGCAGATTACGCTGGCGTTAAATTCAGGTTACGGGGAGATTACGGTCGTGTTACGAAATAAGGGGTAAAGGGGTGGCATCTACGGGCTAAGCCGAGGACGAGCCGAGGGTGGCCCGCCTCCCGAAGTCTCGTACGGAGGGCAGGCCTGGGTGGGAATAGATAACACCGAGGGGTAGGGTGGGGTCAAGGGAAGTAACTTAATAGAAGGCGTGCGCCTGTTAGAACTGGAACAGCCGGCCAGCCAGCTCGGCCAGCCGGAGGAACAGGCCGGGGACGATGCCGATGAAGAGCACGCCCAGGCAGCAGACGAGCAGGGCGAAGCGCGGCGCGCCGGAGGAAGACAGCTTCTCCGCCGAGGCGGCCCGGCCGAGCCACATCACCTTGACGACGCGCAGGTAGTAGTAGGCCGAGATAACGCTGTTGATGACGGCGATAATGACCAGCCAGAGCAGGTCGTTGAGGACGGCGGCGCGAAAGACGTAGAACTTGGCCATGAAACCGGCCGCCGGCGGCATGCCGATGAGCGAAATGAGGCACAGCGTCAGGGCCAGGGCCATGAGGGGCGCGCGCCGGCCCATGCCGGCGTAGTCGGCGATTTTGTCGCTGTTAATCTTATTGGAGATGGCGATAACGGCGATAAAGGCCCCCAGGTTAGTCAGGGCGTAGCTGACCAGGAAGAAGAGGATGGCGCTCTGCCCGATGACGCTGGTCGACGAGGCGAAGCCGAGCGCCGCCAGACCCACCATGAGGTAACCGGCCTGGGCGATGGAGGAGTACCCCAGCATGCGCTTGATGTTGGTCTGGGGGATGGCGGTAACGTTGCCGATAATCATGCTGATGACGGCCACCACGGCGAAAATCATGCCCCAGTTGGCGGCCAGCCAGTCCGGCAGGCCGAAGGCGGAGTGGAAGATGCGCAGGATAATGGCGAACCCGGCCGCCTTGGAGCCCACCGAAAGGAAGGCGGTGACCGGCGTGGGGGCGCCCTCGTAGACATCGGGCACCCACATCTGGAAGGGGACGGCGGCAATCTTAAAGCCGAAACCGGCAATCATCAGGACGATGCCCATGAGCAGCCCCGGACTATCGGCCAAGGAAACACCCTGCAAGGACTGTGCGATGGCCCCCAGCTGCGTCTGGCCGGTGAAGCCGAAGACCAGCGCCATGCCGTAGAGCAGCACCGCCGAGGCGATGGCCCCCAACAGGAGGTACTTGAGCGAGGCCTCGGTGGACTTGCGGTCTTTGAGGAAGCCTACCAGCACGTAGAGCGAGATGCTGGTCAGCTCCAGAGCGATGTAGAGCGAGATGAGGTCGGCGGTGGCGGCCATGAGCATCATGCCCAGCGTGGCCGTCAGTATCAGGGCGTAGTACTCGCCCTGGAAGCGCTCAAACTTGCTGACGTAGTCCGTCGAGGCCAGCACCACCAGGATGGCGATGCCGGCGAAGAGCACCTTGAAGAAGATGGCGAAGCCGTCCACGGCCAGCATGTTGTTGAAGAGGGTGCCGTAGTCGCCGTGCCACATGCCGATGGCGACGCCCCCGGCCGTGACCAGTCCGGCCAGACTCAGCCAGGCCAGCCAGCGCTTGTCCCTGACGAACAGGTCGAGCAGGATAACCGCGACGGCCACGGCCGCCAGGGTCAGCTCCGGTACGAACAGCGTCAGGTTCAAGTCCCGCTCTCCTTTATCTTAATCAACTTCATCATTAGGGTATCCCGGGAATAGACGCTATACCCAGCTTGAAAACATCGGTCAGGATGGCCGGGTAGACACCGACGAGGATAATCAGCGCCACCAGGACGAACATATATACTTTCTCCAGGCCGTCGGCGTCCTTGACCTTGTTAAACTCTTTCTTCACCGGCCCGTAGAAGGCCTGCTGCAGCATCCAGAGGATGTAGCCGGCGGTGAGCACCACGCCGATGATGGCGATAATCGTGTAGACCTGCAGGTGGGGTACCGCCGTCGAGCTGTAGCTGCCCACGAAGATGAGGAACTCGGCGGCGAAGCCGCTGGTCAGCGGCAGCCCCAGCGACGCCAGCCCGGCGATGGAGAAGACGGCCGTCATCACCGGCACCTGCCGCGCCAGACCGCCCAGCTTACGCAGGTCGCGCACCTCGATATTATGGATGACCAGCCCGGCCATGGCGAAGAGCAGCCCGGTGACGATGCCGTGGCTGAACATCTGCAGCGACGCCCCCGTCAGGCTTACCTCACCCAGGGCGAAGATGCCCAGCAGCACGTAGCCCATGTGGGAGATGGACGAGTAGGCAATCATCCGCTTGATATCGGTCTGCATCAGGGTTACGGCCGCCCCGTAGAGGATGCCGATGAGCGCCAGGATTATCAGGGGCTGGGCGTACTGCTGCGCCGCAACGGGGAACATGCTCACGCAGAGGCGAATCATTCCGTAGCCGCCCATCTTGATTAAGACCCCGGCCAGCATCACGCTGACGGCGGTGGGGGCGTCGGTATGGGCGTCGGGCAGCCAGGTGTGCAGCGGGAACATCGGCAGCTTCACGGCAAAGCCGATGAAGAGGAGCCAGAAGATGGCTCCGGTCGGCATGATGGACTGCACCATCCCCAGCCCCTGCTGGGAAATCTCCAGCATGCTCAGGGAGCCGGTGGTGAAGTAGAGGCTGAGGATGCCCGCCAGCATGAAGGCGCTGCCGAAGAGGGTGTATAAAACGTACTTGATGGCCGAGTACTCGCGCCGCCCCGAGCCCCAGATGGAGATGAGGAAGTACATGGGGATGACCTCAATCTCCCACATGATGAAGAAGAGCAGCAGGTCCAGCGAGACGAAGACGCCGATGATGCTCGTCTCCATCAGCAGCAGCCAGGCGAAGAACTCGCGCGGGCGGGTGTGCACCTTCCAGGAAATAAGCACGGCCAGGAAGCCCAGCAGGGTCGTCAGCAGCATCAGGGGCATGGAAAGCCCGTCCACGCCCAGGTGGTAGTAGGCGTTGAGGGGGGCAATCCAGAGGTAGTTCTCCTCGAACTGGACCAGCCCCGCCGCCCCCGCCGAGCGGTCGAAGGCGATGAAGAGATAGATGGCCAGCGCCAGCGGTATGAACGTGAAGATAGCCGCCAGGCGCTTGATGAGCCGCTCGTTATCGCCCCGGTACAGGGC
>DAOULO010000057.1:0-9936 GCA_034420195.1 Dehalococcoidales bacterium
GCCATGACATCCTCCATGGCGGCGCTCATGGCCGCCTGTGCCTCGGCGACGGTGGCCTCCTGCGCCTCGACGCCCACCTGCAGGATGGCGATATCCGGGGTGACGGCCACCTCACCGGTGCCGCTGACCCAGATGCCGGTCTCCTGGCTGGAGATGACCTGGCCGGTAGCGGTGTTGGCCGGCGGCGAGGTGATGCCTTCGCACCCCACCGCGCCGACGAGGACGAGAGCTAGAAGAAGGCAACCTGAAATTGACCATAGTAAGCGTTTCATCGCCGCACCTCCTTGAACTGGTTTACGCCCCAGAGGGCGATTGTCCCATATTGAAGCGGAACGTCCCCGTCCGTGTCCGGTTCTCGTGGAGCTGTCTTATCAGCCGGTTGGTGCTGATGACCCAGCCGTAGGAGCCGGCGGCCTTCGCCACCGTGGCCTGGCCTATCTTCGGCCAGGAGGACGCCACGGCGTCCTCGACGAGGATAACGTCGTAGCCGACGTTGAAGGCGTCCATCAGGGTGTTATCCACGCAGATGGCGGTATCCACGCCGGTGATGATGACGGTATCGGCGAAGCTGCTCCGCAGCCAGAGGTCGAGCTCGGTGTCCTGAAAGGCGGAGTCCCGCCGCTTGACGACGATATAGTCGTCCTTGGCCGGTTTCAGCTCGTCGATGACCGCGGCGTCCCACGTCCCCCGTACGCAGGCGGGTATCTTGAGAAACTCCGCCCGCCGCTCCGGGACGATGCGGTGCAGCCGGGTGAACAGGTCTATGCCGGACTCCTCCCTGACCTGCTGCGTGAAGAAGATGGGCACGCCCGTTTCGCGGCAGGCCGCTATCAGCCGGGCGATGTTCGGGATTATCTTGCGGTAGGCTTCAATATCGGCGCCGATGGTGTCGCCGTACTGTTCGTAAGACCCCCCGCAGGCGCAGAAGCCGTTCTGCATATCGATGACGAGCAGGGCGGGGCGGAACTCCGGCGTCCGGAAACGTGCCACAGCAGGTACCTCCGTTAAGGCTCTCTCTGGTGATTTTACCATATTTAGGGCGACGGGGAATGAAAATGATATTGGCTATTCCTCAGGCTGCTTTTTGAGTCTTGAAATATCTACCCCGGGTTGAGACGTTAATTCTCTGATTAGTTTATATCTGTGCCGGTCTTGTTTCAGTGATTCTCTCACCGCCTCGTTAACCAGGTCTGATAATGACCGGGAGACGGCAACAGCCTTCAGGCGCAGGGCTTTATGCAGCTCCGGGTCTAAATAGACGGTGGTTCTTTTGGTCTGGTTAGTCATCATCGCACCTCCGTGAGAATGACATTATGACATTATAGCGTTATGATGTCAAAGGGGTTGGGGGAGGGGGAAACTACGGGCTAAGCCGTTGATGAGGAGGGCGGCCGGGTGGGAATAGATAACTCCGAGGGGGCGGGGTGGATGGGCCACGTGGCCTCTGCCCCTCCATAAGTGCTATAATTAGATGTGGACATCCTCGCCGACCTTAACCCCGCCCAGAAAGAAGCCGTCGAAGCCATCGAGGGCCCGGTGCTCATTCTGGCCGGCCCCGGCAGCGGCAAGACCCGTGTCATCACCCACCGCGTTGCCTACCTCATCCGCGTCGTCGGAGTCAGCCCGCGGCGTATCATGGCGGTGACCTTCACCAACAAGGCCGCCCGCGAGATGGAGGAGCGGCTCAACCGCCTGGTGAGTGCCGCCGTCCGAGACCTTACCGTCGGTACCTTTCACGCCATCTGCGCCCGTATCCTGCGGCTGGATGGGGCAGCTATCGGCGTCGATAGCAAGTTCGTCATCTACGACGACGACGACCAGATTAGCCTGCTCAAGCGCAGCCTCCAGGATCTCGACCTCGACCCCAAGCAGTACGCCCCCCGCTCGCTACAGGCGGCCATTACCGCCGCCAAGAGCCAGATGATAGGGCCCGCCGAGTTCCTCAAGCACGGTCGCAGCTACTTTGAGGAAATCGTGCAGCGCGTCTACGAGCGTTACCAGCGCCTCCTCGACGAGAGCAGCGCCCTGGACTTCGACGACCTGTTGCTGAAGACGGTCCTCCTTTTCCGCAAGCACTCGGATATCTTGGAGCGCTATCAGTCGCGCTATTTACATCTGCAGGTGGACGAGTTCCAGGACACCAACCTCGTCCAGTACGAGCTGATGAAGCAGCTGGCCGGCAAGCACCGCAATATCTGCGTCGTCGGCGACCCCGACCAGTCCATCTACTCCTGGCGCTCGGCCGACCTGCGCAATATCCTCAACTTTGAGAAGGACTACCCGGAGGCCAAGGTCATCCTGCTGGAGCAGAACTACCGCTCCACCGGCAAGATACTGGAGGCCGCCGCCCACGTCATCTCGGCCAACCGGCAGCGCAAGCCCAAGGACCTCTGGACGGAGAACGAGCCGGGACTGCCGCCGTCGGTCATCGAGACCTATACCGAGCAGGAGGAGGCCCAGTTCGTCGTCAGCGAGATTGATAAGCTCGTCGGCCGGGGCGAGCTCAAGCCCGGCGACTGCGCCGTGATGTATCGCACCAATGCCCAGTCGCGCGTCCTGGAGGAGGCCTTCATGCGCTACGGCATGCCCTACCGGCTGGTGGCGGGCACCCGCTTCTACGAGCGCCGCGAGGTCAAGGACGTCATCGCCTACCTGCGCCTTATCCAGAACCCCTACGACTCAGTCAGCCTGCTGCGCATCATCAACGTCCCCCAGCGCGGCATCGGCCAGCGCAGCCTCGACGAGCTGACCCAGTGGGCGCGCGCCCAGGGCGTGCCCGAGTACCGCGCCCTGCAGATGATGGTCGCCGATAAGGACGCCGACCTGCCCTTCAGCCCGCGCACCATCAAGGTGCTGGCCGGCTTCGCCGCCATGATTGAGGACTTCATCGCTAAAAGCCGCGAGCTGAACCTGGTGGAGCTCTTCGACCGGGTGGTGGAGACCTCCGGCTACAAGCCGTACCTCACCGGCCTGGTGGACGGCGAGGAGCGCTGGGAGAACGTGCTGGAGCTGCGCGGGGTGGCCCAGGACTACCGCGACCTGCCGCCAGAGGAGGGACTGGCCACCTTTCTGGAGGGTGTGGCCCTCGTCTCCGACGTCGACGATATGGAGAGCGGCGTTGACGCCGTGACCCTGATTACGCTGCACCAGGCCAAGGGGCTGGAATTCCCGGCGGTCTTCATCGTCGGCATGGAGGACGGCATCCTGCCCCACTTCAAGTCCATCGACGACCCGGAGCAGCTGGAAGAGGAGCGCCGCCTCTGCTACGTGGGCATTACCCGCGCCCGCCAGCGCGTCTACCTGGTGCGTGCCTTCCGCCGCCACCTGATGGGCTCGTCCGCCGTCAACAAGCCCTCGCGCTTCCTGGCGGACATCCCGCGTGAGCTTATTGCTGCCAGCAGCGTCCGCGACGAAGAAGATAGCTGGGCGGCCACCGCCCTCAGCGCCGACAAAGCCGCCGTGGCCGAGAATGGCTCAGCCGCCCACGCCGGCGAGCCGCCCCAGTTCAAGCCCGGCGACCACGTGCGCCACGCCCAGTTCGGCGAGGGGGTGGTGGTGAGCTACCAGTACGTCAAGAAAGACGCCGAGGTGGTGGTGGCCTTCGACGGGGAGGGCGTGAAAAGGTTCCTGATGAGCTTTGCCAAGATAGAGAAGGTGTAAGAGAAGTTCTCATTTAGAACTATGAGATAATACCTTTACAATGTCTTTGAAGTAAAGAGCTATTAGTCCAGTAACTCCTCCGGCAATCCAGAAAAACACTGTAAATCCATAGTTATCAATGCTAAGTGTTGCAACTGCGAACCCCAGTGCAATGAAGCATATAGTCCACCACTGATGCCTTTCGGCTTTCAATCTGTCTTCATTATGATATTTATCAATTTTCTTACTTAGTTCTTCAATGTCCATATTCTGCCTCCTATAAAACATTTTATACGTTTCATAGGAGAATTCAACCATGCTGACCCGTAATTCTGTGAGTAATGTTATCCTCCCCACCCCAAGGGGAGTTTAAGAGGGGCGAAGCCCCTCTTTTCCTTAAAGGGTGGCGGGCGGGATAAGATAACCTAATGGGGTGGGGTGGGGCTATTTATCCCACTTATCCTGGATAACTAACTCGCTAAGCTCCTTGCGCGGCGGGGCCTTGCCCTCCTGGTCGGGCACGCCCAGCGGGAACATGACCACGGCGCGGTATCCCTCGGGCATATTGAGGGCCGCCTCGGCCTGCTTGGCGTCAAAAGCGCCGATAATCACCGTCCCCAGCCCCAGCGCGTAGGCCGCCAGCACCATGTTCTGCGTGGCCAGGGCGGCGTCGTACATGAACCAGTCGCCCTTATCGGTGGCGAAACCACCGCCCGGCTTGGCGCCGGCCGTGCCCGTCTTGGCGGCGACGACGATGGCCACCGGCGCCGTCCGGAAGGCGCTGGCGGCGGGGTTCTCCAGCTCGCGGTCGGGCAGCTTGATTTTCATCAGGCTCTCGACCAGGGCGTCCCGGACGGCGGGGTCGCGCACCACGATGAAGCGCCAGCACTGGGTATTGGCCCAGGAGGGCGCCCAGCGCCCCGCCTCCAGTATTTTCTCCACGGTGGCATCGTCAACCGGGTCGGGCTTGTAGCGGCGGATGCTGCGGCGGTTTTTGATGGCTTCGAAAAGCTCCACGTTCAATCTCCTCCGGTCTGGCTATTTACCGTATTTATCGTAGTAGGTTACCTCGGCCAGCTTCATCCGCGGCGAGACCTGTCCCGGGCGTTCCGGTATGCCCAGCGGCGTCAGGGTGACGACGCGCCAGTCTTCGGGCACCTCCAGAATCTGGGCCACCTTAATGGCGTCGAAACCCCCCACGATGACCGTCCCCAGCCCCACGGCGTGGGCCGCCAGCGTCAGGTTTTCCATGGCCAGGGCGATATCAAACATGTACCAGTACTCGCCCTTGTCGGTCACGGGGACGCCGTCGGGGGCGTAGCCGGCGTGGCCCTTTTCGGCACAGATAACGACGAGCACCGGCGCCTGCTTGATGGCCTGGTTGGCGGCGTTTTCCACCCACTCGTTGTCCACCCTGACCAGCCTCAGGGTATCGGCTACCTGCTTGCGGATGGCCGGGTCGCGCACCACGATAAAGCGCCAGCTCTGGGTATTGCCCCAGGAAGGCGCCCAGTGGGCCGCCTCCAGCACTTTGGTCAGGGTGGCCGTCGATAGGGTCGGGCTTGTAATGGCGGATGCTGCGGCGATTTTTAATGACTTCAAAGACATCCATATTGACCTCCGTCGGGTTGATGGCTTAGTTTTTCCAGGCGTTCTTGCCGATGAGCGAGACGAAGCGACAGCCGCCCAGGTTGCGGACGATGTTTTTATCCCTGGTTTTGGTTATTCTACACAGTTCTTGCGTGTAGCGCGGCCCCACCGGAATGACCATGTGCCCGCCCGGGGCCAGCTGCGCCAGCAGCTCGTCGGGGACAGCGGGGGCGCCCGCCGTGACCATGATGGCCTGGTAGGGGGCATCCGGCGGCCAGCCCAGGGTCTCCCCGGCTATATGTATTTTAATGTTCTTATAGCCCAGCCCGTCGAGCACGGCGCGGGCCCCGGCGGCCAGCTCCGGCAGGCGCTCCACGCTGACCACCTCCCGGCACAACTCGGCGAGGATGGCCGTCTGGTAGCCGCTGCCGGTGCCCAGTTCCAGCACCTTTTCGTCTCCGGTCAGCTCCAGCGCCTCCGTCATCAGGGCGATGATAAACGGCTGCGAGATGGTCTGCCCGCCGCCGATGGGGAGGGGCTTGTCCTCGTAGGCCTGACCGCGGCTCTCCGCCGGGACGAAGCGCTCCCGCGGCAGGCGGGCCATGGCCGCCAGGACGCGTTTATCGCTTATCTCCCGCCCCAGATGCTCGATGAGTCTGGCTCTTGCCGCTGTGTAGTCCATAGCGTCGTGGCGAGACTAGGTGAGAACGATAGCTAGCACGATGAGGATAACCAGTATTATGCCGGCCAGGACGCCGATTCGCTTCAGCTCCCCGGGGACATACTGGTACGACTCGGCCGTGGCCGTCACCGGCGTCGGGGCCGGGGCCGGCTTGACGACCGGGGGTGCTACGGCCGCCACTGGTGGTGGTGCGGGGGTGGCCGGGGTGACCGGGGTGGCTGGGGTCGCCGGCTGAACTCCGGCTATCTGCCGTAGTTTGGCCTTGGCCTTGCGGCTCTGACGGAGGTGCTTGCCCTTGCGTCTCGATTTGCCTGGCATCGGTTGCCTCCTGAAGACTACTCCCTGGCCCGGGGATGGGACTTATCGTAGCTGCGGCGGACGTGCTCCGTGGTCAGGTGGGTGTAGACTTGGGTGGTGGAGATATTGGCGTGCCCCAGCAGCTCCTGCACCGAGCGTAAATCGGCGCCGCCGCTGAGCATGTGGGTGGCGAAACTGTGCCGCAGGGTGTGAGGGCTTATCTTATCGCTTAATCCGGCGGACTTGGCGTACTCCTTGAGCTTCTGCCAGAACCCCTGCCGGGTAATCCGCTCGCCGCGGGCGTTGAGAAAGAGGGCCGCTTCCTTCTTGCCGTGGGCCAGACGCGGGCGGTCATCCTTGATATACTGCTGGACGGTGCGGGCGATTTGCTCGTAGATGGGGATGATACGCTCTTTACGCCCCTTGCCGAAGCAGCGCACGAAGGCATCACCCTCGGTATTGACATCGCCCAGGTTGAGGGCCACCAGCTCGCTGATGCGCATGCCGGTGGCGTAGAGCAGCTCCAGCATAGCGCGGTCGCGCCGGGCCTCGGCGGTGGTGAGCTTGGCCGGCTGCTCCAGGAGGAGCCGCACCTGGTTGATGGGTATCGGCTTGGGCAGGGCCTTGCCCACGCTGGGGGAGCTCATGTTCTCGGTGGGGTTGGTCTTGATGGTGCCTTCGGCCACCAGGAAGCCGAAGAAGGAACGCGCCGCCGCCACCTTGCGAGCCAGCGTGGTGGCTACGTAGCCGCGCTCCTTGAGCTCCAGCATGTAGCTCAGCATGGACTGGCGGTTGAAGTGCGACCAGTCCGCCGTCTGGCCCTGTTTAGCGGCCTCCCTTTCGGCGAAATCGGCCAGGCCGGTCAGGTCGTTGCGGTAGGCGGCGATGGTGTGCTCCGAGTAGCCCTTTTCCACGGTCAGGTAGTTCAGGAAGCTCTTGATTGCCTCTAACATGGTATCTCCTCACGGCCGGATGCCCCGGCCGTTTTTATCCTCAGCGCTCTAAAAATATTTTAACATAATATTATAGCACAGGGGAAATAGGGTTTGGCAATAGCCTGCCCCGGCGGTGATATGCCCGCCTTATTTCCCATGACTAAAGCGCTATTGTCGCTGTGGCGGGCGGCGGTTAAGATGAATTCAGGAGAGGGGGTCGGAGGATGGAATACGTCGAGGCAGACCGCGGCGTCCTGCAGAGGACCCCGCCGCTGCCGGAGGCCTTGCAGCTAATCCCGGAGGCGATGGCCCGCAAGTACACCGCCATACCCCTGACGGTGGCGGGCAACGTGCTGCGCGTGGCTATGGCCAACCCCGCCGACATCATGGCCCTGGAGGCGCTGGCCAGCTGGAGCGGGCTGCGCATCGAGCCGGAGGCCGCCGCCACCCAGGAAGTGCTGGAGGCCATCGACTTTAACTACAAGGCCTACGACGAAATCGAGCGGCAGATTTCCTCGATTACCCTTTCCGACGGCAACCGCATCAAGAAGCAGTTGACCATCGATACCTCCACCGAGGCCCCGGTGGCCCAGGCGTTGACGCTGATTATCGACGAGGCCGTCAAGGCCCGGGCCTCGGACATTCACCTCCAGCCCGGCGACGACAAGCTGCGGGTGCGCTACCGCATCGACGGCACCCTGCACGACATGTTCTCGCTGCCGCTGGTGACGCTGACACCCATCATCTCCCGCATCAAAATCCTGGCGGGCATGAATATCGCCGACCACCACCGCCCCCAAGACGGCCAGTTCTCCGTCAAGTCCAAGGGGCGCTTCATCGATATCCGGGTGGGCATTATCGCCACCGTCTACGGCGAGATGGCGGTGCTGCGGCTGCTGGACAAGTCGCGGGCGACGCTGGGCCTGACCGACCTGGGCTTCCTCCCCGAGAGCCTGCAGCAGTACGAAAATATGCTTAAAGTACCCTACGGCATGATACTGGTCAGCGGCCCCACCGGGGCCGGCAAGACCACCACCCTGTACGCCTCGGTCAACTCCCTCGACCAGGTGGAGCGCAACATCATCACCGTGGAAGACCCGGTGGAGTACCGCTTCGTCGGTATCAACCAGATTCAGGTCAACCCCCGCGCCGGCCTCACCTTCGCCAGCGGCCTGCGCTCCATCCTGCGCCTCGACCCCGACGTGATTCTCATCGGCGAGATACGCGACGCCGAGACGGCCAACATCGCCATCCAGTCGGCGCTGACCGGCCACCTGGTGCTCTCCTCCATCCACGCCAACGATGCCGTGGGCGTGGTGCTGCGCCTCATCGACCTGGGCGTGGAGCCCTTTCTGGTCTCCTCGGCGCTCATCGGCGTCGTCGCCCAGCGCATGGTGCGCTGCGTCTGCCCCAACTGCGCCCGGCCGGTGCCGGCCTCGCCGGAGGAGGCCCGGCTCTACCGCGAGGTGATGGGGGAAGACCGCGACGAGTTCGTCCACGGCGCCGGCTGCCAGTCTTGCTCTAACAGCGGCTACCTGGGGAGGACGGGTATCTTCGAGATTTTCGCCAACAGCGACGAAACCAAGAATTTATTGCTCACCGGGGCGACCGCCGGCAAGCTGCGCGCCCAGGCCCTTGAGGAAGGCATGGCTACCCTCCTCAAGGACGGCATGCGCAAGGTGAAGGCAGGCATTACCACGCCGACGGAAGTGCTGCGCAACGCCTACGCCGTGGGCTAGGCGCGCCATTTATCCCGGAACCAGGGGGAAACCATGATTTATCAATACGTGGCCTGCAGCGAAGCGGGTGACATCGTCCGGGGTAAGCTGACGGCCTCCAGCGAGGACGCCATCAGCGATGCGCTGGGCGTCGCCGGCTACCGCCTCATCAACCTCAAGCCGCACGTCCCCTTCCTGAGCCTGGAGAAGCTGGCGGTGCAGCTCTCCCCGGTCAAGGACAGCGATATCATCCTGCTCTACCGCCAGCTGGCCCTGCTGCTGGAGTCCGGGGTGAACATCATCACCGCCCTGGAACTACTGGGGGAGCAGATGTCCAACCGCACTCTCAAGCGGGTCGTCGCCGATGTGGTCGCCTCGCTGCAGAGTGGTGACCCGCTCTCCACGGCCATGGGGCGCCACCCTCATGTCTTCAACGTGCTGAGTTGCCGCACGCTGAGCATCGGCGAGCAGACCGGTAGCCTGGAGACGATGCTGAACCAGATGGCCGATTACATGGAGAAAGAGGCCGCCACGCGCAAGGGCATCAAGAGCGCCCTGATGTACCCGGTGATTGCCGCCGCCGTCACCCTGGGGGTGGTGGGGGTGCTGGTCTTTTTCGTGCTGCCGGCCTTCGACAACCTCTACCGCTCCATCGGCGCCGAGCTGCCCGGAATCACCCGCCTCATGCTGGACGCCTCGGTGCTGCTGCGCGCCCATGCCCTCTACATCCTGCTGGGGGTGGTCGGTGTGGTCGGGCTGGCATTTATCTATTTCCGCACCCCGGAGGGGCGCTACCAGCTGGATAAAATCATGCTGCGCCTGCCGCTGGTGGGACGCGTCAAGCACCTCAACGAGCTGGCCCGCCTGTGCCGCAGTATCTCGCTGCTCTTCACCGCTGGGCTGCCGCTGACGGAGATTATGCCCCTGGTCATTCAGGGCTGCGGCAACCGCGTCATGGCGCAGGCCCTTTACTACGTGCAGACGGAAATGATTAAGGGTGCGGGGCTGGCCCGGCCGATGTCCCGCAACCGCCTCTTCCTGCCTATGATGGTGCAGATGGTCAAGGTAGGGGAGG
>DAOULO010000058.1:0-11555 GCA_034420195.1 Dehalococcoidales bacterium
GGACGCGCACCGAGCGCGAGGCCGCCAGTATCCGCAAGAAGGGACTGGACGAGACCCGCTTCCCCGATGTCTGCCTGCCGGAGCGCATCAAGGTCACCAGCCGTATGGCCGAGGCCATGGCCGACGCCAGCGCCGTCATCCTGGCGGTACCCTCGGCGACGGTACGCCAGAACATCTCTCAGGTGGCGCCGCACCTGGGCCGCTCGACCCTGGTCATCAGCGCCTCCAAGGGGCTGGAGATAGGTTCCAACAAGCGGATGAGCCAGGTCATCGCCGAGGAAATCAACCCCCGCTATCACGAGAATATCTGTGTCATCTCCGGGCCCAACCTGGCCCGCGAAATCACGCTGGGCCTCCCCGCCGCCGCCGTCGTCGCCGCCGAAAAGTCCGGCACCGCCAAGAAGGCGCAGCGGCTGCTGACCGCCCCCAATTTCTGTGTCTTCACCAACTCGGATATCATCGGGGTGGAGCTAGGTGGGGCCTTAAAGAACATCATCGCCCTGGGGGCCGGCATCGCCGACGGGCTGGAGTACGGCGATAACGCCAAGGCCGCCTTCGTCACCCGCGGGCTGACGGAAATCACCGCCCTCGGCATGGCCCTGGGCGCCAACCCCCTCACCTTCTCCGGGCTGGCCGGCCTGGGGGACGTCATCACCACCTGCTCGTCGCGCCTCAGCCGCAACCACTACGTGGGTCAGGAGCTGGCCCGGGGCCGCCCGCTGGCGGAGATTACCGACGCCATGAGCGAGGTGGCCGAGGGCATCAACACCACCATGGTGGCCCACAATCTCTCGCAACAGCTCGGTCTGGAGATGCCGATTACGGAGAAAATCTACGAGGTTCTTTACGAAGGCGCCGACCTGAAAGAGGCCACCGCGGCGCTGATGGGGGGCAACACCCGGCACGAGCTGTCCGGGCGGCGCTGGCGACTGTTCTCGCTCTTCCGACGGCGGCAGCGCCCCGCCAATACTAAGGACTAAGCGCCCAGGCTCCGGTCAAGCTCCTCAAATAGCTTGCGCTGCTCTTTGCTGAGCGATTCCGGCGTCACCACGCGCAGCACCACCAGCTGGTCGCCCTGCCCCCGCCGTTGCAGGCGGGGGACACCCTTGTCCTTGAGGCGAAAGACCTTGCCCGTCTGGCTGCCGGCGGGTATCTTGAGCTTGGTATCGCCGTAGAGGGTGGGCACCATGACCTCGGTGCCCAGGGCCGCCTGAGCAAAGTTGACCGGCAGCTCGTAGAGGACGTCATCGCCCTCGCGGGTGAAGAGCTTGTGCCGCCCCACCGCCACCACCACGTAGAGGTTCCCCGCCGGGCCGCCGCGTACGCCGGCCTCGCCCTCGCCGCTGAGGCGGACGGCGTTGCCGTTAGCAATACCGGCGGGCACCCGCACGGAGATACGCCGCTTCTGCTTCTGCAGGCCATTGCCCCGGCAGTCGGGGCAGGGGTCGGTGACCACCCGGCCCTCGCCGTGGCACTCGCCGCAGACGGCCGTATTGATGAACTGGCCGAAGATGGAGCGCTGCACGCGGCGTATCTGACCGGTGCCGTCGCAGTCGGGGCAGCGTACCGGCTGGCTGCCGGGCCGGGCGCGGGTGCCGTGGCAGGTGGCGCAGAGCTCGGTGCGGTGAATCTCTACCTCCTTCTCGCAGCCCAGGGCCGCTTCCTCGAAGGTGATAGAAATGTTATAGCGCAGGTCACTGCCGCGCCGTGACGACGGGCGCGTCGCGGCGCCCGTGCCGCCGAAGAAGGCCTCGAAAATATCGCCGAAGCCGCCGAAGTTACCGAAATCGAACCCCTCGAAGCCCCGCCCGAAGACGTTCTCCGCCCCGCTGTGCCCGAAGCGGTCGTAGGCGGAGCGCCGGTCGGCGTCGGAGAGGACCTCGTAGGCCTCGTTGACCTCCTTGAACTTCTCGGCGGCGTCGCCGTCGCGGTTGCGGTCGGGGTGGTACCGGAAGGCCAGCTTACGGAAGGCCCGCCGGATTTCCTCCGGGGAGGCGTCCCGGCCTACCCCCAGCACCTCGTAATAGTCTCGCTTTACTACCATGTACTTTAAACTGTCCTGTCAACCTGCCGTCCCTAACCGGAGACTGCAGACTTAATTTTCTTGCTGTACCTTTTAGAAGACATAGTTACAATTCTATGATACAAGCGGGGTTGAACGCTTGTCAACAAAGCTAACCCTGATATAAGCCCCACCCCACCCGGCGGTGTTATCTATTCCCACCCAGGCCGCCCTGTATCATCTGCGGCTTAGCCCGTGGATGCCACCCCTTTACCCCAGGGGATGAGGTATAATTAATCACGCTTCGTTGACAGCTACCGCCTTTTAAACCTAAAATTACAGTTAAGTAAAACGCACCATAACCCGGAGTTAGCCTGTGAAGAGCGACGAGATACGCACCGCCTTTCTGAAATACTTCGAGGAGAAGGGGCACAAGGTCATCCCCTCGTCCTCGCTGATACCCAAGGGCGACCCCACCCTGCTGCTGACGACGGCGGGCATGGTGCAGGTCAAGCCCTATTTCCTGGGGGAGGCCAAGCCCCCCGGCCCCCGGCTAGCCTCGTGCCAGAAGTGCTTCCGCACCACCGATATCGAGTCGGTCGGCGACGCCACCCACCTCACCTTCTTCGAGATGCTGGGCAACTTCAGCGTGGGCGACTATTTCAAGCAGGAGGCCATCGCCTGGGCCTGGGAGTTCGTCACCGAGCGCATGAAGATAGCAACTGATAAGCTCTGGGTGACCATTTATCTGAACGACGACGAGTCTTTCGGCCACTGGCGGGCCATCGGCGTGCCGGAAGAAAAGATAATTCGCTGCGGCGAGGCGGACAACTTCTGGGGACCGGCCGGCTCCTCCGGGCCGTGCGGGCCGTGCAGCGAGATTCACTACGACTTCGGCGAGGAAACCGGCTGCGGCAAACCTGATTGCAAGCCCAACTGCGAGTGCGGGCGCTTCACTGAGTTATGGAACCTGGTCTTCACCCAGTACAACCAGGATGAAAAGGGTAAGCGCACGCCCCTTCCCAAGCCCAACATCGATACCGGCATGGGCCTGGAGAGGCTGACGGCCGTCATGCAGGGCAAGGCCACCGTCTACGATACTGACCTTTTCGCCCCTCTGCTGGACAAGGTCGCCAAACTCACCGGCAAGAAGTACGGCGCCAACTCCGAGGACGATGCCGCCCTGCGGGTGGTGGCCGAGCACGGCCGGGCGCTGGCCTTCCTCATCGCCGATGGAGTGAATCCCGCCAACGAGGGACGGGGCTACGTGCTGCGACGGCTGCTGCGCCGGGCTCAGTATTTCAGCGAGACCTTGGCGTATAATAAACCTGTACTGGTTGAAGTAGCTAAAGAAACCATTAACAAAATGGGAAATGTTTATCCAGAGTTGGTAGAAAGGCAAGAATATATATTAGAAGTAATAAAATTAGAGATATGGAATTTTCAGAGAACACTTCCTGTTGGTAGGGGTATGTTAAATAGAACTCTTATTGCGATGAGAGAAGCTTTGCGTAATTATTTTCCTATATTTGAGAGAGCGTTTACAGAAGTGATATCAAAGCGAGGATATAGAGAGGTTTCTCGCGGTATTAGGGATACTATAGAGGACTTTGAGTATGACTGTACCGCTTGGCAATATACTTTGATTGTTGGAGGCAGAAACGTAATTGAAGAAACCTTAGAACCCGTCAAAGGTGACCTTAAAGCGCTTAATCAAATTATCAAAGATTATGATGGAACTAAACAACATGCTTTTATCAAACTCAAGCATGACCTTCAGGCGAAATTTAAAGGCATTAAAGCGAAGGTTGAGCTTATTGTAAGACAAATTTCGGGTTTAGAAGTATTTGTGCTTCACGATACCTACGGCTTCCCCGTGGAGCTGACGAAAGAGATTGTGGAGAAGACCGGTTTCGGCGTGGACATGGCCGGCTTTGAAAAAGAGATGAACAAGCAGCGGGAGCGGGCGCGGGAAGCGCACAAGTTCGTGATTGAGGAGGGTAGGCTCACCCCCAAAGGATTTGAAGATGAGGACCAAAAAATACTTACTGAATCTAAATTTACAGGGCATCATAGTCTATCCTCAGTTAGCAAGGTTTTGATGATCAATCTTGGAGATATTAATAGGCTAGAAAAGGGCGACAAGGGAAATATTATACTCGCGGAGACTCCTTTTTACGGTGAAATGGGAGGGCAAGTAGGTGACACTGGAGAAATACTAAGCCCAACAGGACGTTTCAAAGTTACCAATACAACTCGCATTCTAGATGACATCGTTCTGCATCAAGGAGAGATGGTTGAGGGTCATTTATCGAAAGATGATGAAGTTACAGCCGTCGTGGATATTGACCGCCGCCGCGATATCGCCCGCAACCATACCGCCACGCACCTTTTGCAGGCGGCCCTCAAGCAGGTGCTGGGGGAGCACATCCAGCAGCGCGGCTCGCTGGTGGCCCCGGAGCGCCTACGCTTCGACTTCTCCCACCTGGCCGCCATGACGCCGGACGAAATCAAGGCCGTGCAGCGCATCGTCAACGAGAAAATCCGCGAGAACCTGAGCGTTTACGACGATGAGACCAGCTACCAGGAGGCCATCGCCGCCGGGGTGACCGCCCTCTTCGACGAGAAATACGGCGACGTGGTGCGCGTGCTCAGTATCGGCGAGCCGGTTATCAGCGCCGAGCTCTGTGGCGGCACGCACGTAGCCTCCACCGGCGAAATCGGCTATTTTCACATCGTCAGCGAGGGGTCTATCGGGGCGGGCCTGCGCCGTATCGAGGCCGTCACCGGCCGGGAGGCTGAACGTCTCATCGAGGCCAGGCTCGGCGGGCTGGAAGGCATCGCCCAGTCGCTGGAGGCCACACCCGAGACCACCCCGGAGAAAGTTGAGGGGCTGCTCGGCGAGTTGGACAAAGAGCGCAAGCGCGTCGCCGCGCTGGAAAAAGACCTGGCCCGTAAAGAGGCCGAGTCCCTGCTGAGTCAAGCGGTCGATGTCAAAGGCGTAAACGTCCTTACGGCCCGGGTGGCCTCGGCCAGCCAGCCGGTGCTGCGGGAGATGGCCGATTATATCCGCGGCAAGCTGGGCAGCGTCATCGTCGTGCTGGGGGCCGTCAGCGGCGACCGGCCCGTCTTCATTGCCGCCGTCACGCCCGACCTGGTCAAAAAGGGTTATAATGCCGGCGACATCGTCAAAAAGGTGTCCCAGGTGACCGGCGGCGGGGGCGGCGGTCGGCCCGACTTCGCCCAGGCGGGGGGCCGGGACAAGGGCAAGCTGGAGGCCGCCCTGCGCCTGGTGAAAGACCTGGTCTAATGCGCATCATGGGGCTCGATGTCGGCGACAGCCGCATCGGCGTGGCCGTGAGCGACCCGCTGGGTGTCTTGGCCAGCCCCCTGACCATCATCAACCGCACCGATGACGATAAGGCCATCAACGAGATTACCGCTATCATCCACGAAAAAGGGGTGGAGATGGTCGTCGCCGGGCTGCCCCTTAATCTGGACGGCACCCGGGGCGCGCAGGCCCAGAAGACCGAAATCTTTGTCAATCTCCTGCGGAGCCACCTGGAAATCCCCGTGGCACTGCGCGACGAGCGCCTCTCTACCGTAACGGCGAAGGAGCGGCTCAAGGAAACGCGCCGAACGGGTAAGCACACTCCCGACGATGCCGCCGCCGCGGCCGTTATCCTGCAGAGCTATTTAGACGAGAGCAACCCCCAGACCCTGCCGCCGGAGTAGATTAGTTATTACCCCCTGAGTGAAATTTGCATCGGCATAGTAATGTGCTTACCTCACCCCCTTTGTCCCCCTCTCCAAACTGGAGTAATGACTTACCCGTTGTCCTTTTGTTTGGAGAGGGGGAACTTAAATTAAAAGAGGGGCTTCGCCCCCTCTTAAACGCCCGCCCATAACAAGGGGAGTAGCCTGCGGAGAGGGGCGCTAGCCCCTCTCCAAACAATTCCCCATTCCCCTTGGGGAAGGGGGATAAAGGGGGATGGGGGAATAGAAACTAAGGGATAAGCAGTTGATGCCCCGAGGGTGGTTTATCCGCCGGAGCTTTAGCACAGGCGGGCCAGGGTGGGAATAGATAACTAGGACGGGGAGGCGTGGTGGCGGATGCTATTCACCCAGCAGTTTCTTGAGATACTCCCGGAACTCCGGCCCGATGTCGTCCCGCTCCAGGGCCAGGGCCACGTTGGCCCTAAGCCAGCCCGCCGGCGTGCCCGCATCGTAGCGCGTCCCCTCCAGCTCACAGGCGTAGAGTTTCTGCTCCGCCAGGAGGCGCTGTAGGGCGTCGGTGAGCTGTATCTCGCCGCGCCGGTCGGGGGGTGTCGCCGCGATGGCCGCGAAGACTTGCGGCGTCAGCACGTAGCGTCCCACGATACCCAGGCGCGAGGGGGCCTTCTCCGGCTCCGGCTTCTCCACCAGGCTCAGCACCCGGTAGAGGCCCGCGGCGACCTTCTCCGGCTCGATGACGCCATAGCGGCAGGTTTCGGCATCGGCGATGCGCTCCACGGCCAGCACGCCGGCGTCGTACTCATCATATATCTCCAGCATGCGCCGCAGGTCGGAGGCGGGCCCGGCGATGAGGTCGTCGGGGAGAATAACGGCGAAAGGCTCGCTACCAATAACGCCCGCGGCGGTGAGCACGGCGTGCCCCAGCCCCAGCGGCTCCTGCTGGCGGATGTAAACGATATCGGCCAGGCGCGATAGCGCCCGCATCTGCTTGAGCAGCGCCGTCTCGCCCTTACGCTCCAGGTAGCTCTCCAGCTCGTCGGCGCGGTCAAAATAGTCCTCGATGGCGCGCTTCCCCGGGGCAGTGATGACGATAATCTGCTCGATGCCGGCGTCCAGCGCCTCGGCGACGGCGTACTGAATAATGGGCTTGTCCACCAGGGGCAGCATCTCCTTGGGCTGTGAGCGCGTCACCGGCAGGAAGCGGGTGCCCCAGCCGGCGGCGGTAATCACCGCCTTACGTACCTTCATGACTACCCCCCTGGCGCTGTTGCCTCACGAAGGCGGCGGCGCCGTAGACCCCCGCCTCGTTGCCGAGCTGCGCCGTGACAATACGCACCGCCCGCGCCGATATGGAGAAGGCCCGTTCGGCCACCATCCGCCGCCCTGGTGCGATGAGCCGGTCACCGAGGGTGGCCAGGCCGCCGCCGATGATAATCATCTCCGGATTGAAGATATTGGTAACATTCACCAGACCGATGCCCAGATAATAAGCGGCGCGCGCCATCACGGCCTGCGCCAGTTTATCCCCTTGACGCGCGGCCTCTCCCACTGTCTCGGCGGTGATTTTCTCCATATCACCGTCGACCATCGCCGCCATGACGGACTTTTCCCCGCCCTTTAGCCGCCCGATGGCGTCCCGCGCCATGGCCGCACCGGAGGCCAGCATCTCCAGGCAGCCGGTATTACCGCAGTGGCAGGCGGGCCCGTCGGCGACGGTGGTGTGCCCGATTTCCCCGGCCCCGCCGCTGGCGCCCAGGTATAATTCGCCATCAATAATGATGCCCCCGCCGATACCCGTCCCCAGCGTGAGCAGGACGAGGTTTGGTACACCCTTACCGGCACCGTAGCGATGCTCGCCCAGGGCGGCGGCGCTGGCGTCGTTGAGCACCAAGGTAGGCACCCCGAACCGCTCGCCGATGATGGCACCCAGCGGGATGTCCGTCCAGCCCGGCAGGTTGGGCGAAGGCGTCACCACCACCCCCCGCCGGTAATCCACCCCGCCGGCGCAGGCCAGACCGATGCCGCCCAGCCGCGAGGATACGAGGTCGTTCTTCTTCAGGAGACCATCAATGGCCGCCGCCAGCCGCCCGATAACCGCCTCCGGCCCATCGGCGGCCAGGGTGGGGCAGGTGTCTTTGGCCAGCAGCTTCCCCCCGGCGGCGAAGAGGGCCGTCATTATCTTGCTGCCGCCGATGTCCGCCGCCAGCACCGGGGCTTCCTGCCGATTCGTCATAGCGCTAGGGTCAATCCCATAAATTTCCTTCAGGTCGAGACGGCGCCGCGGCTCAGCTCGGCGATGAGGACGTAGAGGGCCAGCTCGCCCTCCATCCGGCCCGTCTTGATGGCCAGGTCGGCCTCCAGCAGCCGGTGGTACACCTCGCGGATGCGTGCCGGCGAATACCTGTCGGCCTGCCCCCAGGCCTTGTTCAGGACAAAGTCCGAGGTCAACCCCAGCCGACGCTGGATTTCGCCCCGCGCCAGCCCCTGGCCGCGCAGCTCCCTTATCTGGTAGATAAGCCGCACCTGTCGGGAGAGCATCACCAGGAGCTGCGCCGGGGCCGCCCCTTGACGCAGCAAATGTTGCAGGAGACCCTGGGCGGCGCCACCCCGGAACTCCAGAATGGCGTCCACCATGGCGAAGACGCTGCCCTCCTGGGCGTAGCTCACCAGCGCCCGCACGTCGGCCTCCTCGATGCGCCTGTCCCCGGTGTAGAGGCTGAGTTTGTCCACCTCGGCGGCCATAATCCAGAGGTTCGACCCCACGTAGCGGACGAGCAGCCGGACGGCCGGTGGCGAGATGCTCCCCCCGGCGTCGGTGACACGACGCTCCACCCACTGGTTCAGCGCCGTCCCCTTGAGCACCGGGAAGTTCCTGACCGCTTTGAGGGCCACTAACTCCCGCAGCAGCGGATTGGCGGCGCCTATCTTACCGCCGAGGACCACCAGCTCGGTGAAGTCCGGCAGGGCCTTCATGACGGCGGCGATTTCCTGGTAATCTTCCAGGCCGTTCTTCGGAGAGGTGGTTTTCTTGCGGCGGTTGTTGCCCGCTTTAGGCTCGAAGCGCTCCAGCAGCCCCTCGACGATAACCAGGCGCTTGTCCGCCAGAAAAGGCACCGTCCCGGCGGCGGCGCGGAGCTCGGCCGGGGTCACCTGCCGCCCGTCGAGGACGGTGGTGTTGGTCATCAGGGCCGAGGCATCGCCGATGCCCTTTTTAATCTCGTCCAGCGCCTGGCGGATGGAAAAATCGTCCTCACCCACGAGCACGTGCAGCAAAACTCACTCTCCCTCAAGTAATCCAAAACCCTCGTCAGGTAATTATAGCATATCGACTGGCGTCCGCATCAGCTTGAGATAAAAGTCGCATCCCGGCGGGCGCGGTTGCGTTATATTAAGAGAGCAGGAGGGATTGATGGCAGCATTATGGTTGGTTATCGGGGCCGTGGCCGGCGGTGGTCTGGGCTGGCTCTGGGGGCACGCCAACCGCCGTCTGGCCTCTAGCGAGGAAGATTCCCCGACTCCCAGCTGAGGGCTAGCCAACACCACCCCCCGGTCGGGGGTCATTACCGGGGCCATCATGGGGCTTATCCTGGCGGCGATACTGGTCATCCAGTCATAGCCCCACCTCCCTCTGAGATATCTATTCTCACCCAAACCACCCTAGCATCATCCGCGGCTTATCCTAAGCTAAAAAGTGTCATTCCCGCGTCAGCGGGAATCCAGACCCCCTACCCCTGAAAGCCCCCAGGGTATATACTAATGAATGATGCACCGAAGCTGGCTAATACTATGGTTGCTCTTAAGCCTCCTCGGGCTGGCGGCCTGCAGCGCGCCGGCTTCACCGACTACCTCAGCAACCACCACACCACCACCAACCACCAGCGAGACCCCAACACCCCCACCGACCACCACCCCACCCGCCGACCCGTTCGCTACCTGGTGGGAAACGTACCGCCAGCCTTTCGCGCTGGATAGCGCCGCTTACCCTGCCTTCTACCGGGGGGCGTGGGGCGCCCGCCTCGATGAACTGCGTAGTTACCTGCTTCATGCCGCCGACCTGCGCGCGGCCGGGGTCGATACCATCATGGTCGAGGCTGAGATTGTCCTCGACCGCGAGACCGGCCAACCCAAATCCCTCGGCGAGGACGCCTTCATCTTCTACCTGCAGGCGCTGAGGCGGGAAGGTTTCCGCATCATCCTCATCCCCAACCCGATGCACCCCAACCTGGACATGGGCCTGGGCTACGCCTGGGAAGAGCCCGACCCCGACGCCTACTACCACCCCGGCGACGCGCTCATCAAGCAGTTTGACAGCGTGGTGGTGCACTGGGCCGGGCTTGCCCAAGAATACGGCGCCGACGCCTTTCTCCCCGTGCTGGAGCCATACAAGCTCGCCGGGGACTACGCGATGGCCTCACAGTGGCTCCAGGAAATCCTGCCCCAAATCAGAGAGGTCTACCACGGCCAGGTAGGGGCCACCGACATCATGTACGACATCGGCCAGGGGCTGAGCGTCCCCTGCCCCTATGATTACAGCGGCTACGATTTTCTCATAAGCGGGCCGCCCGCCGGGCGTAAGGACGCCGCCGACTGGGAAGCGATGATACAGGTATTCATCGAGAAAGGCAACGAGTACGTGGCCGATTACGATATGGAAGGGTTCGGGCTTTACGAGTACGGGGGGTATACCGGCGGTATCTGGTACGAGGACAAACAACTAATACCTCTAGACCAAGACTTGAGTCAGGAAGAGGCAGCGAACATCGCCGAGGCCTTCGTCCGCCAGGCGGACGACGCTACTGTCGCCAGCTTCCCCAGGGTCTCGCTGGGGTGGATTGATATCGGCACGCCCGCCTTTGGAGTTATCTCCGACTGGTATCTGAGCCTGGGCGATGTTATCACTCCCCTGGAAGAGAGCGGCTGGACGTATGATGAGTTGATTGAGATTGAGCAGCGCCTCGCCGGGGAGGATTATGAAGATATCTTCCAGATTTTTGAGGCGGCGGACGGCGACCCGCCGTAGCCGCCCCACCCCTTTCGGTGTTATCTATTCCCACCCTGCCACCCTCGGCGCATCCGCCGCTCAGCCCGGAGGCTTTACCCCACCACCCGATAATGCGTGGGGGTGGGAGAAAACCCCACCGAGTAGTGGCAGGATGCCACAGGGTGGGCTGGGTGGGAAAGAAAATTTCTGCGGCGGGGTGGGGCAAGGGGGTGAGGTAAACCAATTCCCCTCGCTTGCTAAAAGTTATATACTTTATAATATAAGGGAACCAGCCCAAACGCATACGGAGGTAACTATGTCACGCCGACTCTGGATAACCACTCTGCTCCTGCTCGTCACCCTGGCGGCCATCGTCACGCTGTCGTTCATCGCCTTCATCCAGAATATCATCCCGCTCGTCATCCTCGTGCTGGTCTTCGCGGCACTGGCGGTGGTAGCCTTCAACTACCTGGTGGTGAACCCCGCCCTGCTGGAAAACGCCAAGAAGAGCGCCCGCAACTACTGCGAGGCCGGCCAGATTATCGACCCCAACCTGCACGACCGGCTCTGCGGCCGCCTCTCCTCGGCCCCCAACGATGCCGAAGCGGCCGACCTGCACCAGAAACTCCAGGAGCTTAAGAAGAAACCGGCCAAGACGAAGTAGCCATGCCAGAGTTCAAGATAGTCTCCGACTTTCAGATGACCGGCGACCAGCCGGAGGCCGTGGCACAGCTGGTGGAGGGGCTGAACCAGGGCTACCAGCACCAGACGCTGCTGGGGGTCACCGGCAGCGGCAAGACCTTCACCATGGCCAACGTCATCGAGCGGGTGCAGCGC
>DAOULO010000059.1:0-3978 GCA_034420195.1 Dehalococcoidales bacterium
CTTCTGCATGGCGGCGGTGGTGCCGGGGAAAATCGTCATCCTGGACGAGCCCACCAACGACATCGACCCCCTGCGGCGGCGGGCACTCTGGCAGGAAGTCCAGGAGCTGGCCCGGCGGGGCTCCGCCGTGCTGCTGGTGACCCATAATGTGCTGGAGGCCGAGCGCGTCGTCGACCGGCTGGCCATTATCGACCTGGGCAAAATCCGGGGCCTGGGCACGCCCGCCAGCCTCAAGGAAGACAAGGACGACGCCATGCACCTGGAGCTGATTGCCGAGGCCGCCGCCGCCGTGGCGCTGCCGGACTTTCTGACACAACCGGTTACCGCCGGGCGGCGCATCCTGGGACGGGTGAAACCGGCGGATATTCCCACCGCCATCGCTTGGGCGAGGGGGATGAAAGACAGCGGCAACATCGAAGAGTTCTCACTGGGCCCGGCCACACTGGAGGATACCTACATCCAGCTGGTGAAGAACCCGGAGGAAGCCGTGACCTCTCCGGAGGCCGTCTAGCCATGCCGAAGTGGTTGCGAAGTTACTTCCTGATGCTGAAATGGGATTTTCTCAGCACCCGAACTTTCTTTTCCCTAACATTCGCCGTCCAGATAATGATTGCCGCCGGCTTTATCTACGGCATCAGCTTTTTTTACCCGGAAATCACGCCGACAACGGCGAAATACCTCACCACCGGCGCACCGACCCTCATCCTCATCACGGTGGGGTTGGTGATGGTGCCCCAGATGGTGGCTATGGAGCGTACCGCCGGCACTTTCGACTACCTCTGGTCGCTGCCGGTGCCCCGGATGGTTTTCGTCATGGCCAATGCCACCACAATGCTGGCGACCACCCTGCCGGGGGTTATCCTGGCCGTGGTGCTGGGGGCCATCCACTTCGACTTCAGCCTGTCTGTCAGCCCCCTGATCATCGCAGCCGTCCTGCTGATAACCCTCAGCGGTTCCTTCCTCGGCTACGCACTGGCCTTCGCCGTCCCCAAGCCGATGCTGACGCAGGTGCTGACCCAGATTATCATCTTCGTCGTGATGCTGTTCTCGCCAGTGATGTACCCGCCGGAGCATCTCCCCGGGTGGCTGGCGGCTGTACATCGGGTGTTCCCTATCCAGTACATGGCCGAGCTCACCCGCGGCACCCTCACCGACCTGCCAGTGAATCTGGGCCGGGCCTTCGCCGTGACCGGGGCGTGGTTCGTGGCCGGTTTCACCGTCACCTGGCTGGTGGTGCGGCGGCGGCAGTAATCGTTTCCCCAAAATAAAGAGCCCGACCGTAGGTCGGGCTCCAGGTTAAGGGATGGCGGGTATCTCGCCGTCTTACTTTTTACCGGCGCTGACGGCCAGCTTTACTGGCTTCTTGGGCGCGTAGAGCACCTCCAGGTCGTGCATGTAGGCGCACTGCAGGCACTGCTCGTACCAGCCGTGATAGTCCCGGTCCATGTAGAGGTTACCGCCGCATTTCGGGCAGCGCCGGTTATCGTTTGCCTTTCCCATCTTGCCTCGCCCCCCTCTATTAGCAGTCGGGCTCTTAGACTGCTAATATATTTTAATCACGGCCTGCCCTTTTGTCAAGACCCTACCGGTGGTTCTTTAGTCCCGGATTGCACCTCGTTTGACAATCCCACCTCGCCGGTATACCATGCTGGCAAACGGGCCCAATGGCCCATCCCCAAGAGAACACCCTAAGGAGGCAAGACGCCCATGAGTACCTGGCACGAGTACATTCAGCAGAGTGGGAAAGTCCCCGCCTGGCCCTACCCCGTCAACTACGGCAAGGTCAACCAGGTGGACAGCGATGTCCTCGTTATCGGCGGGGGGGTGGCGGGACTGCAGGCCGCCATCAACGCCGCCCGGGCGGGCGTCAGCGTGGCCGTGCTGGAGAGGGGGCATGCCAAGCGCAGCGGCTCCGGCGGGGCCGGCGTCGACCACTGGCACGGTGCCGTCACCAACCCCTGCTCCAGCGTCACCCCGGAGATGTACACCAGCGCCTGCTACGACAGCATGCAGGGCTATACCGGCGCCCACGTCCGCTACATCATCACCAAAGAGAGCTGGGACACCCTGCAGGAGTGCGAGCGGATGGGCGTGCAGATAAGGGATGTCCGCGACGAGTTCCGGGGCGCCCCCTTCCGCGACGAGAAGACCAAGCTGATGTTCGCCTACGATTATAAAAACCGCCATGTCATCCGCGTCTGGGGCTGGAACATCAAGCCCAAATTATACGATGAGGCGAAGAGACTGGGCGTGAACATCGTCAACCGGGTAATGCCCACGGCCCTGCTCACCGCGGGCGGTAAACAGGGCAGCCGGGTCGTCGGGGCGACGGCCGTCTCCACCCGCACCGGCGAGTTCTACGTCTTCAAGGCCAGGGCCACCGTCATCGCCACCGGCGGGGCGGGGCGGCTCTTCAGCTTCGAGCCGGAAGTCACCGCCTCGGGCTCAATGGCGGACATGAACAGCGCCGGGGTGGGCCAGGCCCTGGGCTGGCAGGCGGGGGCGGAGTTCGTCGCCATGGAGGGCGGCGGGCCGGGGCGGCTGACCGGTCACGCCTACGCGCCCTACAGCATGGCCAACGCCCACAACACCTACCACGGCACGCCCATCGTCGACGCCGAGGGCAAGGAAGTACCCTGGATGGACGTCTTCGGCAACGAGCTCAAGACCGTCGCCGACCGCTTCCTGCCGCAGCCGGGACAGGACTTCATCCTCGGCGAGGGTATCGGCATCGGGCCTTACCTGCCGCAGTTCCGCACCAACGAGCTGACCCGCGACCTGGTGGAGCGCATCCGCCGGGGCGAGTTCAAGCTGCCGCTCTACGCCGATTTTACCCGCCTCGCCGAGGACGAACGCCGCTGCATCTTCGGGATGATGGTCGGCAACGAGGGCAAGACCCGAATCCCCATTTACGATACGATGACCCGGGCCGGTTTCGACCCGGATAAAGACCTCTTCCAGGCGCCGGTGACCCCGCCGGAAGGCTACGCCCACTCAAATTTCTGGTCTACCGGCGTCAATACCCCCCCGACCATCCGCAGCCTGGGCGGCGGCGGTTTCCTCACCGACTGGAACCTGATGACCAGCCTGGAGGGGTTGTACGTCGGCGCGGGCGGCACCATCTACGGCGGCGGCTGCCACGGCGAGTCGCACACCACCGGCCGCTACGCCGGCAAGCGCGCTGCGGCTTACGCTAAAAAAGCCGCCGCACCGGTCATCGACCAGAAACAGGTAGACCGGGAGCGAACCGCGGCCTACAGCGCCACCCGCCAGCGTCAAGGGGGCAACGGCTGGAAAGAAATCAACGCCGCCATCGCCCGCATCATGCGCGACTACTGCGGCCGCTACAAGAACGAGCCGACCCTCAACCTGGGCCTGCGCCTCCTCAACGAGCTCAAGACCACCGAACTGGCCGCGGCTCACGCCGCCAACCCCCACGAGCTGGGGAGGCTGCTGGAGTGCCAGGCCCTCATCGCCGTGGGCGAACTGGCCATGACGGCATCCCTAGAGCGCCGGGCTTCCAACTCCGTCCTGGACTTCCACCGGCTGGACTACCCCGCTATGGACCCGCCGGAGTGGCACAAGCTCCTGCCCATCAAGCAGGTGGACGGGAAAGTACGGGTGCGCGACCTGCCGCTGGACTTCCACCTGCGGCCCCCCTACGCATCAACCCTGGAGGAGAACTATAAGCGCTACCACGTGGACTGAGGCCAAAGCCGAAGATATTTGCTACGGAAGGTAATAAAATGAACGATAAAGCCTACATGGTGCCCAACCCGCCCACGCCCAACCGGGCGGTGGACTTTAACCCGGCTATCTGCACCGGCTGCAATTTGTGCGTGGAGGTCTGCCCCACCGACGTCATGATGCCCAACCCGGAGAAAAAGCAGCCGCCCATCGGCGTCTACCCGGAGGAGGGCTGGTACTGCGGCGGCTGCGTGGAGGAGTGCCCGCGCCCCGGGGCCATCACCATGCTCC
>DAOULO010000060.1:0-10345 GCA_034420195.1 Dehalococcoidales bacterium
GCCTCAGGGCTGCCCGCCCGTTCTTCTTTGGCTTCGCCAATCTGTTGTCTTCAGCTATGAATAAGTTATAGAACTAATTTATAGAACTAAGTTCTAGGTTGGCCCCTGTTCGTGGCTTGCGGGGGGCTTTAAGGCAGGGTGGTGGTGGCGGGTGTTTCTTGTGGGGTAACCTCGCCGTTGGCCACGGCGCGGTAATAATCGGCCTGAGCGCGGTAGGCCGCGGCCTGCTCCTGGAACTCTTCCGGCGGCGTCAGCGCGGCATCGAGGGGGGCATAGCCGGTGGGGGTAGCCGCCTCGGCCCAGGCATCGTAGTAATCGGCCAGGCCGTCGTAGATGGCGGCCACCGTCTGGTAATACTGGTAATTGGCGCCGGTGATATCTTCCGTATCGTAATATTGGGCGGTCGCCGGGCCGGTAGTGATGACGGCAATGCCGATGATGAGGCCGGCGAGAACGGCCAGGAACCAGGCTATGGTCATGATGTTCAGCCTATTGAAGGTCATGGTAACCCTCCGGAGCGTTGCAGGGGAAAACCCGGCCTATTTTCACATAGTCGCCGGGTTCGGGAAATTGGTATTCTTTTAAAGGAAAGGCCGGGGGCAACTCCGGGGCGGGGGAGGTTGTCCCCCGCCCCGTTAGCTTGTTCAGCGGAATGAGTTACTAGTAAGGAATCTGGTTGATTTCGCCGCTGATGGTGTAGTAGCCGGGAGCGCAGGTGTCATCAACGCTGATAACGACCATCAGGCAGTCATCAACCGGGTCGTACTCGGCACCGGCGGCCAGCTTGAACTTCCAGGTGTTGAGGCCGATGCGGACCACTTCGGTGACATTGATCGCGGCATCCGGGCTATCACCGGCAGCGGGGTCGGCGTCGGCGTAGACCTCAACCTCGAGGCACTCGGGGACGCTGAGGGTCAGCAGGCCAAAGAGCTCAACTTCGCTGGCGTTCTTCAGCGGCAGGTTGAAGGCGGCCCAGTCACCAACGGCCAGTTCGGCAGCCGCCTGGAAGGCGGTGTTGTCGTCGGCCACAGCGCCAAAGGAGCGGTTCGGCAGGTACACCCACTCGGCGTGCATGAAGACCTGCTGCGGCTGGCCGCTATCCTCGCCGAAACCGGCATCGGCAACCCAGATGGGGGCCTCGGTCAGGATGGCCTGGCTGACGGCAATGGGTACTTCACCCACTACCTTACCGGCCAGAACCGTGCCGGCGGCAGCACCCGCGCCGCAGGCGACGAGCGCCACGACCAGCAGCCATACCGGGATGGCCTTCTTGCCCAGGATTTTCACACTTTTCGACATGTGGCGTTCCTCCTTTTTCAAGATTTAGGGCCTTTCCCTGTGTAGCATTATAGGGTGGTGGTTGTAAGCCTAACTAGCGGCGGTGTTCTAGACGGATTGTATAGAAATTAAAGCAGGTGTTAGCTACACCTGGCTTTGGGGGTATAGCGGTGGAAAAGGAGGAAGCCCGGCGCTAAATTCATAGCTGCCGGGCTTACAGTAGTGTGCGTTTGGGCGGAAGGCTTCCCGCCCCGGTAACTTCGGGGCGGGGGATGGGCGTCCCCCGCCCCGTTACCAGCTTTTTCAAGCGGATAAGTTACTAGTAAGGAATCTGGTTGATTTCGCCGCTGATGGTGTAGTAGCCGGGAGCGCAGGTGTCATCAACGCTGATGACAACCATCAGGCAGTCATCGGTCGGGTCGTACTCAGCATCAGCAAGAACCTGTACCTTCCAGGTGTTGAGGCCCACGCGGACCACGTCGCCTATGTTGATACTAAGGGCGGGTGCGTAGATTTCAACCTCGAGGCACTCGGGGACACTGAGGGTGACCAGGGCAACTAGGTCGTTCTCGCTGGCGTTCTTCAGCGGCAGGTTGAAGGCTGCCCAGTCGCCAACGGCCATTTCGGCGGCCGCCTGGAAGGCGGTGTTGTCATCGGCCACGGCACCGAAGTTGCGGAGCGGTACGTGTACCCAGTCGTAGTGCAGGTTGACCTGCTGTGGCTGGGTGGTGGGCTCATCGAGAATAACGCTCCAGATGGGGGCGTCGGTCAGGATGGCCTGGCTGACGGCAATGGGTACCTCACCCACGACCTTGCCGGCCAGTACCGTGCCGGCGGCAGCACCCGCGCCAGTGGCGACGAGCGCGATGACCAGCAACCATACCGGGATGGCCTTCTTGCCCAAGATTTTGACACTTTTAGACATGTTTGCTTACCTCCTTCTTTTATTCAGTGTCTACTGGGCATTATAAGGTGGCCGGGGTGGGGTAACTAGCGGCGGTATTCTAGATGGTTGCTCTGTAATTAAGGGTGGGTTACGGTAGGAAAATGTAACTTACGGTAGGTAATTTGCGGGTGGCGGGTCAGGGGGTGGTGCCGGTCAGGAGATTATTGAGCACCAGCCCCAGGCCGACCAGGGTGAGCAGGACGGGGATGGCCCAGCGGTGGCTGGCACAGCGGGTGAGGTAGATGGCCGCCAGGCCGCCGAAGGTGACTATCTTGATGATAACCGGCCCCAGCAGACCGCCGCCGAAGGTGAGGGCGGCCGCGGCCAGCAGGGGGTTCAGCTCGCGCCCGCCGGCGGCCAGGACGGCGGTCGTGGTCAGCAGGTCGCCCAGGCCGTAGAGGAGCAGGGCGCTGACCCAGAAGGCTACCTGGACGGGGGCGGCGGCTATCCAGAGATGCTTGTGCCGGGATGTACTCATGTCGTCCTTTCGTGCGTGCCCCGGGGGCCGGGCCGTCCGGGTAGCGGGTGCCCTGCAAGGAGGTAAACAGGGCACCCACTTAAGGTAAGCTAGTTCGTCTGGTTATGAGTGGTGCTTTTGGCCAGGGTGGTGCAAATCTCCACCATGCGGTGCAGGAGCTCGCCCAGGGTGTCCAGGAACTCGGCCATCTCCGCCTGGGTGAGGTACTCTCCTTGCGGCGGCCAGAGATCGTCGAGCGGGTCGGGCTGCCGGCCGCGGGTGGGGTTATCCGGTTCGCCGGGCTGCCACAGAGGGTCATTGGGGTTCATCGTTTTCTCCTTTCCTGCTTACCTTATTATTAATAAGGTATCTGTTGCAGGGTGCCGCTGATGGTGTAGTAGCCGGGGGCGCAGTCGTCGTCCACGCTGATGACCACCGTCAGTACGTCCTCGGTGAGGTCGTACTCAGCGTCGGCGTCCAGGGTGAGCTTCCAGGCGTTCATGCCCACGCGGACCACCTGGGTGACGTTGACCGCTGGCTGGGGGCTTTCCCCGGCGGCGGCATCGGCATCGGCGTAGACCTCCACCTCCAGGCAGGCGGGGACGTCCAGCGTCAGCAGGCCGATGAGGTCGTTCTCGCTGGCGTTCTTCAGCGGCAGGTTGAAGGCGGCCCAGTCGCCAACGGCCAGCTCGGCGGCCGCCTGGAAGGCGGTATTATCGTCGGCCACGGCACCGAAGGAGCGATTGGGCGCGTTGACCCACTCGGCGTGCCGATTGACCTGCTGCGGCTGGCCCGAGTCCGCGCCGAAGGTGGCGTCGGTCAGCCAGACGGGGGCATGCGTCAGCAGGGCCTGGCCCACCGCCACCGGTATCTCACCGGTGACCTTGCCGGCCAGCACCGTGCCCACGGCGGCACCGGCGCCGCAGGCCACCAGCAGCATGGCCAGCAGCCAGATGGGGATGGCCTTCTTGCCCAGGATAGATATCTTGCGGTACATATTATTATAGCCTCCCGCTTTTAATCTTCCGGTCTTTGAGGAGTTTCTCAATATCCAGTATCGGCGCTGGGTGGTGGGGCGTCAATTACACGTAAGTGCCCGTATCCCCGTTTACCTGCGGTTTCCTGTGGAACAATTATCTAGAAGAAGACCGTGGAACAGTGCTCTAGAAGAAGACCGAGGAATAATCGTCTAGAAAAAAATTCCTTCACGTGGCGGCGGGCGGGTGGGTATCATGGGGGTGAGTGATAAAGAGGTGTGTGGGGAGAATATTATGGAACCGGAAGAGAAGGCCATCGACACCAGCCCGGCGGAGTCCGCGGAGCGCGATAACTACACCCAGATGCTGGCGGTGAGGCACGTGGCCCGGCTGCTGGGCGTGCACGAGAGCACGGTGCGCATGTGGGCCGACAGCAACGTGCTGGAATCCTACCGCATCGGCCCGCGGCAGGACCGGCGCATCCCGATGGCGTCGGTGCGGCGCGTGCTGGAGGCGGCCCGACACTGGCCGCATTACGGCCCGGCGGGGAGGCACCGCGAGGAGGCGGCCCCGCCCCGGACCAACCCGTAGCCCCGGCGCCGGATGATGGGCCGGCTCTCCCACCGGATAGTGGCCCGGTACCGCGCAGGTGCCGGGCGATTTACTTTTTTGGAGGTGGGGCCGGATTGGGCCGCCGGCCGGGCCTACCGTAAGTCAACGGCAGATGTTTCAAACTTAGCAAACCTCTAGAATAGGCTTCCTTGATTACACGGTTGGCTTGGTATAGTCTGGAAGGGTAAGACGGCGGCCGGTGGTGCCGGGCCGTCCTTTCACCTTAAATATAATACTATCAGGAGGAATACGATGGCCGACAAGAGAGGCGTGCTGGTGATGAACCAGAGCCTGATAAACAAGATTGACGAAAGCCGCGGCGAGCTGAGCCGGGCCGAGTTCATTGACTTCTGCATCGACCGGTGCCTGGAACAGTTCCTGGCCGAAGAGCGGGAGAAGGGCGAGAGACGCCCGGTGGAGGTCGCCCCGCCCCGTCGCGAGGAACCGGGCTTTGCCACCCGGGATGAGTTTGAGGAATTCCGCCGCGGCATTACCGAGCTCCTGGGAACGTTCCTCGATTTCTATATCAGCTTCGGGCTGGAACTGGGCCGGAGCCGGGGGGTCGAGGACCTGGAGCAGATGAGGAAACGTCTTCGCCAGATGAGAGACATCTAAAAGGAGGACGGGAACGGCTCTGCCGTTTCCGGTTAACACCGAGGGCACGTCGGCGCTGCTACCAGCGCCCTGACCGTGCCCTTTTTCTTTACCCGTTGTAGGCGGAAAGAAAGGCCTTGACCGTGGTCACCTGGGAGATGTCTCCCAGGAAGGGGTCGGTGGTAAAGGTGGCGGTGCTGCCGGCGGCCAGGTTGCGCCACTGCTGCTGGCCGACGGCCCAGGCCACCAGCTCGCCGGAGGCGTTGTAGCCCCCCACCAGCACGGTTACATCGGTGGCGGTGACGCTACCCCCGTTCTGTACGGTTACGGTCGCCCCCAGCTTATCGCCGTCGGGCAGCGGCTCTGTCATCACGGCTACCAGGCCCTGGTGGACTTCGTCGTAGCCCGGCGAGGTCAGGCCGGAGAAAGAGGCCCGGGCCGTTTGCCACTCTTCAACGCCCGGGAAATCGATGGCCAGCGGTACGGAGCTATCGGCGGCGATGATAAAGGGGGAGCGCTGTGTCGTCCAGCTGCGAAAGCCCAGCTGGCGCCCCTCCTCGCCGTAAAGCTCCACCCTTATCGAGCGGAAGGCACGCGGGAAATCATTGGGATTGGTAATCTTGAGCAGCAGGGTCAGCACCGGCTCGTGGCCGTCCCAGCCGGGGATGGAGCCGCTGACGGATACCTGAAAGTCCATCGGTGTGGCGGCCAGATCCGCCTCGTACTGGGCGAGGATATCTTCCTCCAGGGGTACCTGCTGGCACCCGGATGCCAGCAGCGAGCCGGCCAGCAACAAGGCCAGCAGGCCCAGGGCCACCGCCCGTGCTATTAACTTGCGGTTCGTCCGGGTGCGCATATCGGTTTATCGGTATCGTAGCGGCTTAAGGTACGGTGGGTTTCTCCAGGCCCGGTGACGCCGCGCCGATGTCCGGAATACCCAGGGCAAAGTTGTTACCCCATGTCATGGCCGAAGACGAACCATCCGAGCAGGGGTCGTCCGGGGTGTCGTCGCAGAAGTCATCGCAGTCGGGCCGCTCCGGCGGGTTGATATCCGGCCAGCACTTGCCGCCGCATTTACCGCAGCTACCATTATTATAATATATGTAGATGCCCGTCTGGCAGCCGCCGCAGTCCCACTTATTGCCGCAGCTATAGCCGCCGTAGGTATTGTGGTACTGGTAGTCCTGGTGATAGCTGTAGCTCTTGCCGTGGCCCCAGTATGAGTTGGCCCAGCCGCTGCCGGCGGCCACGATAAGCGCGCAGATAGCCAGGATAGCTATTATCGCCAGAACCCGGCCCATTCTAACCTTCCTTTTCATGGCCGGCCTCCTTTCAGGATACTGGAGCAGGAGGGAATGACCTCCCTCCTGCTTACTTACCTTATTTATATATAACCGCGGCATCTTCTATGATACCGCATCGCCGGGATAATGCCAAACCCCCGGCGGTCGGCTTGAGCCGGTTACTGGTAACCGTTGGTGAGGAAGATGATTTCATGCCGCTCGAGCTTCTCGTTGGCGGCGGCATTGTTGATGAACGTACCCAGGCCGGTCGCCTCGAGTTCGTAATCGTCCTCGACGTCAACGGTGCTGGTCTGGCCCGTGATGGCGACGGGGGTATCGGCCCAGGTCATGATTTCGCGAATCGAGTTATAGGTGCCTTCGGTAGCGACATCGACGCTGATACTGCCGTCCTGGTTCTGGGTTTCGCTCAGGTTGATATCGCCGTTGCTCATGACGATAGCGGTATACATGGAGTCGAAGCCGTTGAACTCGGAGACAATCTCCAGATTGCCCCGTCCCTGGTAGTACTCCGTGGCGTAGCCGGCCCCGGCACAGATGAGCAGGGTCAGGAGTATCACCGCTATGGTCCGGGTAAGCCATTTATGTTTCTTCATTGTTAACTCCGTGGCCTGGCGGGGGTTAATGGGGGTAGCAGCGCTGGTAGGAGAAGTTCTCTGTTGCTAACCCCGGCCAGGTATTGCATCCGGTTACCCTCTAGGGGCAAAAGCCGTTTTCGCAGTCCGGGCGTTCCGGTGGTGCGGGGGGCTCGGGCCATTGCCAGCTCGGGCACTGGTCAACGTCTTCGCAGAAGTCGCCGAGGGCCGTGTAGCCCCACTCGTAGAAGCCTTCGTCCTCCGAGCTAACGACGATGCCGGCGGAACCGGAGCCGCCCTTACCGTAGATGGACAGCTCGGTCTCTTCGTGGCCACCTTCGGTGATGGTATCGGTAGACATGTAGGCCTCGCCGTCAGGAGCCCAGCTGATGGACTCGCTCTTGTAGGGGTCCTGGCAGCCGCCACCGCCACCGCCGCCATCGGGGCAATCCAGGGGCGAAACTTCCACGTAGGTCCATTTCTGGACGTTGGGGACGTCGCACCAGGTGCATTGACCGACCTGGACGGTGGTGTCGTCCTTCTCGGCCTCCACCAGCGAGCGCACGAGGCTGTCGCCCAGGTTGATGACGGTCATGTTGGTCGCGGCGGCCGCCGGCCAGTCGCCGTCCTCGCCCCAGTAGTAGTCGGTCTGGCTGTACTCCAGGTAACCGTCATCGACGGTGGCATGGCTGAAGATGCTGGTGAGACCCGAGCCGGCGATGACCATAGGGACTACCAGCGCGCCGATGACAATCATGAATAGAACCTTTTTCACCTTGATACCTCCTGTTAGATATGGGTTTCCCTTGGTTTGCGTTGCCTTTCCCAACGCTGCTACCTCTAGACTCCAGTTTAGCGGAATGGGGTGGATTGTCAATTTAAGTAAACCTCCACTTTCCTCACTCTTTCCCCTTTTTCCTCCAGATGAATTTTCTAGAAATTAGTTACCTTTTCCTTCTAGCCGGGCCTGGTGGGTTGGGGGAGGGCAGCCTCCGGGAGATAACCTGTAGAACTCATTTCTAGAACTCTGGAACTTTTACCGCCGGCGCATCCTGCTAAACTGAGAACAACGGGTAGAACTTCTCCCCCGGTGAGCCTGCCGGGGGGAGAGAAAACCTCTGGAAGCAAACCGAGGTTAAGGGAACTAAAAGGTAGATAAGTTAGGAAAAGGCAAACGACCGGGAGGGTGAAGATATGGGTAAGATAAGAATCTGCGGGAAGCGGCTACGGACCTGGCCGCTGGTGGTGCTGTTGATTGCCGCCGGCGCGGGGGCCGTGGCCCCCTCGCTTTCGGGCATCGTGCAGGGCCACCTGCCGCTGGCGGTGGGCCAGGCGCTCGCCGTGGGCGACCCCATCATCCGGACGCCGGTGGACTCCTGGTTCAGCTCGGTCAGCGACGACAACACCGGCTTCAGCGCCGCCGCTCAGGTGAACACGGGTGATTACTATATCTTTACCGTGCCCATCGGCAACAACAGCAAGAACGACCTCATCGCCGAACTGACGCTATCGGTCCCCACCGGGTTGAGCGTGGCGGTTCAGGAAAAGCCGGGGTCGTACGTGCGTGATGTCACCAGGGCCGGGCCGCTCACCTGGCGTTTCCACGTGAAGGCCCAGGCCACCCTGGGCACCGAGGAAGTGCACCCGGCGCTGCTGGTGGCCATCGAGACGTTGGAAGAAAAGCTCAATATTTTAAAGGGCCTGACCATCCAGGATGACTTTGACCTGATGATGGTGGATATCAAGACAGGGCTCTGGGCACTGGGCGCCGAGCTGGACTGGTTTGGCCTTACCGACCTGCTTATGATGGCCGAAGACCTCATGGTGCAGGCCTTGGAGCTTGAGGTGATGACCCCCGGCGCGCCGGAGACCCTGGACAAGATAGACGATATGTTGCTTGCCCTGGCGACGATGAAGGCCGAACTGCCGCCGGGTATCAGCGGTATTGATATCCTGGTGAAAGTGGCCGATAACGTGGTCGGCTTCGGCAGTATCCAGGGGCAAATCAGACAGGTAAGTGGCGGCTAGAGGGACGCTACCGGAAGTAATGGTAACGGAGTGAGCGAGGATGATTACGAGACGACACATGACACGACATACTAACCCGGCCGCCGCCGGTAACGAGATAGAACAGCTCCTGGCCGAGGTGCTCGCCAAGAAGGATGTGGATATTACCCGGTTTCTGGCGGAGGCCATCCGGCAGCAGCTGGCCGCTAAATCCGGCCCCCGGCCGGCCAGGCCGGAGCCGCTGGCCGCCGTGAAACACACCCGCGACAGCACCGAGATTATTGCCGATATCCTGTCGCTGGGCGAGGTGGGCAAGACCCGCATCAAGTACGAGGTGGGGCTGGACCACGGCCAGACGGAGCGCTACCTCGGCTTTCTCCTCAAGGCCGGTTTCCTGGAGACCCTGGGGAACGGCCGGCGCAGCGCCAGCTACCGGCCCACCCCGCTGGGGCTGGAACTGCTAAGGAGAATCGAGGCCGTCGAGGACGTGCTGCATATTCAAAATTCCCGTCGTTGAGAGGTGGAAGATGTCCGAAAAGAAAATGGTAGTTATCGACCAGGAACTCATCACGAAGATTGACCGCAACCGCGGCATCCTCGGCCGTGTGGAGTTCGTCACCCGCTGCGTGCAGGCGACCATGGACGAGATGGAGCCGGAGATGCTGCTGGCCGAAACCGAGGCCGGGCTACCGGCCGAGGCCGGCGGCGAGGGCTACGTCACCAAGGAGGAGTTTGCCGATTTCCGCAAGAACATGGAGGCCATCCAGCGGGAGTTCCTCAACTTCTTCAGCACCTACGGTCGCCATCTCCTCGGCGAGCCCCTGTCCGACGAGGAGAAGGAGCGCTTCGCCACCGAGTTCCGCCGGCTGCTCGACCTCTAGACCGCGGCCGGGCGGTGGCTAGACCACTGTTCTAGAACAGCAATACTTTGTTGGATAAGGTAAGTAACTTATAGTTAAGTTAGCTGGAACCAAGCCAGACATATCAGGACATAGCCGGGACGTACCGGCACCTAACCAAAGATTGGAGAACAGATAGATAAGGCAGGTGCAAGCTCATGAACAGCAGACGATCTAACATAGAGATTATCGCCGATATCCTCAGGATGGGGCGGGCCAGCAAGACCCAGATAATGTACCGCGCCGCAATGAGCTACAGCCAGCTGCAGAAATACCTTGATTATCTCCTGGACCGCGATTTCCTCAGCCTGGAGAAGGGCGGGTACCCCGGCGGGACCTACTTCGTCACCGACAAGGGTCGAGAGCTGCTCGGTTCGATTGAGAAGATTGAGGAAGTCCTCTCTTTCGGGGAGGGGTCTCAATCAATCGATAACATCAGCGAAGCTATCGGCACATCGCGCACCCAGTCGACCCAGGCAGACCGGCCCCCCGAACCGGCCAGTCGACTGGCTCGTTAGGAGGCAGTCACGTTGAGACGCGGCAGGTTCTGGTTCATCATTGCATTAACCCTCATTGTAGTCGGCGGTGGTGCTGCTTCGGGCACCATCCTTTCCGGCTATCTGGGCGGCGACGTCTCCGTGGACGTATCGCCGCCGGTCGAATTTGAAGAGCCCTGGGTGGAGTGCGTCTCTCCGGACC
>DAOULO010000061.1:0-6574 GCA_034420195.1 Dehalococcoidales bacterium
GTTGGGGTCGTACTCGATGGCGGCCACGCGGCCGGGGATATCGAACTTATCGCGTTTAAAATCAATGACACGCAGCCGCCGCTTGGCCCCGCCGCCGCGGTGGCGCACCGTTATCTTGCCGCGGTTATTGCGCCCGGCCTGCTTCTTGAGGGGCCGCAGCAGGGACTTCTCCGGCTTGGTCTTGGTAATCTCCTCAAAGGTGTAGCCGCTCATCCCCCTTCGCCCCGGGGAGGTCGGTCGGTATATCTTTAGTGCCACTGGGTTGCCCCCTTCATGCTAAACACCCTCAAAGAACTCAATCTTATCGCCCGCCGCCAGGGTGACGATGGCCTTTTTCCAGTCGCGCGTCTGCACGATGCGCCGGCCCACGCGGCGGGCGTGGCCCCGCATGGCGACGACATTCACCTTGGTTACCTTCACCTTGAAGGCCGCCTCCACGGCCTCTTTGACCATGGGCTTGTTGGCCCCGTCGGCAATCTCGAAGGCGTACTTATTCTGCTGCTGCAGCACGGTGCTTTTTTCGGTTACGAGCGGGCGTCGCAGCACTTCGTACAGGTGCATCCTCTCCCCCTTGGGTCTCTCCGTTGCCCCACAGCTTTTCCGCGATGCGCACGGCATCCTCGGTCATGAGGAGCATCTTATGGGCTAAAATATCGCGTATGTTGATGACGTTGGCCGGTATGGTCTTGATTTTTTGTAAATTGCGGGCCGATTTAATGACGTTTTCTTCCGGTGCCGGGGTGACGATGAGCGCCGAGGAGGTCGCCCCCAGGGCGGCCAGGGCCCCGGCCATCTTACTGGTCTTGGGCTCGGTAAAATCGAACTTGTCCAGCACCTTGAGCTCGCCGTCGCCGGCCTTGGCCGAGAGGACGCACCTCAAAGCCAGGCGGCGCATCTTTTTGGGGGTGTCCTGGCGGTAGTCGCGCGGGTGCGGCCCGAAGGTAACGCCCCCGCCGCGGCGCAGCGGCGATTTCTTGCTGCCGGCGCGGGCGTAGCCGGTGCCTTTCTGGCGGTAGAGCTTGCGGGTGGAGCCGCGCACCATGCTCCGTGTCTTAGACGAGGCCGTCCCCTGGCGGGCGTTGGCCAGCAGGCCCACCATCACCTGGTGAACGACCGCCTCGTTGAAGGGCGCGCCGAAAACGGCGTCGCTGACGTTTATCTTGCGGACTTCCTCTCCGGCGAGGTTATAAACGGGAACCTGCACTTACTTCTTTCCCCTTCCGGTCTTTCGCACCAGGACGAGACCGTTGGTCATGCCGGGCACGCCGCCCTTGATGAGCAGCAGGTTGCGCTCCGGGTCTACCTGCAGCACCTCCAGGTTGCTCACCGTCACCCGCTCGTGCCCCATGTGGCCGGACATGCGCATCCCCTTGTAGACGCGGCCGGGCGTAGTGGTGGCGCCGATGGAGCCGGGGGCGCGGTGGCGGTCGGACTGGCCGTGCGTCTTGGGCCCGCCGTGGAAGTGGTGGCGTTTCACCGTACCGGCGAAGCCTTTGCCGCGGGAGATGCCGGTGATGGCCACCATGTCCCCCACCGCGAAGAGGCTGACGTCCACCGTCTGGCCGGGCTCAACGTTCTGGCCCTCGGCGATGCGGAACTCCCGCCGGTAGCGGGGCCGGGCGGTTGCTTCTTTCTTGGCGCCCTTTTTCCGGGGGCGGGCCTTTTTGGCCTCCCCGAAGCCCAGCTGCGCGGCGGTATAGCCGTCTTTCTCCACGGTCTTGACCTGGGTCACCGTGCACGGGCCGGCCTCGATGGCGGTGACCGCCTCGGCGCGGCCGCCTTCGAGGAATACCTGGGTCATGCCCAGCTTTTTGCCGATAATTCCTTCCGTCATAATCTAATACTCTGGCTAGAGTTTAATATCTATCTCCACGCCCGAAGGCAGGTTGAGCTTGGTGAGGGCGTCGATGGTCTTGGAGGTCGTCTCGACGATATCAATCAGGCGCTTGTGGGTGCGAATCTCGAACTGCTCCTGCGAGTCCTTATCGATGAACGGCGAGCGGATGACGCTGAACTTCTGGATGCGCGTCGGCAGCGGCACCGGCCCGACGGCCACGGCCCCGGTGCTCTCCACCGCCTCCAGAATTTGCCGCGCCGACTGGTCGATGACCTTGTGGTCGTACCCCTTGAGTTTGATGCGAATCTTCTGCTTGGCCATATTATCTGCCCACCGCCTTCTGGATTATCTCGTCTCTCAACTCGGCCGGCAGCTCCCGGTAGCTGTGGAACTCCAGCGAGTGCGTCGCCCGCCCCTGCGCCAGCGACCGCAGGCGCGTGGCGTAGCCGAAGGACTCGGCCATGGGAACCAGGCAGTGGATGACGTACATCTCGCCCTGGGTGTCCACCTTGCCGATGTGCCCCCGGCGGGAGTTGAGGTCGCCGATGATATCGCCGAGGAACTGCTCCGGCGCCACCACTTCCAGGTTCATGATGGGCTCCAGCAGCACCGGGCTGGCCTTTTTGACGCCGTCGCGCAGGGCCATGGCACCGGCCATCTTGAAGGCCAGCTCCGAGGAGTCCACCTCGTGGTAGCTGCCGTCGTAGAGGCGGGCCCGGACATCGATGAGGGGGTAGCCGGCCAGCACGCCGGTCTCCATGGCCTCCTTGATGCCGGTCTCCACCGGCGGGATGAACTGCCGGGGGATGGTGCCGCCCTTGATGGCGTTGACGAACTCAAAGCCCTGGCCGCGTTCCAGCGGCTCGAACTGCACGTTGATATGGGCGTACTGGCCGCGGCCGCCGGTCTGCCGCACGAAGCGGCTCTCCACATCGGCCGGGGCGGAAATCGTCTCTTTGTAGGCGACGCGCGGGTTGCCCACCTTGACGCCCACCTTGAACTCGCGGATGAGTCGGCTGACGATGACCTCCAGGTGGAGCTCGCCCATGCCGGAGACGATGGTCTGGCCGGTATCCTCGTTCTGGGTGACTTTAAAGGTGGGGTCTTCCTCGGTGAGCTTCTGCAAGGAGTCGCCTAATCTATCCTGGTCGGCGCGGGTCTTGGGCTCGATGGCCACCGAGATGACCGGCTCGGGGAACTTGATGGACTCCAGCAGTATCGGCTTGTGGGCGTCGCAGAGGGTGTCGCCGGTGAAGGTATTTTTCAGGCCCAGCGTGGCGACGATGGCGCCGGCATCGGCCACCGTCACGTCCTCGCGGTGGTTGGCGTGCATCAAAAGGAGACGGCCGATACGTTCCGGCCGTCCGCGAATGGGATTATATACCTGCGCCCCCACCTTGACCCTGCCCGAATAGACCCTGAAATAGACCAGCCGCCCCACGAAGGGGTCGGTGACCACCTTGAAGGCCAGCGCCGCGAACGGCTCGTCGTCGCTGGCCTCGCGGACGACCTTGTCGCCGGTTTTCTTCTCGATGCCCTCCACCGGGGGGACTTCCAGGGGGGAGGGCAGGTAATCAACGATGGCGTCCATGAGGGGCTGGATGCCCATGTTCTTGAGGGCGCTCCCGCAAATAACGGGCACCCCTTGGTTGGACAGGGTTACCCGTCGCAGTGCCTGCTGTAATTCCTCGGCCGTTACTTCGTGCCCCTCGACATAGGCTATCATCATGGCTTCGTCGTGCTCGGCCAGCTTGGCGATGAGCGCCTGCCTCATCTCAGCTACCCTGGCCCTTTCCGCCTCCGGCAGGGGTATCTCCTCCGGGCCGGAGTCGGGGTCGGTGGTGAAGCGCCAGGCCTTATTGGCCACGAGGTCGATGACTTCGCCGAAGGAGGTCTCGGCGCCCAGGGGGAGCTGTATCGGCAGGGGGGTCGCCCCCAGGCGTGCTTCTATCATGACGACCGTCCGGTGGAAATTGGCGCCCACGCGGTCCATCTTGTTGATGAAGCAGATGCGGGGGACTTTGTAGTGGTCGGCCTGGCGCCAGACCGTCTCCGACTGGGCCTCGACGCCAGCCACGGCGTCGAAGACGACCACGCCGCCGTCGAGGACGCGCAGGCTGCGCTCCACCTCGGCGGTGAAGTCGACGTGGCCGGGCGTGTCGATAATATTGATGCGGTGGTCGCGCCAGTAGCAGGTGGTGGCCGCCGCCGTGATGGTGATGCCGCGCTCGCGCTCCTGGTCCATCCAGTCCATGACGGCGGTGCCTTCGTGCACCTCGCCGATTTTATAGGTGCGGCCGGTGTAATAGAGAATCCGCTCGGTGACGGTGGTCTTACCGGCATCGATGTGGGCGATAATCCCGATGTTGCGGATGTCTTCCAGAGGAAAGTCCCTGGGCAATTTTTTCTCTCCCGCCGCTGGCTGATTTTTTATTTTGACATTGGTGTTAATTGTCGAACCCCTTACCATCGGTAATGGGCGAAGGCCCGGTTGGCCTCGGCCATACGATGGGTATCTTCGCGTTTTTTAATGGTGGTGCCCTGCCCCTGGAAGGCCTCGGCCAGCTCGTCGGCCAGCTTTTCCGTCATCGCCTTGCCCTTGCGGACGCGGGCCGAGTTCACCAGCCAGGTGAGGGCCAGGAAGAGCCCGCGGTCGGGCTGCACCTCCACAGGCACCTGGTAGGTGGCCCCGCCGACGCGCCGCGGCTTGACCTGAAGAAGGGGCGTGGCGTTCTTGACCGCCTGCTCCAGGGCCGCCACCGGGTCTTTGGAGACCTTCTGGCCCAGTTGCTCCAGGGCGCCGTAGACGATTTTCTCCGCCGTGCGCTTCTTGCCGCGCTGCATAATTTTGGCAATCAGGCGCGATACGGTGGCGCTGCGGTACTTGGCGTCCGGGCTTACTTCTCTCTTTTCGGCTCTGGCTCTTCTCGGCATGGTATCCTCTTATTCGGTGACTTCGGTCTTCTTGCCCCGCTTGCTGCCGTACTTGCTGCGGGACTGCCGGCGGTCGGCGACGCCGCTGGTATCCAGCGCCCCCCGGACGATGTGATAGCGCACGCCGGGGAGGTCTTTGACGCGGCCGCCGCGAATGAGGACGACCGAGTGCTCCTGCAGCTCGTGGCCTTCGCCGGGGATGTAGGCGGTGACCTCCATGTGGTTGGTCAGCCTTACCCGGGCAATCTTGCGCAGGGCGGAGTTGGGCTTCTTGGGGGTGGTCGTCTTCACCTGGACGCAGACGCCGCGCTTCTGCGGGCAGCTCTTGCCCAGCTGCACGCGGTTCTTGAGGGCATTATAGCTATACCCCAGCGCCGGTGTCTTGTCCTTTTTGGCGGCCTTTTTACGCCCCTTGCGGACCAGCTGATTAATCGTCGGCATTATTAACTTATCCCTCCCTACAATTACAATGGATGAGCCTGAGCCCATCCATTCCAGAATTCTAGCGATAAATTGAGGTTGTTTGGGCTCAATCTATCCGCTATCCCTGAATTCTGAGCACCAAATAACTAATTTAACATATATTTGTACCTCCTGTCAACATTATTTACGAGGAAATCCGCGAATTTATTAGCCGTGGCGCCGGTGTAGCGCCCAAATCATTGCATCGGGCTAGGAAGCGCGGTAAAATGGCATCAATGGAAAAGGTCAAGGTGAACCTGGGCGCACTGAGCTACGAGGTGCGCATCGGCAGCGGCCTGCTGGAAAAAGTGGGCACCTGGCTCAAGGACCGCGGCTTCGGCGGCAAGGCGGTCATCATCACCGATACCACCGTGCGGGGCCTCTACGCCGAGGCGCTTTCCCAGGGCCTGACTCACGCCGGCTTCGAGGTGGCTGAGCTTACGGTGCCGCCGGGGGAGGCGCAGAAGACCCTGGCCAGCGCCGGGCGGCTCTACGAGGCGCTGACCCGCGCCTACGCCGAGCGGACGACCACGGTGCTGGCGCTGGGGGGCGGCGTCGTCGGCGACCTGGGCGGTTTCATCGCGGCCACTTACATGCGCGGCGTGCCCCTGGTACACGTACCGACGACCCTGCTGGCGCAGGTAGACAGCTCCATCGGCGGCAAGACGGCCGTCGACCACGGGCAGCTCAAGAACATGATTGGCGTTTTCTACCAGCCGGTGCTGGTGGCGGCCGATATCGATACCCTCAAGACCCTCCCCGAGGTGGAGCTGGTCAACGGGCTGGCCGAGGCCATCAAGGCCGCCGCCCTGGGGAGCCGCAGACTCTTCGACTTTCTGGATATGAACATTACCCCGGCCAGGGAGACAAACCCGCTGGTGCTCCAGGATATCGTTGCCGGGGCGGTGCGCATCAAGGCGGCCATCGTCAGCGAGGACGAGAAGGAGGTCGACCGCCGCAGCCTGCTCAACTTCGGGCATACCGTCGGGCACGCCGTCGAGGCCGTCTCCGGTTTCCGCCTCAAGCACGGGCAGGCGGTAGCCATCGGCATGGTGGCCGAGGCCAGGATTTCCCAACGCGTAGGAGCCCTGGCCGAGGAGGAGGTCTATCGCCTGGAGGAGGTCGTCCGGGCGGCCGGGCTGCCCACCGAGGTGCCCGACCTGGATATTGAGGCCGTCCTGGCGGCCATGCAGCACGACAAAAAAGTCCGCGACGGCAAGGTCAGGTTCGTCCTGCTCAAGTCCATCGGCGAGGCCTTTATCAGCGATAGCGTCGACCTGGCCGTGGTGCGGGAGGTGCTGGGTGGCTGAAGGCAGGCCACGGATATGCGCCGCTGTCGTG
>DAOULO010000062.1:0-5641 GCA_034420195.1 Dehalococcoidales bacterium
GCCGTAATCTGCGGCACGCCCCGGCCAAGCCCCTCGCGGGAGGTGCAGTCAGCGCCCGGCCCGACGCCGACGCGCACCCCGGCGATGCCGGTGCGCATCAGCTCCAGACAGGCGCTGTAGCTGACGCAGTTGCCGACGACGATGGGCATCTTAATCTGCTGGGACATTTCGGAGAATATCAGGCCGCGGTAGCTCTTGGAGATGTGGCGGGCCGAGGTGACGGTGGACTGCACCATCAGGATATCGCCGCCGGCCTCAGCCACGACGGGAGACAGGCGCTTGGTATTGGCCGGTATCAGTGAGACGGCGCAGGTCACCCCGGCCTTTTTCACGGCGGCGACCCGCTCGCCGACGAGCTTTTCCTTGATAGGCTCGGTATAAACCTTCTGGAGGAGGGCGGTTACCTCGGCGTCGGATGCCTTGGCAATCTTATCCAGGATTTCGTCGGGGTTGGCGTAGCGGGCCTGGATACCGTCCAGGTTGAGGACGGCCAGGCCGCCCAGCTTGCCCATCCTGATGACCATGCTGACGTCGGTAACGGCATCCATAGCCGCCGCGACGATGGGAATTTGAAAGGTGAAGTTCTCGATACGGAACTCGACGTTGGTCTGGTCGGGGTTGAGGGTAATGTCCCCAGGCACGATGGCTACTTCGTCAAATCCGTAGGACTGCCGGAGTTGCTTGAACTCGGGTTTAGCCTTCGTACTGCACATTTATGTGCTGTCCATTATAACAAATATCCGGGGAAATATGCAACCGGTCCTTTCCATTTCCGCTGGCCCGAGGGCCTGCCAAAGGTAACAAAAGCGACCCGTTTGACAATTAGCGATATTGTCTATATAATTCGTTCACCAAAGCCGGAGATGGTAAGATAAGTCGTGCCTTTCTTTTTTATGCTGCTGGGGCTGGTCTTTCTCATTATCGGGGGCATCGGCCTCTTCCACGCTAACGTCTCTATGAGCCCGAACCCGGACTTGCGCCTTTATGCCAATCTCACCTTCGGCACCTTCGTCTTTGTCGGCGCCGCCGTGCTGGTATTCCTGGCCATTTTCAACCGCGATATTGACTAAAGATATCTATTCCCACCCAAACCACCCTCGGCACATCAACGGCTTAGCCCGTAGTTCTTCCCCCCACCCCCAGGGGTGTTTAAGAGGGGCGAAGCCCCTCTTTTTTTATATTAAGTTCCCCCTCTCCAAACAGAAAAACAAAGGCCTACTCGGATGCCGAGTTTGGAGAGGGGGACAAAGGGGGTGAGGTAAAGAAAAACCCCGCCGTAGACCGGCTACCAGCGCCCTAACCTAGACAGTCACACGCGCGGCGTAATATAATAATATGTTAAGGAAGTTATCAAAAATGCCGTCACTTTACGTTGTGGCCACCCCCATCGGTAATCTGGAGGACATCTCGCTGCGGGCGCGGCGTGTGCTGGGTGAGGTCAAGCTCATCGCCGCCGAGGACACCCGCAAGACGCGGCGGCTACTTACCGCCTACGACATCAAGACACCCCTGACCAGCTACTACGAGCACAACAAGCTGGCCAAGCTGGACTATATTCTGAGCCAGTTGCGGGAGGGCGACGTCGCTCTCGTCTCCGAGGCGGGTATGCCCGGCATCTCCGACCCCGGCTACGAGCTTATCCTGGCCGCTTACGAAAACGACATTCCTGTTGTCCCCGTGCCGGGGCCCTCGGCGGTGACCACCGCCCTGGCCGTCTCCGGCCTGCCCACCGACAGATTTCTCTATATCGGCTTCCTGCCGGCGCGGAGTGCCGCCCGAAAGCGCGCGCTGGAAGCCATCGCCGACGAGCCGGGAACGCTTATCATGCTGGAAGCACCCCATCGCCTCAAAGCGGCCCTGACGGACATCCTGGCCACCCTGGGCGATAGAAAAATGGCCGCCGCCCGCGAGCTGACCAAGCTCCACGAGGAGGTCTTCCGGGGGACGGTCAGCCAGGCCATGGCGCACTTCAGCGCGCCCCGCGGCGAGTTCACCCTGGTCATCACTGGACGGGGTGCCGGAAAGCGACCAGCCCTGACCGACGACATCGAGCGGCAGCTGAAAGAAATGTACGCCGCCGGGGCCACGGCCAAAGAAGCGGTGGCGGCGGTGGCTGGCGAGACGGGCCTGCCCCGCCGCGAGCTTTACCAGACCTGGCTCCGGCTGAATAAGAACTAAAACGCTACGTGCCAGCGTAGCAAAGGAGTGAATTTATGCGCCGCGGCTGTATATCACTGGGCGAGATAAAATGTGACGAGTGCGGGAACGTCATCCCCTACCCCGACCGCTACCTGGCCATCAACGAGACGAAAGGCGTCGAGGACGAGGAAGGCGAGACCCGCCGCTACTGCGTCGAATGCTGCCTGAAGAAGGGCTACGCCCAGTACAAGGAAGAGAAAGGCGAGCGGGTGCTGACCTTCTTTTAGGCCGGTCATGCCCTTATCACCACACTACCTATGAGCGAGAGAATCTTCATCGGGGTCGCCTGGCCTTACGCTAACGGCTCGCTGCACCTGGGGCAAATCGCCGGCTGCTACCTGCCGGCGGATATCTTTACCCGTTATCACCGTACCAAGGGCAACGAAGTACTGATGGTCTCCGGTTCCGACCAGCACGGCACCCCCATTACCATCAAGGCCGAGCAGACCGGCCAGGCCCCGCAGGAAATCGCCGACCACTACCAGCGCGAGTTCCTGGACTGCTGGGAGCGGCTGGGCATCACCTTCGACCTCTTCACCACCACCGGCACCCCCAATCACGCCGCCGTGGCCCAGGACATCTTTCTCAGGCTCTTGGAGAAGGGCTACCTTTATAAGAAGACGGTATCGCAGCTCTATTGCCCCAACTGTAACCGCTTCCTGCCCGACCGCTATGTGGAAGGCACCTGCCCCGCTTGCGGCGCCCCCGGCGCCCGCGGCGACCAGTGCGATACCTGCGGCAAGCCCCTCAACGCCACCGAGCTCATCGAGCCGTACTGCCGCATCTGCCAGACCACCCCCGTCGCCAGAGACTCAGAGCATTTCTTCCTGAAACTGAGTGCCTTTCAGGAAAGGCTGGAAAAGTGGGTGGCGCAGCAGACCCACTGGCGCCCCAACGTTAGCGGCCTGACGCAGCGATATTTGAAAGAGGGATTGCGCGACCGCGCCATCACCCGCGATATCGACTGGGGCGTGCCGGTGCCGGTCGAGGGGTTTGAGAAGAAGCGCATCTACGTCTGGTTCGAGGCGGTTATCGGCTACCTCTCGGCCTCCAAGCAGTGGGCTAAAGAAATCGCCGGCAACGCGGATAAATGGCAGGACTTCTGGGCGGAAGGCGCCAAGAGCTATTATTTCATCGGCAAGGACAACATCCCCTTCCATACCATCATCTGGCCGGCCATGCTCATGGGCTACGGGGGACTGGCCCTGCCCTACGACGTGCCCGCCAACGAGTTCCTCACCATTGAGGGGCGCAAGATTTCCACCAGCCAGAACTGGGCCGTCTGGCTGCCGGACTATCTCTCGCGGTACGACCCCGACCCCCTGCGCTATCTGCTCTCCATAAATATGCCGGAAACCAGCGATACCGACTTCTCCTGGCGCGAGTTCGTCCGCCGCAACAATGACGAGCTGGTGGCCGCCTACGGCAACCTGGTCAACCGGGTGCTGACGTTTGTTTACCGTAATTTTGAGGGGAAAGTACCGACGCATAGCAAATACAGCGAGATTCGCGAGTATCTCATAAGTTACGATAAAGACCTGAGTGCGGACAACCTCACTATAGGTATAGATGACCGGAGTGCAAACGAAATTGAAGAGGTCAAAGAATATGTCTTCAAACGAAGTGCTCTTAGCATTGAGCAGTGTAGATTTAGAGAAGCGTTACATTTTATCTGGGATAAAGTACACTCTATAAATCAATATCTAGAAGAAAAATCACCTTGGAAAGTCATCAAGGAAGATAGACAGGCCGCCGCCGATTCCCTATATGTAGCCCTATACGCCATCGCCTGCCTCAAGACGGCCCTCTATCCTTTCCTGCCGTTTTCCTCGCAAAAGGTGCACGAGTACCTCGGCTTCGCCGGGCGGGTGGCAGACGCCGGCTGGCAGCCGCCGGAATTGCCCCCGGGGCAGGCCCTCCGCGAGCCGCAGCCCCTCTTCAGCAAGCTCGACGAATCGGTCATCGAGGAGGAGACGAAGCGCATTGGAACTTAAGCAGATTTACGCCCCCGTCCGGGCCGACCTGAACAAGGTCAACGCCACCCTCAAGTCCATCAGCCGCATCGACTTCGCCTGGCTGGCGGCGCAGCTGGGGCATATCGTGCGGGGGACGGGCAAGGGCATTCGCCCGGCGCTGACCCTGCTGGCGGGCAAGCCGTTCCAGTACGACCTTACCTACCTCCTGCCGATGGCTGTCTCCGTGGAGCTGATGCACACTGCCACCCTCGTCCATGACGATGCCATTGATAAGGCCGATACCCGCCGCGGGCTGGAGACCATCAATAGCCTCTGGGGCGATGAAATCGCCATCCTCATGGGGGACTACCTTTTCGCCAAGGCCGGCGAGTACGTGGCCGACACGCAGACGCCGCGGGTCGTCAAGCTCTTCTCGCAGACGCTGGGGATTATCTCCAGCGGGGAAATCGGCCAGTTTCGCGCCGCCTACCACGCCCCCCAGAGCCGCGATGAGTACCTCCGGCGCATCTATTCCAAGACGGCCGCCCTCTTCTCGCTGGCGACGCAGTCGGGGGCCATCCTGAGCCGGGCGCCGGAAGCGGCCGTGGCGGTGATGAAAGAGTACGGCGATAACCTGGGCATCGCCTTTCAAATCGTCGACGATATTCTGGACTTTACCTCGACCGAGGCGGCCCTGGGCAAGCCGGTGGGCTCGGACTTGGAGCAGGGGACGCTGACCCTGCCGGCCATGCTGGTTGCGGAGCGCCGCCCCGGCGACAACCCGGTGGAGAGGTACTTCGCCACCCGGGATGAAGCCAGCCGGAAAGAGGCGATTGAGATGGTGCTGGACTCGGATATTATCGCGGCGTGCTATCAAACCGCCCGGGGGTACGGCACCGCCGCCCTGCGTAACCTGAGTTCAATTCCCGACACCCCCGCCCGCCGGTCGCTAGCGGATTTGGCCGAGTTCGTCCTCGCCCAGGGGACGTAAGCTAGCCCGTCCTTACCGTGCCGTCGCTATAGATCTCCCGCTTGGCCGTGGGCAGTCTTTCCTTGAAGCGGTCGATGGCGAATTGACAGGCGGCGAAGCCCTCCGACCGGTGGGCGGCCGCTACCGCCACCACCAGGTTGATATCCCCCACCGCCAGCTTGCCCACCCGGTGATGGATGGCCACCTCGTTGACCGTGAATTCCTTTTTGATTTCGGCGGCAATCTTGCGCAGGCCGGCCGCAGCGGTGCCGGTATCGGTATACTCCACGCTGGCCACGGGCTTGCCTTCGTAGTTATCGCGGATGAGGCCAACGTAGGTGACCACGCAGCCGCTATCCGGCGTCTTGACCTTTTTGACGATTGCCTCCGGCGAGAGGGGTTTATCGGTGATTCTTATCAAAGCATCTTCAGTATAGGTGACAGGATGAGAGGGGCGCAAGCCCCACACCTAACCCCTCCCCGGAGATATTCTTTCCCACCCTGCCCGCCCTCGGTG
>DAOULO010000063.1:0-3123 GCA_034420195.1 Dehalococcoidales bacterium
GGGCTGACCTTTAAAGAGCCGGAGACCGCGGCGGTAGACCCGGAGCTTGCTGCCCGCGTCGAAAAGCTCATCGCGGAGCGTGCCGCCGCCCGCAAGGGCAAGGACTGGCCGCGAGCCGACGAAATCCGTAATGAACTCAACGAGCTTGGCATCGTCCTGGAGGACACGCCCCAGGGAACGGCGTGGAAAAGAAAGAGGTGAGGGGGCGGGGCAAGCTGTGGGCTAAGCCGCGGATGATAAAGGGCGGCTTGGGTGGGAATAGATAACACCGACGGGGCGGGGAGGCAAACCAAGAGGAGGTCAACCATGTGGCAGAACATCGCCTTCATCCTGATAGGGCTGGGCGTGCTGGCCCTCATCGGCTGGGGGGTCAAGGGCTTCTTCGGAGATAGCAGTATCCCGCTGCTCATCAGGATAGCGGCCGGGGCGGTCGGGGCCGGGGTGCTCATCCTCCTCGGCGTCGCCATCAAAGACCGCATCAAAAAGGCCAGAACCGACGAGTTCAAGGGGGTCGAAAGATGATTATCACCACGACCGAGCAAATCGAGGGCAAAAAGGTCAAAAAGACCATCGGCCTGGTCAAAGGCAGCACCATCCGGGCGCGGCACCTGGGGCGCGATATCATGGCCGGGTTCCGCGGCATGGTGGGCGGTGAAATCACCGAATACACCAAGATGATGGCCGAAGCCCGCGAAGAGGCCCTGAAAAGGATGACCGAAGAGGCCGAAAAGCAGGGGGCCAACGCCATTATCGCCGCGCGCTTCGGCACCTCGATGGTGATGCAGAACGCCGCCGAGGTGCTGGCCTACGGCACCGGCGTGGTGACGGAGTAGGGGCAACCCCGGAAGACGGGGGGAACACTCGCTCGTTAGCTACCGGTCGTATCCTAGCGAATACCGCAAGTCCCTGCTAGCGCCAGGCTTGCGGACGGATAACGCGATTCCCTGGAGCTGGGGAGACGCGACGCCGGTTGTCCCGGGGGCAGTGGGGGCGGCAGGTCTAGCGGCTCTTGCCGATACGGAATACCTTGGTGCCGCAAACGGGGCAGACACCCTGGGTGGCGGGGCGCTTGTTCTTCAGCGTGACCGATTGAGGATTTTTAATCTCAACCTTTCTCCGGCACTTCATGCAATATGCTTGCATTTCCACACCTCCTTGGTATCCTGAAGCGAAGCGTAGCAAACCCGCCGGGGTTTGTCAATAGATTAATTCTTCCAAGCTATAAATTTTTTAATAAACTCTGTCACGCCTGTCCCGGCGCGATGCGGACAGGGGCAACGGCGGTCGGCCCGGCGATTACTTTACCTGCAGCGACACGATGGAGAGGGCGATGAAGATGAAGGCCAGAGCGATGGTCAGCTGAAAGAGGGTCTTTTCCACGCCGCGCTTGGTGCGGAAGACCGTATCCGCCTGGCCGAAGATACCACCCAGACCACCGCCGCGTACCTGAAGCAGCGAGACCAGTATCAGGGCCAGGGCGATGACTATCTGGGCAATGTATAAATAAGTTTCCATTAATTACTCCAAGCGCCGGTATTTACGAACCGGCCAGCCTCCGCTTGAGCACCTCGCCGGCCAGCTGCGGGTTGGCGCGGCCTTTGGTGGCCTTCATCACCTGCCCGACCAGAAACTTCAACGCCGTCTCTTTACCGGCCTTATAATCGGCGACGGGCTGCCCATTAGAGTTTATCACCTCGGCCACGATTTTCTCAAGCTCTCCGGTATCGCTTATCTGGCTGAGGCCGCTGGCCTGGATAATATCGCCGGCGGATTTACCGGTGCGGAACATCTCCTCCAGGACGGACTTGGCCGTGGCGGCGTTAATTTTACCGTGGGACTGGGCAATCAGGGCGGTCAGGGCCGCCGGACTTACCTTCTCGGCGAACTTGTCAACGTCGATGTTATTGGCGTTCATGATGTGCGTCGCCTCGCCGAGGAGCCAGTTGGCGATTTCCTTGGGGGTGACCTCCCCGCCCACCTTGACCCCCACCTCGAAGTAGTCGGCCAGGGCCTTGGCGCCGGTGAGCAGGTCGGCATCGTAGCGCGGCAGGTCGTAAGTGGCCATAAAGCGGTCGCGGCGCGCCTCGGGCAGCTCGGGGAGCTTGGCGCGGACTTCTTCCACCCACTCCCGGCTGATGGCCAGCGGCGGCAGGTCGGGCTCGGGGAAATAGCGGTAGTCGTGGGCGTATTCCTTGCTGCGCTGGGAGACGGTCTTCCCCTTGGCCTCCACCCAGCCCCGCGTCTCCTGGACGAGCTTCTTGCCTTCCCCGGCGGCCCTGGTCTGGCGCTTCACTTCGTATTCCATGGCCAGAAAGACGGCCCGGAAGCTGTTCATGTTCTTCACTTCCACCTTGGCCCCTAACTCTTTACTCCCCACCGGCCTCACGGAGATATTGGCGTCGCAGCGGAAGCTACCCTCCTCCATGTTGCCGGTGGAGACACCCAGGTACTGCAAGATGCTGCGCAGTCGGATGAGGTACTGGCGCGCCTCCTCCGGGGAGCGCAGGTCGGGCTCGCCGACGATTTCCATCAGCGGCACGCCGGAGCGGTTGACATCCACCAGCGAGTAGTCGCCCTCCGGGGAGGCGCGGTGGAGGAGCTTGGCGGTATCTTCCTCCAGGTGGACGCGGGTGATGCCAATATCCTTCCTCTCCCCGTCAACCTCGATGGTGAGGTAGCCCTTCCCGCCGATGGGGGCGTCGTACTGGGAAATCTGGTAGCCCTTGACCAGGTCGGGGTAGGGGTAGTTCTTACGGTCGAACTTGGTGTGCTCGGAGATGGGGCAGTGCAGGGCCAGCGCCGTCATCATGGTGTACTCCACCGCCTGCCGGTTGATGACCGGCAGCACCCCCGGCATGCCCAGGCACACCGGGCAGACGTGCGTATTGGGCGGAGTGTTGGCGTAATCGGCGCTGCAACCGCAGAACATCTTGCTCTTGGTAAGCAGCTGGGCGTGGACTTCCAGCCCGATGACGGTCTCGTACTTCATGGCTTTCCCGGCGGCGAATTGACACCTAGAGTATAGCAGCAATACCCGTGACTGACAAGGAACGGGCGGGATAACGACCAACCAGCCCGTCCCATTGACGACATAGATAATAGCCCTTTACAATGATACCGCAT
>DAOULO010000064.1:0-3438 GCA_034420195.1 Dehalococcoidales bacterium
TGGATTCGCCACCGGGTCGACGAATGGCTGGATAAAGGCCGGCAGGTCGTCGTCATGGGGGACTTCAACGACGGCCCGGGCATGGACTTCTACGAGGCCAAATACGGGCGCAGCGCCGTGGAAACGGTCATGGGGGATATCTTTACGCCGGATAAAATCATGCGCAGTTACATCGGCAAGCCCCAATGGACGTCCTTGGGTTGGCGGCCGGCCTCGGCCCGCTTTACCGACCGCATGACCGGCGACCCGGTCAACGTCCTCATCGACCACATCCTGGCCTCGCCGGGCCTGCCGGTGGCGGGCAGCTCGCCGCAGAAAATCTGGAACCCCTACGAGGATAACGATGCCAAGACCCTCAAGGGCGATTTGCTGGACGCCTCCGACCATTTCCCGGTCAGCCTCGACCTGTCCCTCTAGCCCGGTTTCCAACCCTATTTACAGACTTCCATCGATCATCCCGCCCTCCCCCGAGCCGGGGATTGACGGAGAACTTTAGCATATTGTAATATTATAATATAGAAGGATGTTCTTCAGGTGAAGGTGAACCAGTGGCCGACGACAGCGTTAGCGAAGTCTTGAGCTTACAGGCCGAATTGTGTAAATCACTGTCCGACCCCAAGCGCCTGCAGATAATCCAGGAGCTGCGCGGCGGCGAGAAGTCCGTCGGCGAGCTGACCACCAGCCTCGGTCTCAAACAGTCCAACACCTCCCAGCACCTGGCCGTGCTGCGCCGCATCGGCGTCATTATCCCCCGCAAGGAAGGCAACGCCGTCTACTACCGCCTGTCCGATGCCAAGATAGCCGAGGCCTGCGACCTGGTGCACGAGGTCATCGCCGCGCAACTGCACCGGAGCCGGCGGCTCTCCAATCTGCTCTAGCCGCCCCAATAATTAATCGGGGAGAGAAGAAAATGGGAATCAGCACTAAAGAGCTACAGGCCGACCTTAAGGAGATGTTCGGCGAGCGGGTCTCCTGCCGCCGGCTGGAAAGGAAGCTCTACGGGCACGACATCGCTGCCATGCCCGGCCTCATCAAGCCCCTCGTCGGCAAGACCGTCCCCGAAGCGGTGGTCCAGCCAAGCTCGGAGGCCGAGCTAAGCGCGCTGGTGCGATGGGCAGCCCAAAGCGGGGTGTCCCTCACCCCGCGGGGCAGCGCCTCCTCCGGCTACGGCGGCGTTATCCCCATCAAGGGGGGCGTTGTCGTTGATTTCTACCGGATGCGCGCCATCAAAAAGATTGATAAATCCGCCCGGACGGTCACCGTAGAGCCGGGCATTATTTTTGAAAAGCTGGATAAAGAGCTGATGAAGCAGGGGCTGACCCTGCGCCTCTACCCCTCCAGCTATCCCTCGGCGACGGTGGGTGGCTGGCTGGCCCAGGGCGGGGCCGGCATCGGCTCCTACGAGGCGGGCTGGTTCCGCCAGAACGTCGTCAGCGCGCGGGCCGTCCTGGCCGACGGCTCGGTCAGGGAATTTAAGGGTGATGACCTCGACCTGATATCATCCGCCGAGGGCACCACCGGGTTCATCAGCCAGGTGACATTGAAGGTTCAACCGCTGGAGAAACTGGAAGTCGTCGCCGTGGGCTGCCCGGAGGCCGCCGGCCTGCAAAAGCTGACCCAGGCAATCATCACCCGTAAGCTGCCCATCTGGTCAATTCTCTTCATTAACCCGCGTATGGCCGAGCTCAAGAACCAGGCCCCGCTGCTGGAGCACTTTGAAGAGCCGGTGGAGGAGCGGGTGCTCCTGCCGGCCTCCTACATCATAACGCTGGCCTACCGGAAGAAGGACGCCAAAGCCGTCCGGGCCGGTCTGGCTGAAGCGATGAAGTCCTGCCCGACGGAGATTTTGAGCGAGCGCATCGCCAACCACGAGTGGGAAAAGCGCTTCAAGATTATGATTGTCAAGCGGCTGGGGCCGTCGTTGGTGCCCGCCGAGGTGGTCGTCCCCCTCGCCAAACTGGCCGATTTCCTGAACGAGGTGGAGGCTAAGATTGACCAGCCGGTGGTCAAGGAGGGTGTTATCGTCCGCGAGGGCGCCGGCGGTGAGCCGGAGGTGGTCATCCTGGGCTTTATCCCCAGTGACCAGCGCAAGTTCTCCTATAATTTCGTCTTCGCCCTGTCACTGACCATCATGAAAATCGCCGAAAAATGCGGCGGCCGCGCCTACGCCACCGGCCTCTATTTCGCCAATCAGGCCCGCCGGATACTGGGCGGGGGCATCGTCCGGCGCCTCAAGGAGTTCAAGCGGCAGGCCGACCCCGAAGGTATCCTCAACCCCGGCAAGGTACTCGACGGCAGCCTCCTCGGCACCTTCATGGGTCTGGCCCGGACTTTCGAGCCGCTCGTCCGTCCCCTGGGCAACCGCGTCGCCACGCGCATCGGGGAAAGGCCCGACCGACCGGTGCGGGGCATCCCCGCCGATGTAGCCTGGTACGCCTACGGCTGCTCCCAGTGCGGCTACTGCGTCAGCGAGTGCGACCAGTTCTACGGGCGCGGCTGGGAGAGCCAGAGCCCCCGCGGCAAGTGGTACTGGCTGCGCGAGTACATGGAGGGCCGTGAGAAGTGGGACCAGTTCATGGTGGATACCTTCCTCGTCTGCACCACCTGCGAGCTCTGCAACCTGCGCTGCTCGGCCTCGCTGCCCATCGAACCGTCGTGGATGAAGCTGCGCGGCAAGCTCATTGACGAAGATAAGCAGATGACCTTCCCGCCTTTCGAGATGATGGCCGCCTCGCTCCGCAAGGAGGGCAATATCTGGGCGGCCTACCGCAAGACCCGCACCGACTGGTTCCCCAAGGAGCTGTGGGAGAAGCACGGGCCGGGGCATCAGGCCAAAATCGCCTATTTCGCCGGCTGCACCGCCAGCCACGTCGAGACCGATATCCCCCAGGCCGCGGTGCGCCTTATGGACGCCGCCGGGGTGGACTTCACCTACGCTGGCAATAACGAGAACTGCTGCGGCACGCCGATGCTGGTGGCCGGCCTCTGGGACGTCTTCGCCGAGACAATGAAGAAGAACATCGCCGCCGTCAAGGCCGTCGGTGCCGATACGGTGGTCACCTCCTGCCCCGCCTGCGACATGATGTGGCGCCAGATTTACCCGCGCTGGGCGGAGAAACTGGGCATCGACTACGGCATTACCGGCCGGCACTACTCCGAGGTCATCGCCGACCGGATAAAAGAGGGTAAATTCAAGTTCCCGGATACGGGCAAGAAAATGAAAGTAACCCTGCACGATTCCTGCCACATCGGGCGGGTTTCCAGCGTCTACGACGCCCCGCGCGACTTCATCCGGGCCGTCCCCGGCGTGGAACTGGTGGAGATGGAGCACAACCGCGAGAACGCCCACTGCTGCGGCAGCGTGCTGACGTTGATTAAAGACCCGCCGGTGGCGGCGGATATCGGTAAAGCCCGCCTCGACGAGGCCATGGCCACCGG
>DAOULO010000065.1:0-24580 GCA_034420195.1 Dehalococcoidales bacterium
GTTGACCTCCTGACGCGGTATTATTGTTTTTTCCGGGTATGATGGGCGTACCCTAATAAAATAGCACGAATTGGGTACTAATTTCTATACTAATTCTGCATTAAATAGAATTTAATGTGTCAATCCCCCAATTACTATAACGACACCGGCGCCCAAAAGTTTTAGTCCGGGAAATCGTAGGCCGTCCTCCGGCCCACCCGGAAGGCGAGGAAGCCCACCACGATAACTCCGATGACGATGAGCAGGATGGTAGCCCAGGTCGGGAAGCTGAACGCGGCGGCCAGATAGAACGAGCCGGGGGTCGTCCAGTCGCTCTCGTTGCCGGCACTATCCACGGCCTTGACCCTCCAGTAGTAGGTCTGCTTTTTGGCCAGGCCGGTATCCTCGTCTTCGGGCACGGCGTATTCGGGGTTGGTCAGGTCGGCCAGGTCGAGGACGACGGCGGCGAAGTTGGCGTCGGTGGCTACCTGCACCCGGTAGGTCAGCGGCGGGCTGAGGCCGGCGGACGCCTCCCACTGGAGCAGCACCGGCGTTTTCAGCTCACTGCCGGAGGCGGGTAGCAGCAGCACGGGCAGGAGCGGCGGGCTGACCGAAAACGACCAGGCCGACGACCATTCGCCCTCGTTGGCGGCGGCGTCCCGGGCCTTGACCCGCCAGTAGTAGGTGACGGGGTCCCCGGTGGCCGCCAGCGCTTCCTCGGGGGCCAGGGTGTACTCGGAGTCGGTCAGGCCGTCCTTATCGAGCGCGGTGGTGGCGAAGTTGGCGTCGGCGGCAATCTGCACGCGGTAGGCGACCGGCTGGCTGTCGTCGGGGGTGTCTTGCCAGTCCAGGTAGGCGCGGGCGCCGCTGTCGCTACCGTTGGCCGGCAGGGTCAGCACCGGCACCCCGGGAGCCACTGCCTCCACGGTGTAGGTGAATTCCCGGGTGGTGACGCCGTCGCTGATGGTAATCAGGTGGCCGCCGGCGGCGCTGGCGGGAATGGTGATGAAGGTGATGAAGGCGCCATCGTTATCGGCCTTCTCGGTGGCGATGGTAACGCCGTCGTAATCAATGGTGATGTTGCCGCCGGCCTCGAAGCCGGAGCCGCGGACGGTGACGGTAGCGCCCACGCCGCCGCCGGACTGGCTCAGGCTGGCCGCGGCGGTAACCATGAAGCTCTCTTTGTCCACGTTACCCGCCGCGTCGCGGGCGGTGACGTCGTAGAGGCCGGGTTGCAGGTCGGGCACGGTAATCTCGGCGGCGAAACTGCCGTAGTCGTCGCTCTGGGTGTTGAGGACAACGTAGGGGCCGAAGGTAACACTGAGGCTGCTCCGGTAGCCGAAGCCGCTGCCGGTGAGGTTGATGGGGCTGCTGGGGCTGGCCGAGGTGAGATTGAGGGCGACGACGGAGATGACAGTGAACAGGGCCTGGGTGGATTTGCCGGTGCTGTCCACGGCCGTAATCTGGTGGGAGCCGCCGGCGCTGGCCGGGACGATGAACTCATAAGTGAGCCGCCCGGTGGGCGTGGCCGTGGTCGTGGCGATTTTGGTGCTGATGACGTTCTGGTAGTAGAGCGTTACCGTCCTCCCCGCGTAGAAGCCGCCGCCGGTGATGGTGGTGGCGGTGCCCACCGGCCCGTCGGTGATATCCAGGCTGAGGGAGATGACCTCGACGATGAAGGGGGTGTCCGCCGCCAGGGGGTTGCCGGAGTCGTCCCGGGCGCTGAACAGGTGTCTTCCCGAGGAGGCCGTGGCCGGGATAACGTAGTTCACCTCGAACTCGCCGCTTTGGGGCACCACCAGGGGGCTGTTATCTATCTCGACGCTATCGAAGAGGATATGGACGTTATCTCCTTTATAAGAATCGAAGACGATGCCGGTGACGACGACTTCTGTCCCCACGGCGCCGGAGCCGGGGCTGATGCTAATCTGCGGGGCGGCCAGCGCCGGCGTGGACGGCAGCAGGACGGCCAGCAGCACGAGGACGACTAATAGCGGGAAGAAACGCTTGGGTCGTTTGAGCCAGCGGCCGGCGGTTTTCATACTACCTCTCTCATCTCAGCAATCTTCTCCGGGCGCCACGGCTGGGGTTATAGGTGCCGGCGAAATTATCCAGCGTGTCCTTGGCGATGAGCCAGGTGTTGTGAATCTTGTGAGCGGGCAGGTCACCCTGGCGGCACAACCGCTTGACCGTCTCCGGGTGGACCTTGAGACGGCGGCTGGCCTCGATGACGTTGAGGTAGTTGTCCCAGACCGGCATACAGCCTCCGCGCCGGGGCATTTTTAATATTGCTTTGCTAAAGCAATTATAAAGTTTTCCGGCCCGTCTGTCAAGTGCCAGGGGGCGAAAAAAGCGACAATAGTTTGTTGACCTGCCAGAACATATGTGCTAATCTTTAGCCGTTAGGTTTTTAGAGGTGAGCGATGGATTTGGCGACGCGTGAGACTGGCGAGACGGAGACAGAAACCAAGGAGGCCGAAAACCATGGCGAACCCGACCTGCCACCGGAATACTGCCGCTACCGTGACGAGGGCTGCGAGTACGCTGCTTCCTGCCTTGATTGCCCTTTTGAGCGGTGCCTCTACGACGAGCCCCGGGGGCGACAGCGCTGGCTGAAGGGGCTGCGTGATAAGGAAATCAACCGGCTGTTCAATCGCGGCCGGGGGATGCAGGAACTGGCCCTGATGTTCGGGGTGAGTGTGAGGACGGTGCAGCGGGCCCTCAAGGCGGCCGACCCATCCCCATCGGACGTAGTAAATAAGGCTTGAGGAGAAAGACGATGAACGAAGCTATTCCCACGCAGCTGGCCCGCCTCGACCTGGACAGGCTCAGAGGTTATCGGGAGCTGCTCGATTTTTACTACGGCCGCCAGTGGGAAGGGCGCGAGCGGTGGGGCGAGCGGCGGCTCATTTTCAACTACGCCCGCGTCTTCGTGGAGAAGGTGACGTCGTACCTCATGGCCGGTATCAACTTCGCCGTCGAGCCCTACGGGGACTCGGAAGAGGCCGCCGCCAAAGCCCGTAAGGCCGAGGAGTCCCTTTACAAAGTCTACGCCGACAACAGCCTGGAGCAGCTCGACCTGGAGACGGAGCTCGACTGCGCCGTCCTGGGGGATGGCTGTTACAAGGTTATCTGGGATGCCACCGAGAAGCGTGTGCGGGTGACCGCCCCGGACATCCAGGGTATCTACGCCTGGAGCTCCGGCGACGACATCTCGCGGGTGTGGCGGGTGGCCTCGCGCTACCGGCTCACCGCCGAGGAGGCCGGACTCATCTACGGGGTCAAGCCCGCCAAGAAGCAGGCCGTCGTCACGGAGGTGTGGACGGAGCGCGACTTCGCCCTTTACCTGGACGACGCCCTTTTGGAGAGCAAGCCCAACCCCTACGGCTTCATCCCCTTCGTCATCTTCCCTAACCGACGCGAGCCCAAGAAGTTCTGGGGCGTCTCCGACCTGCCCCCCATCATGGAGTCGCAGCGGGAGCTCAACCGGGCGATGAGCCAGCTATCGCGCATCCTGGAGCTCTCCGGCAACCCCATCGCCGTGCTGGAGAACGTGGAGGACTCCGAGGATATCGCCATCAAGCCGGGGGCGGTCTGGAACATCCCCGAGGACGCCAAGGCCTACCTCCTCGACCTGCTCCAGGGCGGCGGCATCAACCTGCACATCAACTACATCGATTTGATATACCGTGCCCTGCACGACCTGTCCGAATCACCGCGCTCCGCCTTCGGCGGTATCGAGCGGGATATGTCCGGCGTGGCGCTGGAGATAGAGCTCCAGCCATTACTCCAGAAAGTGCGGCGCAAGCGCATCATCCGCGCCGCTGCCTATAACCGCCGCAACGAGATGATTTTAAAGCTGCTGGCCAAGTACCGCGGCGAGGACTTCGGCGAGAACCACCTGCGCGTCGTCTGGGGGCCGGTGCTGCCCAAAGACATGGAGAAGAAAGTCGCCAGCGAGCAGGTGATGGTGCAGACGGGCATCCACTCGCGGCGGACGGCCATGGACGAGGTGGGCGTGCGCGACCCCCAGAGCGAGTTCCAGCACTGGCTGGAGGAGCGGTATGCCATCCTCAAGATGAATCAGGAACTCAATGCCAAACCCAACCGGAACGGCGCGAGGGAGAGTCGTGAGACGCCGGCCCGGGCGGAAGGCGCCACAGACTAACCGGGAGGTAACCGAAAACTATGGATAAAGACAAAGAGAAGAACGGGGAAGTCGAGGCAGCGGCGGACGAATCCGGCAATCTCCAGGAGGAGAACGAGGCCCTGGCCCGCGAGCTGCGCGCCCGCGACGGCCGCATCATCCAGCTGGAGCAGGCCCTGGCCGCCCGCGACGGTGAAATCGAAGAGCTGAAACGGGAGCTGGCCGAGGCCGGGCAGGCCCTGGACGAGCTGGGCAAGGCCCTGCCCCAGGCGGTGGCCGCCTACAAGGAAATCGTCGTGGCGGCCAATCCCGGCGTGCTCCCCGAGCTCATCACCGGGGAGAGCATCGAGGCGGTCAACGAGTCCCTCCAGAACGCCCGCAACCTCATGGAGCGGGTCAAGCAGGAGATGGAGAACGAGGCCGCCAAAACACGCGTACCCGCCGGGGCCCCGCCGCGGATGCCGCCGGACCTCTCTGCCCTTTCCCCCCGCGAGAAAATCCAGTACGCCCTGGGGGGCGCCGGCTCGTAAGGGCCGGGAAGAAGACCGATAACACAGGAGGTAGAACCAAATGGCTTTAACTCTAGCAGAGGCTGCCAAGCTATCCAACGACATGCTGCTGCAGGGGGTGGTGGAGACCATCGTCAAGGACTCCCCGGTGCTGCAGCGGCTGCCCTTCGTCGAAATCGTGGGCAACGGCCTGACCTATAACCAGGAGAAGACCCTGCCCAGCATCGACTTCTACGACGTCGACGATACCTGGGCCGAGTCGACGCCCACCTTCGAACAGATTACGGCCAACCTGAAAATCATGGGCGGCGACGCCGACGTCGACAACTTCCTCAAGGCCACCCGCTCCAACACCCAGGACCTGGAGGCGTCCGTCATCGAGCTCAAGGCCAAGGCCCTGCGCGACAAGTTCGAGGAGACTTTCATCTACGGTGACTCCGGGACGAACGCCAAGCAGTTCGACGGGCTGCGCCAGCTCATCGATACCGAGGCCGCGTCCGACCAGGTCATCGCCATGGGGGCCACCGGCGACACCCTGACCCTGGATGCCCTCGACCAGCTCATCGACGCCGTCAAGGGCGGCAAGCCCGACATGCTCCTGATGAGCCGGCGCTCGCGGCGCAAAATCAACGCCTTGGTACGCGCCGCTGGCGGCATGACCGAGACCGACCGCGACCAGTGGGGCAACTTCGTCCAGCTCTGGGACGGCGTGCCCATCGGCGTCAACGACTGGATACTGGACACCCACGTCCTCGTCGACAGCCTGGAGGACGACACCACCGGCGGCACCTGCTCCCCCATCTACGCCGTCCAGTTCGGCGAGGGGGCCCTCTGCGGCTTGACCAGCCCGGGGCACCTCCAGGCCGAGCCGGTGGGCCCGCTGGAGAACAAGGACGCCTCGCGCACCCGAGTCAAATGGTACGTCTCGCTGGCGCTCTTCAGCTCCATCAAGGCAGCGGCCCTCATCGGCGTCCAGGACTAACGGTTTACATAATTAAGAGGAGGAGACCATGGAGAGAACCGAATCCGCCGTCTGGCGCTGCCGCTTCCGGCTGAGCAAGTACCGCCAGGACATCGCCCCTTACCGGGGCCGCGAGGCGGCCTTCCACCGCGCCTTTACCCCCTACGAGGTGAGGGAAGGGGAGGGGAACTGCCTGCTCAATTCCGGCATCGACGAGATGTGGGACCTCATCACCGGCGTCTCGGCCAACCACTTCGACAATACTGATTCTCGCATCGGCGTCGGTGATTCCACCACGGCCGCCGACGCCACCCAGACCGACCTGCAGGCGGCCTCCAACAAGACCTATCAGGGCATGGAGTCCGGCTACCCCACCTCCACCAGCCAGAAGGCCACCTTCAAGGCCAGCTTCGGCGAGAGCGAGGCCAACTACGACTGGAACGAGTGGGTCGTCAAGAACAACACCAGCGCCATCTGCCTCAACCGCAAGGTCGAGGACCTGGGCACCAAGTCCGGCGGCACCTGGACGCTGGAGGTCAGCATCACTCTGAGCTAAAGGGGAAGCCATGCTCCAGCCGAGAATCAAGTTTGCCGGCGTCCACGTCCACCGGGACGTGCTCAAGGCCGGGATAGCCCTCTTTCCGCCGGAAGGGGGGCTATCCTACCCGCACCACTATGTCCCCAAGCCCATCATCCCCGAGGGAGGCTATCCCGGCCTCAAAGATGAGCGCGGCATTCCCAGCGACGCGCAGGATTATCAGAATTGGCTGGCGGCGCTGCCGACGATAATGGAACTTAATCCCTGCTTCGTCCACTTCATCCGCATCAACCCTGCGACCACCCTGACGCAACTGGAAACGGAAATCCAGCGCATCTTCACCCCCGGCGTGCTCACCAGCATCGACACCTTCCTCGCCACGCGCGGTAAAGAAGAGCGGGCGGATATGTCGCGCCTGCGCCGGTTGATGAATGCGCCAGAAAGATTGGGTGGGAAATTCATCCTCCCCGAAGGCTACGACGAGCAGTTAATCATTGCCGGAGCCGATGCCAGGCTCAGGGGGCTGGCCGGAGAACTGGACGGCAGGGGCAGGCGGCTGGATATTGAGCCGGGGACGATTGACATCGGGCCGGGGGCTATAGATAGGGCAACTGCTATTTCCGTTGCCGGTACTGATATTGATACCAATAATCCCGCTAACGATACCGGGATATTAGATATCTTTGAGTTGTGGTTTGCGGTTAGTGCTACAGGGGTCAAGGCTGGTACCTTCTATGGCTCCGGTACGGATTGGACTAGCCGGGATTATGAGAGTATCGGAAATGTAACATCAGGTTCAAAACAGACCTTCTCCGGCCTTGACTGTGATGTAGAAACAGATGACGTAGCGGGTGTATATTTTGCAACCGGCAGCCTGGAGCTGGATGGTAGCGGCGGTTCAGCTATTTATTACAAAGCTGGAGACCAGTTCGGGGCGGGTCAGCAAACCTACACGGAATATAGCGGCTATCAGATAAGCATCTATGGCTCGGGGGGGGAGTCGGCCACCGCCAAGGAAGGCAGCGACAGCGGCAGCGGTGAGGACATCACGGCGACGAGGGGCCTGGGTCTCGCCGAGGCCGGTACAGGGGCGGCGGCATCGGAGCTGACGGCCTCCGGCGCGGTGACCGACGAAGATAGCGGCACCGGGGACGAGGCTGCTCCCTCGCGCCAGATGGCGCTGGCCGAGACCGGCCAGGCTCTGGATACGGCGACTGCCCCGGCGGCAGTGATAGTTGCCGGAGATAGCGGGGCTGGTGCCGACTACAGCGGCCTGCCCGAGGCCGTCAGCGGCGCCGATACCGGGCAGGGCCTAGATGCCGTGCTGGTCAGGATAGAGCTGGCCGGCGCCGGGGCGGACATGAAGCTGCCCGGCCGCCGGGGGCGGATGAGCATACCTAACAAGGAGGCAAGCCGATGAATTTGACCGAGATGATTGCCCTGGTGCGGGTTGACCTGAACGACCAAGACAGCCAGAACTACCGCTGGACGGACGCCGAGCTTACCCGCCACATCAACCGGGCGGTGCGCGAGCTTTCCGAGCAGCTCCCCCGGCCCGCCAAAGCCACCCTGGCCACCACGGCCGACGCGCGGGAGGTGGATATCTCCAGCCTCAGCGACCGGATTATCGTGCAGGCGGTGGAGTACCCCGTCGGCAACTACCCGCCCGCCTACCAGCGCTTCTCCCTCTGGGGGGATACCCTCACCATCCTCAGCGGGGCCGAGCCAGATGGCGCCGACTGCGCCGTCTACTACGGCACCCTGCATACTTTGGACGCCAATGGCTCGACGTTGCCGGCCCGCTGCGAGGACCTGGTGGCCACCGGCGCCGGCGGCTACGCCGCCATTGAACTGGCGGCGTCGACCATCAACCAGGTCAACCTGGGCGGCACGCAGACCCCGGCCGAGTTCCGGCGCTGGGGCAGCGAGCGGCTGGCGCTCTTTCAGGAGCGGCTGAAAAAGCTGAGCTGGCGGCACAAGGTGCGCAGCCAGCAGCTCTTCAAGACGGATAGCGACGAAGCAGCCGCGGAAGGGTAAGTAAATGCGCAGTCTCACGGCAACGCTGCTGGCCGCCCAAAAGGAGGCGTCGGCGGCGCCCTGCATCAAACTGGCCATGAAGAACGAGACCGCCGGGGTCATCCGCTACGATTGGGAGCGCCTCTACACCGGCGACGAGGCCGACTACTACCACGCCCTGACCGTGCCCGGTGACGGCTCGCTCGTCCGCGCCCGGCTGACCCCCTCCGACGACTCGCTCAAGCTCTACCGCCAGCGGGTGGTCAGCCCCGGCCCGGGCAGCGATTTCAGCCAGTGGGTCTACACCGGCCAGTACAACTGCCTGGCGGTGACCGCGGCCGCCCTGGGGGCGGAGGTCTCCATCTTCTGGATTAAGTACAACCGGGAAATCCGGCGCATCGTTTCCAGCGATTACGGCGCCAGCTGGGGCAGCCCCGAGCTCATCGACTACACGCCGACGACCTCCGTCCACGGCCTGGCCGCCGCCTACAAGACCAACGGCGACCTGGCCATCTTCTTCGCCGACCAGGCCACCCTCTATGTCCAGAAGCACAGTGGCGGTCAGTGGCAGGCGCGGGCCGGCTGGGACAAGTCCACCGGCGACCTCTCCGGGGTGGCCGCCAGCTACGACGGGGACTGGAACCTGCTCGTCACCGGCCAGGATACCTCCGGCAACGACAAGCTCTGGTCTCTGGTCTACGGCGATGGCGGCGAGGTAGACGCTGGCACCTGGTCGGCGCTCCGCGAGCTGGCCTCGGCCCCCGCCGGCGGCGACTTCGCTTACGCCCAGCCCTTCCTGGACAAGACGGATACATTCCGGTGCTTCTTCAGCGAGATATTCACCGGCACCGAGGCGTACGCCCGCCCCTTCCGCTCCCACGCCGTCCCCGGCAGCGCCTTTACGGACGGCCTCTGGCACGAGCTGGTGCCCTTCGATTTGTCTCAAGAATACGGGCTGGCCCTGGCCCATCACGGCGATTACGCCTGGCTGAGCTGCCCCGGCGGCGTCTGGCGGGCCGATATGACCGCGCGTACCCTGGACCTGGCGGCGGATTGCGTGGCCGCCCGCGCCGAGCTGGGGGAGACCTCCGGTGCGCTGACCGTAGCGCTGCGCAACGACGACGGGCGCTACGCCGCGCCGGGCGAGGGGGAGCTGGCCGACCTGGTGACCGGCGGGCGGGTCGTTTTCAGCCCCGGTTATCTGACGGGTCAGGGCGAGGAGTGCAGCGACGGCCTGAGCTTTTACCTGGAATCTTACGAGCATACCAGCGCCGGGGGTGCCGCCAGCCTGCTCCTCCACGCCCGCGACGGCTGGGGGGCGCTGGGCGACTGGCGGGCGCGCCACCAGCTGCGCTGGAACAAGGGCTCCGGCGCTATCAGCGTTAAGGAGATTCTGGCCTTTATCCTGGCGCGGGTGGGGATTAGCCTCAGCGTCGTCTCGGCATCAGCGGCGGCCACCGGTTTCTGCCCGGATTTTACCGTCAACGCCAGCAACGACGGCGCCAGCGTCGTCGGCAAGCTGCTTTCCTTCATCCCCGATTGCATATTCATCGAAGGAGACACGGCCTATCTCGTCAACCCGCTGGCGACCGATGCCTCGGTTTACGAATACGGCGCGGAACATGCCATTCGCGAGGGGCGCTACGGCGGCGGGGCGCTGGCGGCCAACCGCGTACAGGTGGAGGGTTATGACGAGGGCACCGACGAGATTATCGTGGCCGATACCTTCAGCTGGGGGGAGATAGAGCGTCTCAATGACCGGCTGCTCCAGGTGAGCGACCGCAATATCGCCACGGCGGCCGAGGCGGCGGCACGGGGGCAGGCCTGCCTGCGGCGGGCGGAAATCGAGGCCGGTGGCGGGGCTATCTCCGTCCCGGTTAACTGCGGCCAGCAGCTCTACGACGTGGTGGCCATTAGCGACAGCCGGGCCGGGCTGGACGGGGCCAAGCGGCGGGTGCTGGGCATCACCACCGTCTACCAGCCGCGGCGAGGGGAATACCGTCAGAATATCCGGTTGGGCGCCGTCTAGCCGGAAGGAGAACGGAGCGATGAGATTAAAAAAGGCGGAGTTGCGGGCCTTCAATTCGGGGAACTACACGGCCACGGTGCGGCTGGCCGGCAGCTTCAAGGTCTACCTGGAGGACGTGGCCGTGGCTCGCAACCTGCCGGCGGCGGAGATGGTGACCGGGCGCAAGGTGGCGGTGATATTTTTCGACGAGTATAACCCCAAAGAGGCGGTGGTGGTGGCGGTCTATACCTAGCGGCTCAGGAGCTGACGGGGCGGACGAATTTGTAGCCGATGCCGTGCTCGGTGACGATGATGCTGGGCGAATCGGCGTTGTCCTCCAGCTTCTGGCGCAGGTGCTGGATGTGGACGCGCAGCAGGTCGCGGGCGTCCACGTAGTTATCCCCCCAGACCTTGGTGAGCAGGCTCTCGTGGGAGAGGATGCGCCCTTCGTTGCGGATGAGGTAGTAGAGCAGCTTCCTCTCGATGGAGGTGAGCTTGATGGCCTCGCCGTCGACGATGACCTCGTTGCGGCTGAAGTCCACCGAGAGCTTGCCGCTGGTGAAGGGGCGCTCCTCGTCGGTGACGGCCAGCCCCTGGGCGCGGCGGATGACGGCCTGTACCCGCGCGATGAGCTCGATGTGGCTGAACGGCTTGGTGATGTAGTCGTCGGCGCCGAGCTCCAGCCCCTTGGCGACGTCGGTGTCCTCACCCCGCACCGTCAGCATCAGCACGGGTACGTCGGAGAAGCGGCGGATTTCCTTGAGCACCTTATAGCCGTCGATATCGGGCAGGCCGATGTCCAGGATGACCACCTCCGGACTCTCCGTCTCGACGAGCTCGATGCCCTTCTGACCGGTGGGCGCCGCAACGACGGTGGCCCCGCTCCAGCGCAGCTGAAAGCAGAGGGAGACGACCTCGATGATGCCGGGGTCGTCTTCGACAACGAGTACTTTCATGGCCCTCCTTAGGCTCCGGGGGTCTTCCGGGCGGGGCGCGGCAGCAGGAAAGAGAAGGTACTGCCCTGGCCCGATTCGCTCTCCACCCAGATTCGGCCGCCGTGCAGCTCCACCACCTGCTTGGCCAGGGCCAGTCCCAGCCCCAGGCCGGGGTGGCGCTGGCGGTCGGCGTTGATGCGGCTGTAAGGTTTGAAGAGCCGGTCCTGCTCCTCGCGGGCGATGCCGATGCCATTATCGCTCACGGAGACAATCAGCCCATCAACCTGCGGGCGGGACGTGATGACGATTTTGCTCCCCTCGGGGGAGAACTTGGCGGCGTTGGTCAGCAGGTTGAGCATCACCTGTTCCAGCCGCGGCCCGTCCCCGCGGACGACGGGCAGGGACTCCGGCAGGTCGGTAAGCAGCTGCTGGCCCTTGCTGCGAATCAGGGGATTGACCTGCTGGCAGATGCCAAGGATGAGCGACTTCATGTCCACCGGCTCGAACTGCAACTGGAGCTTGCCGCTGCCGGTCTTGACGATATCCAGGAATTCGGCCAGGCGCACCTCCAGGGTGTTGGCGTTCTGGGTAATGGTCTGGATGAGCTTCTGGAGGGACTCGTCGGCGCTGGTTTCCAGCTCCTCGGCCAGGAGCCCGGCGGCAGCGATGATGGCGGTCAGAGGGGTCTTGAATTCATGGCTCAGGGTATCGATAAACCTCAGCCATTCCTCTTCTTTGGTTTCCATCAAGGGGTCACTTCCTCAGCGGCACGTAATCAAGTTAAATTTAGCACGTTTCCCACTGAGTATCAAGTTCCCCCGGGCACTGTCGGCAGGAAGACACGACTTCCCCCGGCGTGCCTGATGGCCCGTTTTTTCAGGCGGGACGGGCTATTGTTTCTTTTCTTTGGCGATGCTTTTCAAGAGACTGAGGATGCCGATAACGGCGCGCTGTACTTCTACCGGCTCCTCGGCCAGCATCTTGGCCACGTAGGGGTCCAGCTGGCGGCTGGAATAACGCTGGCCGCTTTCCTCGGCCACGCCGGTATGGGGCGAGAGGAAACCAGCCAGGGTGAAAAGCTCGTCTTCGTCAAAATTCAGGGGTTTGGCGATTTTACGTAGAATCCTGGCAGAAGGAAAACGTTCGCCCCGCTCGATGCGGCCCAAATGCGATGAAGATACGCCTGACTCGGCAGCCAGTTCCTGCAGAGTCAGCGGCATGGTTACTCTCTGTTGCTTCAGTATCTTGCCCAAGTCATTACTCTGGTAGCTCATAAATCCATTATATTTTGCCATTTGGCTAATGTCAACAAACTATGTTCTAGGTCAACCCAGCCACTTTCGGGCCGATTTTTACCGGTTGGCCGTTTCTGTGGCCGATATAACGGGGGTAACTGGGGCTGGCGCTCTCTTGACAGGACGACCGCCGCCCTTTACAATAATAAAGGCGTGTCTCGTGAAGCGATGAGGCATGCGGGTCTGGAATCTGATGGGGGCAGCCGGAGCGCCCCCTATAATATTGACGGCAGCCAAACAGAAAAGGGAGTGATGCTCATTGGCCGAAGTAACGGCTGGCGAAGAAGAGAGCTTTGACAGTCTGCTCAAGCGGTTCAATCGCAAGGTGCAGCAGGACGGCATCCTGGCCGAGTTGCGCCGCCGCGAACATTACGAGAAACCCAGCATCAAACGCAAGCGCAAGAAGGCGGCCAAGCGCCGCGGCGCCGCGCGCGGCCGCTCGTCCCGCCGGTAAAGTGAAGAAAGCTGGGGCTACCCATGGAACAGGCAGCCGACCTCAAAAAGAAAATTAACGACGACGTTAAAGCGGCCATGAAGAGTGGCGACACCGTGCGCCGCTCTACCTTGCGCCTGCTGCTTTCGGCCATCAATAACGCCGAAATCGCCAAACAGGCCGCCCTGGAAGATGCCGATATCCTCGGCATCATCGCCAAAGAGGTCAAGAACCGCCAGGAGAGCATCGATGCCTTCAAGCAGGGCAATCGCCCCGACCTGGTCGAGAAGGAAACGGCGGAGCAGGCCATCCTTAGGGCCTATCTCCCCGCCCAGCTTTCCCGCGACGAGGTGATGGCGGCGGCCAAGGAGGTCGTCGCGGCGGTGGGGGCCGCCGGCCCCGGCGACAAGGGCCGGGTGATGAAAGAGCTGATGCCCAAGCTCAAGGGCCGCGCCGACGGGAAAGAGATTAACGAGGTAGTGACGGAGCTGCTCGGTCAATAATTCCACGGGCTAAGCCGTTGATGCCCCGAGGGCGGCCGGGTGGGAATAGATAACTCAGACGGGCGGGGCGGCGTCCTGAATCACTCGGTCAGCGCCTTCTCAAGCTCCCTGCACAGTCTCTCGTGCTTTATCCCCGAATCAATCACATCCCAGGGCAGCTTATCACCTGTGCCCCACCTCTGGTTGACATAATAGTCAATGTCAATCTGATGTCTCGCTACCGCCTGCCGCCAGCCGGCGAGGGAGATTTTCTCCATATCAGCAATGGCCGGGGCCAGCCGGGCGTCGCCGCGGGCCAGCATCCCCTGCACCCGGCTCCAGGCGGAGCTTTCTGCATTAAGCCTGATGCCCTTACCGGGCAGGGCGCCGCGCAGCAGGCTCAAGCGGCGGGCGAGTGTCTCCGGCGGGACCATCGGCAGCCACTGGAAGGGCGTGCCCGCCTTGGGGACGAAGGGGGCAATGTTGAGGACGAGGCGCGTCCCGCCGCCCGTTCTGTCCAGCCTCTCTTTGATGGCCAGCGCCAGCCTGATGATGTCGGCGGCGTCTTCATCCGTCTCGGTGGGCAGGCCAATGATGAAATAGAGCTTGAGCTGGCGGAAGCCGCCCCCGGCGATGGCGTCGGCCACTCTTAGAATATCATCGTCGGATATATCTTTGTTGATGGCGCGCCGCAGGCGCGCCTCCCCGGCCTCCGGGGCGATGGTGACGGTCCGCACCTTCCCCCGGGCCAGCTCGGCGATGATAGCGTCGCGCAATGACCCGATGCGCAGCGAGCTTACCGCCAGCTCCGCCCCGAGGTTATTGATGCCGGATAATAGCTCTTTCAATTCGGGGTGGTCGGTCACGGCCGGGCCCACCAGCCCGATGCGCCGGCGGTATTGTAGCCCCGCCTCGGCCTGCCGGGTGAGGTTATCGGCAGACCGGAAGCGCATCGGGGCGAAGGCGGTGCTCACTAGGCAGAAGCGGCAGCCGCGGGCGCAGCCCCGCTCCGCCTCGATGAGGTACAAATCACCCAGTTCGGTATCCGGCGTCAGCACCACCGAGGTCGTGGCGAAGGCGTTCAGGTTGGCGGCGTGCTGGCGTTTTACTGGTGTCTTGGGTGGCAGGGCGGGTACGTAGATACCGGGTAGTTTGGAAATCTCTTTTAGTAAAGCGTCGCGGTTGCCGTCTTCCCGCAGGACCGGCAGCAGGGCGGGCAGGATGGGCTCGGCCTCGCCAATAGCTATAGCGTCGCAGAAGGGAGCCAGCGGCATGGGGTTGGCCGTCAGACACGGCCCCCCGGCGATGACCAGCGGGTGGCTGGCGTCGCGGTCGGCGGCGAAAAGAGGAATACCGCTTGCCTTGAGGATATTGGCCACATTGAAATAGTCCAGCTCGTAGGAGACCGAGAAGGCCAGCACGGCGAAGTCGGTCAGCGGCCGCCGCGACTCGATGGAGAGCGGTAGTTTGGGGTCGCCCGGCTCATAAAATACGCGCTCGCACACGATATTGCGCTCGTCATTGAGTAATCGGTAGATGGCGTGCACGCCCAGGTTGGACATTCCCAGGTAATAGCGGTTGGGATAGATGAGGGCCACTGGCAGCCGCCCGCCCCAGTCCTTGACGACAGCGCCTTCCTCCCGGGGTGAGCTGCACTGGCTCGTTTTTCTGACTAACCTGTTCATGAATCAGCGATACCCTGTAAACAGGGGTGTTTGAGAGGGGGCGAAGCCCCCTCTTTATCTAATCTCCCCCTCTCCAAGATTGGAGAGGGGGATAAAGGGGGTGAGGTTGATAAGAATCAGCTACTTCCAGCAGTCCTTGAGCAGCCGGGAGTTGATGACAATAACCCGATCGGCGGCGGCGCGCAACTGCTGCGAGGTGCCCTGCTTGCCGAAGAGGGCCACCTCCACGTGCTTGCCGTTGTCCTTGATGGCCTGGACGGCCCCGGCGAAATCGTTGTCCCCGGCGACGAGGATGGCCACGTCGTAGTTACCCTTGTAGCTGTGGGTAATCATGTCGGTGGCCAGCTGGACGTCGGTGCCTTTTTCGTAAGGCGGTACGTGGGGCCAGTTGCTGGTGTAGACCAGCCGGCCCAGGCGCAGCTCGGTGTAGGGTATGGCGTTGATGCCGTCGAAAAAGGCCTGCTGCTGCTTGTAGACTTCCGGTTCCTGTTTCTGCCCGACCCTGGCGTTGTAATAGTAGATGCGGATGAGCTGGCGCTTCTGTAAAATCTTGCGGCAGAACTTGCCGATGTCCAGGTCGGTGCGGTTGAAATGATTTTTCAGGGAATGGTAAAGATTACTACCATCGATAAAAACCATCACCCTCTCCGCCATATCATGCCTCCTTCGCCCGCGCGCTGCGGGCTCTCTTTTTATTATACCACTAATTTATGGTAAAGTGGGGGCCTTTCTCGCGCCGGGTTTGCCCGTGGCCGGAAAGCGGTGCTATAATTGGCAGGTAAAATGCCTCCCCACCAGGGGTTTCCCGGAGGTCGGCCATGAAGCTCAGCCGCGAAGAGGTGCTGCACATCGCCCGCCTGGCGCGGGTCGCCCTGACCGAGGACGAGATTACCCGTTACAGCGAGCAGCTTTCCAACCTGCTGGAGAACTTTGAGGTGCTGCAGCAGGTAAATACCGAGGGCGTGCCGCCCACGGCGCAGTCGGTGGCGCTGCAAAGCGTCATGCGTGACGACAAAGTCGCCCCGTCCTTCCCGCCGGAAGACATCTTGGCCAATGCCCCGCGGCGCGAGGGCGACTGTTTCCGGGTGCGGCCGGTGCTGGAGTAGCCTTGCGGGCGGGATGAAGGGTGTGGAGATTGACCGGCTATATCGGAAAGGTCTTTATCTCGAGTACCTGACCGTCGGCTACAATTTCTTCGAGGCACTCGTCTCGATTGGTTTCGGCGCCCTGGCCGGCAGTATCGCCTTAATCGGGTTCGGGCTGGACAGCGTTATCGAGTCTCTGTCCGGTCTCGTTCTCATCTGGCGGCTCCGGCAGCGCGGCAAGATATCGGCGGCGGACGAGGCGCGCATCGAGAGGAGGGCGATAAGGCTCGTCGCCGGCTCCTTTTTCGTGCTCGGAGTCTATGTCCTGGTAGAGTCGGTGCGGAAGCTGGTTATCGCGGATGTCCCGGAGCCGTCGCTGCCGGGGATAGTGATTGCCATCGTATCCCTGGTGGTGATGCCGGTACTGACCTGGCAGAAATACATAACCGGCCGGGCGATTGGCAGCCGGGCCCTGGTGGCCGACTCTAAAGAAACACTGGCCTGTGCCTTGCTTTCGGCCGCCCTTTTGCTGGGGCTGGGGGCCAACTATCTGTTCGGTTTCTGGCAGGCCGATCCGATTGTCGGCCTGATAATCGTGGTCTTCCTGTTCCGGGAGGGGTGGGAGACCTGGCGAGAGGCCGGAGAGGAGGAAAATGGCGGGGAATAATCATTTAACACTGCACGAGGCCGCCCGGCTCCTGCGGGAGAAGAAGGTCTCCTCGGTGGAGCTGACCAAAGACTATCTGGGGCGCATCGAGCGGGTGGAGCCCAAAGTGCGTGCCCTGGTGACGGTCACCCCGGAGCTGGCTCTGGAGCGGGCCCAGCAGGCCGACGCCACCATCGCCAGCGGTAAGGGCACGCCGCTGACCGGCGTCCCCGTGGCCATCAAGGACGTTATCTGCACCAGAGGCGTGCGTACCACCTGCTCGGCCAAGATGCTGGAGAACTTCGTGCCGCCCTACGACGCCACCGTGATGGAGAGGCTCAACACCGCCGGGGCGGTGATGCTGGGCAAGGCCAACATGGACGAGTTCGCCATGGGCTCCTCGACGGAAAACTCGGCCTTCTTCCCCACCCATAACCCCTGGGATTTAGACCGTGTTCCCGGCGGGTCGTCCGGCGGCTCGGCGGTGGCGGTGGCCGCCGGCGAGGCTATCTACGCGCTGGGCTCGGATACCGGCGGCAGCATCCGCCAGCCGGCGGGATTCTGCAGCGTCGTCGGCCTCAAGCCCACCTACGGGCGGGTGAGCCGCTACGGGCTGGTGGCCTTCGCCAGCTCGCTCGACCAGATTGGCCCGCTGACCCAGGACGTAACCGACAGCACCATTATCCTTAATGCCATCGCCGGCCACGATAAGCGCGACGCGACCTCCGTCCCCGAGCCGGTGCCCGACTATACGAAGTCGCTTCAGCCCGATTTGAAAGGCGTGCGTATCGGCATCCCCAAAGAGTATTACGTCGAGGGGATGCAGCCGGGCGTCGCCAGCGCCATGCAGGCGGCCATCAAGCAGCTGGAAGAGCTCGGCGCCGACCTGGAAGAGATGAGCCTGCCTCACACCCCCTACGCCCTGGCCGTCTACTATATCATCGCCCCCTCGGAGGCCTCGGCCAACCTGGCGCGCTACGACGGCGTCAAGTATGGCTACTCCTACCCCGGCGAGACCATGTGGGAAGCGATGGAGCGGACGCGCGGCGGGGGCTTCGGGCCGGAGGTCAAGCGGCGTATCATGCTGGGTACCTACGCCCTCTCCGCTGGCTACTACGACGCCTGGTACCTCAAGGCGCAGAAGGTACGCACTTTAATAAGGCGGGAGTTCGACGCCGCCTTCGAGAAGTACGACGCCCTGGTGACCCCCACCTCCCCGTCCGTCCCCTTCATGATAGGGGAGAAGACCGACGACCCCCTCCAGATGTACTTAAGCGACGTCTGCACCCTGCCCATAAATATCGCCGGCGTGCCCGGTATCTCCGTCCCGGCGGGCTTCGTTGACGGGCTGCCGGTAGGCATGCAGCTCATCGGCAAGCATTTCCGCGAAGAAACGCTCTTCAAAATCGCCTATGCTTACGAGCAGGCGACCGGGTGGCATAAGAGGAGGGCGACAGTGTAAAAAACAAATGGAGGTGGAGAAATGGAACAGAAAGAGCGTATGAGGCGTGTCCGCGAGGAACTTATCAGGAGAGCCAAGGCGCGGGAACTGATTTACTACAGTGAATTTCTTGAAGGGGACTACGGAGTGGCCAGAGGGGACGGAGCATACTGGAAAATCGGCTACGTACTTACCCAGATAAACAACGAGGAGCATGCAAAAGGTCGTCCTCTGCTTTCTTCAGTTTGCGTTCTCAAGTCAACCGGCATGCCCGAGAGTACTTACTGGAAAGTCAACAAGATACCGGCACATATCAAAAGCGGTACCAAAGCCCAAAAGAAGGCTTTCTGGCGGGAACAGCTAGAGGAAGTCTTTAAACAATACTCCTAGTCAATCTATGCCATTAGTGTCTCAAGGTAATATTGACTGATGCCCTAGAACCAACCGAAAGATGCCGCGAGGGCGGCCGGGTGGGAATAGATAACTCCGGGGGGCAGGGGATTCACTGTTTTACATAACACACCGGGATTTACTAAACCCTCATGGACTACAAACAATACGAACCCGCCAGCCCCTGGTACAGCCGCGTCGCCGCGGAGCTCGACCAGCACCAGCTCCGGCTGGGCGCCAGAGAAGCCAAGAAGTACCGGCTTGACCTGCTGGGCCGCCTGGCCAAACGCACCGACGAGTTCGCCCAGATTTGCGGCGAGTGCGAAACCCATAAGCAGGAAATCACCGCTTTGGTGCAGCAGCTGGCCATGCTTGTCCAGATGCCGGATAACAAGAGCCTGAAAAGGCACCTGGCCGCCGTGACCAAACTCACCGAGCATTTTAAAAAAGTCCACAAGCTGGTAGATAAATGGCATTATCTGGGGGTGGCCACCAGTATCGGCATGGCCGTCGGGGTGGCCATCGGCGTGGCGCTGGGGACGGCCACCGACGACTCCTCCTTCAGCTCGCCCCTCGGTACGGCCATCGGCGTTGTCCTCGGCCTGGCGGTGGGCCTCTATCTGGACTGGAGGGCCCGAAAAGAGGGGCGGGTGCTCTAGGGGGGGTCACAAATCCCGCCGGTTCTGCTATAATGTTCTCATATCTCCCGTAACCATCCCGGTTGGGAGGAAGTTATATGCTGAAAGACGTACTCAAGATACTGGAAAACGACGCCCGCACCACCCCCAGGCAGATAGCCACCATGACCGGCCGGCCCGTCGCCGAGGTCAACAAGCTCATCAAGCAGGCGGAGAAAGACCGCATCATCCTCAAGTACAAGACGGCCGTCAACTGGGACCGGGTGGAGGATGAACAGGTCTGGGCCCTCATCGAGGTCAAGGTCAAGCCGGAGCCGGAGGCCGGCTTCGACTCCATCGCCGAGCGCGTCGCCCAGTACCCGCAGGTGCGCTCGCTGTACCTGGCCTCGGGCACCTATGACCTGCTGCTGGTCGTCCTGGGCAAGTCGGAGCGTACCGTGGCCGATTTCGTCTCGCAGAACCTGGCCCACATCGACGGCGTCGAGGCGACGGTCACCCATTTCGTGCTCAAGCGCTATAAGGAAGACGGCGAGCTGCTCGAAGGTGGCGAGGGCGTCAAGCGGCAGCCGGTAATACTATAAAGCATTTATAGGAGGAGGGGGTATGTCGGCCAGGCAGACCGCCGGTAGACAACTGAATAAGCTCGTCGCGGCACGGGTGAACCGCCTCTCACCGTCGGGGATACGCAAGTTTTTTGACCTGCTGGCCTCGATGGAGGGGGTCATCTCGCTGGGCGTCGGCGAGCCCGACTACGCCACGCCCTGGCATATCAGCGAGGCGGCGGTGAAATCGCTGGAGAAGGGCCAGACGATGTACACCTCCAACTCCGGCATCCCCGAGCTGCGCGAGCTGACGGCAGGCTATCTCAAAGATACGTATAATGTCAATTACGACCCCTACGGGGAAGTCCTGATGACGGTGGGCGTCAGCGAGGCGCTCGACCTGTCCATGCGCGCCCTCCTCAACCCCGGCGACGAGGTTATCATGCCCGACCCGTACTACGTCGCCTACGACTCCTGCGTCATCCTGGCCGGTGGCGAGCCGGTCAAGGTGCCCACCAGCCAGGCGAGCGGCTTTGAGATTGATGCCGCCGATATCGAGGCCCGCATTACCCCGAAAACCAAGGCCATCCTCATCGGCTATCCGGCCAACCCTACCGGCGCGGTGATGAGCCGGGAGAAGCTGCTGGCCGTCGCCGAAGTGGCTAGAAAACATAATCTTACCGTCGTCTCCGACGAGATATACGCCCGGCTGGTCTACGGCGTCGCGCACACCTGCTTCGCCAGCCTGCCCGGCATGAAGAGCCACACCGTCCTGCTGGGGGGCTTCTCCAAGGCCTACGCCATGACCGGCTGGCGCATCGGCTACGCCGCCGCCCCTAAAGAGATTATCGCCGCCATGACCAAGATTCACCAGTACACCATCATGAGCGCCCCCACCATGGCCCAGATGGCCGCCATCCAGGCGCTCCGGACCGGCGAGGCCAGCGTGCGCGAGATGGTGGAGGACTATAACCGCCGGCGCAAGGTCATCGTGCGGGGGCTGTGCGATATCGACCTCTCCTGCTACGAGCCGCGGGGGGCCTTTTATGCCTTCCCCTCCATCGCCGCCACCGGCATGACCTCGGAGGAGTTCTCCGAGAAGCTCCTCATGGAGGAGAAGGTGGCCGTGGTGCCCGGATCAGCCTTCGGCGCCTGTGGCGAGGGCTACGTGCGCTGCTGCTACGCCACCTCGCTGGCTGACATCGAGGAGGCCCTGACGCGGATGAAGCGGTTTGTGGCCAAGCACAAGAAGTAGGGGGCTTTCCATCTTTCAGCTGCCGGAAGCTATTTATAAGGGGATTTCGATGCAGACGCAGGGAGATGATGATAGAGTATATGTAGAAGGCTATGGAGAAATTGTATCCCAAAATGCAGATGGGATGAAGTTTGAGACCCTCGGAAGTAGGGTTACGAATTTGGTTAATGCGATATTGCACCCTGAATTAATTTCACAGAAACATAGGGTTAAAATAAGTGAAATCCCCAATTTCATAGAATTGGTTCATTACATACTTAGCATTTCTGGAAAAAGTATTGAGGAACAGGAGTTAATTAAGAAAGATGTGGAGATAATCCTGAAGGATTATCCTGCACTCTTGAAAAAGGCTATATCTGGGGATCCAGAGACACGGGTAACAATAGAGAGAGAAATTAGTCCTAAGCTTGAAAAAATACGTCAGGAGGCAAGAGCGAAAGCACAGAAACGTGCAGATAAGGGTAAAGATTTTAATAAAGCTTATACAGATGCGATGGAAGGGCTATTAGGTGATATGACCTCTGCTATTTTAGAAAGGCTTTACCTTGGCGAAGAATGTAATGCGGACTTTGAGAAATAGCAGGTGAATTATATGACGTAGAGAACAAAGCGACATGGGAGGGGTTTTTCGTATGAAGATGTTTTATCTACAGTTGATGGAACTACTGGCAAGATTTATCGCGTGGGCTGGCGCAGGTACGTTTGAAATACGTGCTATCATAGAAATAACATCAAAAAACGCTATTCCCGCGATTTCCGAAGCCTGCCTATGGATACTTGTTGCTGCGACAATCATCACAGGAATTATTGATCTTAAACGATTTTGTAAAAGGATAAAACGTTCCTCCACCCCTTGCATTACCAATAACATGTAAGGTTAAGGACGGAGATTTTAGATAGAAATCCTTCCCGATCTCCCTTTATGAAAGGAAGAAGCTCTGGGCGGGTGTTTAAGAGGGGCGCTAGCCCCTCTTTCTATAATAAAATCCCCCTCTCCTGCTACCATCCTCGTCAGGAGAGGGGGACAAAGGGGGTGAGGTTAATAAACTTCCCCCTACTGGCTAACTCTCTTCTGGACCTTCTCGCTCGTCAGCTCCCGCAGGGTATCTGCGGCTTAACCCGTTTGATTTCCCTGCCCCCCGATAGGGGAGTAGCCAGACAGAAATGAAAATGGGCCGTTGATGCTGGCGGTATTATATACAAAAGTACTAAGAAAAATATTGACAAATAGCCATTAAAGTGGTATATTTGGACACTAGGCTTTTATACGGGTAATTAAAAGGAGGCGTTGTATGGCTAACCTGGAAAAGGATATCACCGCTCTTAAAGACCCCGCCAATATCAAGAAAGCGCTTCTCGCCAGTTCGCCGTATGTTCTGCGGAAAATATTCGCGGCCGAACCGATTATCCAGCGGCTTATCAGGGCCGGGGAAAAGGTGGTGCCCCTGATTGCTGAGCAGACCCGCGGCGCCAGAAAACTCGACGAGATTACGCTGGCGGCGTATGCCTATATCCTCGAGAAGGTCAAGGCAGATGCCGCACCAGAAGTACTGGGGGCACAATTCAGGAAGGCGGTGGAAAAACCCGGTCCGTTTTTCGTTCATTTTGCCGCCCACACCATGCGTTCGGCTCTCCGAATGCCGGTTAAACCGCTGGAGATGGTTTACTCGCCGGAGGAGCTGCTGGAAACGCAAAATAGAATCCGATAAAGGAGGTCATTATGTCGGTTACAGGCATAGAAACTGCTGCTGGTGTTGCACTCTGGAATGTTGAGGATTGGGATGGGGGAGTTACCAATGAAACCGACCCGTATCTTACGCCCATGGTGCAATATTACACCCATTTCGACCTTTCTACCGAGCAACTGGGTCATACCAGTCGCTATAACTGCTGGGGTTTTACCTTCCTGCCGCGGCGGTACTGGATAAACAGTAGCTCCTGTGTGGATCAGATTCTCAACGATAACTGCACCCCGGTAGCGGCCGGGTCAGTGCAGCGTGGTGACGTCATCCGCTACCGTGACGATGCCGGCGTTACCACCCATACCGGCCGTGTCTGGGCGGTGGATGGTTCCGGTAACTGCACCCAGGTCCGCAGCAAATGGGGTGGCATGGGTGAGTATGTCCACATACCGTTGGAACCCTACATTACGCCGTCTTACGGCACCAATCTGGCGTATTTTCGTCAGCACTCGCCGCTCAAGGGGATAATAGGTGACCTCTGGGTTATGGGGACTCCCGGTGATACCGGAGAACAATACGGGGATTCGGGCTGGACAAGTCCCGATATTGTCGTTGATGCGCCGCCTTACGGCTCGGTAGACGTGAACCCTGTCTTCGGGGTGGTGAATCGAGTCTGGGCTGTGGTGCGCAACCGCAGCGAAGCGGCCATTAACGATGCTCGCGTACGCTACTATTGGGCTGATCCTTACGCCGGATTCGCCTCTTCAAACTGGCAGCTGATTCCCGGAACGGCCGGCCACCCGAATCCGACCAGTACTTTCAACGTGCCCGGTTATTCCAGCGTTACCGCCCCCTATGTTAACTGGACACCCGCGCCAGTGCCCGGGGTTCCTGACCCGGCCCACCAGTGCCTGCTGGCGGTTGTTTACGTTAACGATAATCCGCAGGACTCTAACAATCCTGACCCGATAATCTACCCGTTCGATATTCGCTGGGATAACAATATCGCCGCGCGTAACGTGCATATTGTCAGCCTGAAGAAAGGTTCCTCGGCTAAACTGCAAATATTTACCGGGATACCTTTTGACGGCGTGAATAAGATGATGGCCGGCCTGCGCGTTAGCTTGCATCACGTGCCGCGCCTTCCGATTTTTGGGTTCCCCCTGGGTAGAGTGGTGGCGCCCAAGGTAGAGGTCGCTGTTGGCAGACAGAGAGCGCTGAGTCTCGTAGCTTCTAAGGATATCTCGGCAAGGTTAGCTTACCTTAAGAGGACTGAGCAGATGATTGCGCTGCGTGATTTCAAGCGCGTGCCGCTGACGGCTGGAGAGCCTGTTCCTATAAACCTTGCGATTAGCATGCCGCGTACGGCAAGCTCCGGTTCCGGCTTCTACCTTCGCATTCAACAGGTATGCCAGGGTGATGTTACGGGGGCATATACCGTGGCCATCATCGTTATCTAGCCGGTCTCCTGGTAGTGGACTAATTGATAGACCCCTCCGATATTTTCAGAGGGGTCTATCCTTAACCCCTGTGTTTAGACGCAATCCGTTGCTGCACCTTCTCGCTGGTCAGTTCCCGCAGGGCATCGGCGGCTCAGCCCATAGAGAAATCCCTCTCTTATCTCCCTTTTACAAAGGGAGAAGCTAAGGTAGCGGGTGTTTAAGAGGGGCGCAGCCCCTCTTCTTAAAACAATTCCCCCTCTCCAAACATAATATCAAGGGATTTTTCTGATGCTGAGTTTGGAGAGGGGGACAAAGGGGGTGAGGTTAATAAACTTCCCCCAAATAAAACACCTTAACCCCTGGATAGCGGAAGGAAGGATTTACACTGACTTTGGTGTTAGGAAGGTCAGTGACCGACCTAGGAGAATAGGTTACACACCTGTTATCTCCCTAGAAAGGAGGTGATCCAGC
>DAOULO010000066.1:0-7386 GCA_034420195.1 Dehalococcoidales bacterium
GTTGCGGGGGGTGTCGTTGTCGGCGACTGGGGCGGCGGGGGTGAGGGGGTTGAGGGTGTGGTTGTCGTTGGCACCGGCCCGGTCGGCGGGGACTCGGGGGGTGGATGTGCCGGGCAGGCCGTCAGGCTTACCAGGGGCACCAGGATCAAGAGCAGCAGCAGGCAGTATTTCTTTCTCATTTTTCCCTCCCGTTTGAGGTATAGGGCTATTGTAAGGGATTAGGAGGTGGTTGGCAATAGTTATTGACAAAAATCTAGTCAAGGCACTATTATCTGAAAAACACACCGAAGAAAATTCCTTAGGGTAAAAATGGTATGAGAACAGCCATCAGAGCCATTATTAGAGTCATTATCATTATCATTTTCATACAGGCACTAATCGCCCTCATATACAGTATTGCCAACGTTTATAGTTATTTCAGAGTTGTTGTAGGGGATTACAATCTGGCTGTCCCCATCGCTATTATGGTCGGCGCCATGCTGCTGGTAACACTGATATTGTACGTTCTCTGGCGAAAAACCGATTGGCTTGTCCGTATCACGGCGGGTGAAATCCCCGAAAAAGAGCTGGTGATTACTACTTCCAATCTGGATTTATATAAAGTAGCCATCCGTGTCCTGGGCATGTATCTGGTGGTCACCGCCCTACCCGACCTGATAGGGCTTTTCGGTTATCATCTCAGTATACCCAGGGAATCTGAGTATTACCTGCTCTCCGGCGAAATTAATGCTAACGAAATAAGAGAACTGCTAGAAATCGGCGTGAGACTCATTGCCGGCGTTGTGCTAATCATTGGCTCCAGAAAAATTGTCAACACTATTGATAAAATCTGGGATAAAGCCCGCATGATCGATGACAAGAAGGATAAAGAGGAATAGCATGTCTTAATCTTGGTACTATTCTTCTAAAACTCCAGTCTTTACCCCTTTAGCTGTCTTCCGCTCGTACCCCCGCGCCGCCTCCACCAGCAGCGCCAGGCTCATCATAAAGTCGTCGTGCCCGCGCGCCGGGTCAACGTAAAAGTTCATCGTCCGCGACGGGCGGTAGTGGCTTCGGGCCAACTCCATCTCCCGCCAGAACTCCTGGTACGCGGCGGAGCCGTCGCCCTTATAGCACTTGAGCCGCCCGGAGTTCACGGCCGCCAGCAGGCCGAAGCCCAGCTCAGTCTTGGAGACGGCGGTGAACTTGAACGGCCGCACCCGCGGGCCCAGGGCCTTGCGCAGGAAGGAGCTCACCGGCTCGCCGACGCCGGTGGCGTCCACCACCACGCGCCGGCAGTGCCAGACGTTTTTTAATATATCGGTCAGCCGCGCGTAGAGCTCGGTATGCTTGACGCCTGTCCAGCGGTAGTGGGCCACGATTTTGACAGCGGGCTCCTTATTCACGTCGTCGTCTTTAGGAAAATCAAGCTCCCCGATGGTGACGACGGTGGCGTCGCGGCGTGGCTGGCGTGCTTGCAACAAGTCCCCCTCTGCCTCCTCGGCCTCACCGGCCAGGTCGATGCCGGCTACATAGACCCGCCCCGGCCGGGCGCGCTTGAGGCGGGCGTGCGTGCCCTGTAATTGTACCCGCTGGGTCGCGCTGAGGAAGCCGCCCCCGCCGCGGAGGGGCAGCAGGCGGTACTGCGTGCGGAAGAGGGGGTGGTCCTCCCCCAGGCGCTCGCGCTCGGCGGTGACGTAGGCCAGGTAGTCCGGGTTATATTGCGCCACGGCCTCCCAGTCGTAGCGGAAGTGCCGCCGCAGGCCGTCGCGGCGCTCCAGCTCCAGGTTGGTCTGCTTGACCTCCTCCAGCAGGGTGCTGTCGTCCCAGGTGGTGCCGTAGTGGACGGTGGTGACGTTGGTGGTGGCTCCCATCGGTTTGAACTCCTTGGTGTACTTCTCCTTACCGACGTCCTGCGCCTCGTCGATTTCGAGGAGGATATGGGCGGTATTGCCGACGACGTTGGCCGACGCGTCCGCCGAGAGGAAGACGGCGCGGGCGCTGCCCAGCCGGACGATGTATCCCCGTTCGCTGGCCCAGATGCCGCCGAAACCGGCGTCGTTGAGGCGGTCCTTGAGCCGCATCATCGAGATGAGCGTCTGCGGCCGGAAGGTCGGCGAGCACTTGATAAGGTTTTTGGGGCTGGCCATGAAGAGCGTCAGCAAGAGCAGCTCCAGCTGCGCCGAGAGCTCGTTCTTACCTCCCTGCCGGGCGATTTCCACGGAAAAGGTCAGCCCTTTCCCTCCGAAGACGCTCCCCAGGATGGCCAGGGCCACCTCGCGCTGGTAGGGCCGCAGGCGTCGAGCGGCCAGCCCCTGGCTAGCCGAGGTTCTTTTCAATGACCGCCGCTCCCACTTTAATGCCCAGGGGGATGGCGATGTCGCGGAGCACGTTGCCGATGGCCTCCTTGAGACCCTTGCGCTGTTCCTTGGTGATGTTGTAACGGGTGCGGATGAGCCGCTCCAGGGCGTTGGTGGCCTTTACCAGCAATTCCAGGTTGGCGGCGTCGCCGCCGGACATCGCCTTCTTTATCTCCACCCGCAGCAGGGCAATCTCGTCATCAATGCCGTCGACGCCGGAGGCCGCCTCATAGTCGAGCCGCTCGGCCTCGTCGAGGATGCGGGCGTAGAAACCCGGCTTTTTAGCGCTTGACTGGCGCTTTGAGGCTTTTCTTCGGCCTTTTGCTTCCGGCATTTCGCCCTCCTCCGTGCAGCGCCCGGGCGGCCGCCAGGACGATAGTGTGGGCCGCCAGGTCCCATCTTTCCTTCTCCATCGCCAGTTTTAAGAGACTCATACTCTCCCCCTGTCCGGTTTGTCCGGGAGAATATTAGCACATTTGTCCTATTTATGGCTACGGATTATTGTCGCTTACTCATCTGGATGTCATTCCCGCGTAAGCGGGAATCCAGCCCCCACCTCCCCTCGTTGTTATCTATTCCCACTCAGGCCACCCTCGCAGCATCAACTGCTTAGCCCGCCGTCCTCCCCCCGTTTGCCATCCAGCACAGCCCCGTTATAGAATACAGCGGAGATACGCATGGCCATTACCCGTCAGCTTTACCAGCTTCAGGAATACGATACCGAAATCGAGCAGGACGAGCAGTCGCTGCGCGCCAAAACGGCCCAGCTCGGCGACCGGACGGTGCTGGAAACGGCCCAAAAACAGCTGGCCGCCCGGGAGAAAGCGCTGGAGGAGCTGAGGCACCGCCACCGCGATGCCGAGGCCGAGGTCGACGATCTCCTCAGCAAAATCGCCGATGTCGAAGGCAAGCTCTACGGCGGCCAAATCAACAATCCCAAGGAGCTCTCCAGCCTGCAGCACGAGGCCACCACGATGAAGGCCCACAGCGACGAGCTGGAGAACCACGCCCTGGAAATCATCGAGCAGGTGGAGGCCGCCGAAAAAGAGCTGGCCGCGGCCACCGCCGCTTACGGTAAGCTTGAGAAAGACTGGCAGAAGCAGCAAAAGCAGCTGGCCACCGAGATAGAGCAGCTAAAGACCACTCTGGCCGACCTCAACGAGAAGCGCCGCCAGCTGGCCGGGCAAATCGACAGGCCCACCCTCACCCTCTACGAGCGCATCCGCCAGCAGAAAAGGCCGGCCGTGGCCAAGGTGGAGCAGGGCATCTGCCGCGCCTGCCGCATCTCGCTCTCAGCCAGTGCCCTGCAGCGGGCCCGCAGCGGCCAGCCGGTGCAGTGCGGCACCTGCGGGCGCATCCTCTTCATCTCGTAGGATAAGTTTGAAAGCAGCTAAAGTCATCGTCCATGCCGACGGCGCCGCCCGGGGCAATCCCGGCCCGGCGGCTATCGGAGTCACCGTCCAGGACGGGGCCGGCCACACCCTGGCCCGCATCTCGCGGCGGCTGGGGCGCACCACCAATAACCAGGCCGAGTACCGCGCTATCATCGCCGGGCTGGAGCAGGCCGTGGCGCTGGGGGCCAAAGAGGTATTAGTCAAGAGTGATTCGGAGCTGGTGGTCAACCAGCTCAACGGGAAATACAAGGTGAAGAAAGCCACCCTCCGGCCACTCTATCAGGAAGTGGTGCGGCTCACCGGCTCGCTGGACAGTTTCAGCATCTCTTATATCCCCCGCGAGCGGAACCGCGAGGCCGACGCCCTGGCCAATCAGGCTCTGGATAGCGGGTAGCACCCCACCCCCCATTGACTAACCCCTTTCTCTCCACTAAACTTAGAGCGGGTCAAGTAAACCGGGTGACCGCCCCCTTCGGGGGGAGGAAAGTCCGAGCTCCGCCGGGCAGGATGCTGGGTAACACCCAGGAGGGGCGACCCTACGGAAAGTGCCACAGAAACATACCGCCCTTCTCGCGAGGGGTAAGGGTGAAATGGTGAGGTAAGAGCTCACCAGCGGCCGGGTGACCGGCCGGCTGGGCAAACCCCATCCGGAGCAAGACCGAATAGAGGGATATCGGGACGCCCGGCCCGCTCCCCGGGTTGGTCGCTTGACCCTGCCAGTAACGGCAGGGCTAGATAGATGGTCACCGCTCCGCTTGCGGAGTACAGAACTCGGCTTACAGGTTTACTTGACTCATCTTCACATTTGCTTTTATTTGATAACCAGTCCGGCAAAGTCCGTGGGGTAATATCTCCCCTGGCTTACGTACCTTATGCCACAGATAAGGTCGGTGCTGGCGGCCTTTTTGGGAATAAAGCCGTAGGCCCCCGATTGTTTGGCAACGATCATATTCTCTTCTTCATCATACTGCGTTAGAATCAAAACTTTTGTCTCCGGGCATTCTTTGGTCAACATCTTGGTCAATTCAATGCCGCTCATCACCGGCATGACTATATCCACGAGCGCCACGTGCGGGAAAAGCCGGAGTGCTTTATCAAAACCATCCCGCCCGTCGGCAGCCTCTCCCACCACCTCCATATCCTTTTGCAGGGAAACAACCGAGCATATCCCGGTCCTGACCATGTTATGGTCATCGACAACGAGCACCCTTATCCGCTTGGTCGCGGCTTCAAGCAAGCTCTGAATCCGGGGAATGAGCGAGGCCGGCTCGATGGGCTTATAAAGGTACTCGTCGCCATCAACCTGTAATCCCTCGAACCTGCGCCACCCCCTGATGGGCCGTTCTTCATAGCGGGCATCGATGACGAGCAGGGGTATTTCCTTGTATCTCGGATGCTGCCCCAGCCACTGATACATGGCAAAGGCCTGACCGGCGGGTGCTATTGTCCCCAGGATAATAAGGGCCGGATCCACTTTTATTACTTCCTGGGCCTGTGTCACACTCGCGGCCGCGGCAACCCGGTAACCCTTGGCCTCCAGAGTTCGCTGACAGGCTTCGATAAAATCAGGTTCATCATCAATAATCAAAATTCCTTCTTTCTTCCTTCGTCTACTCACTCCCTTCGCACGGGGTTTGGCTGGCTTTTTGGCTCTCTCATTACTCACTTTATTCCACCTCCCTGCCGTGAATTTTCCCTTCGGTCACCCGAGGGAATATCCCGCTTGAGTTACCCTAGCCGGCTACATTGATGAGTTCAGCCGCTTCCAGAATATCAGGCACGATACCCTCATTGCCCACCGCCATAATGTGGACGCCGTGACACAGTTTCTCTTCCTTGATTGTTTTAATCATTCTGGCGGCTATTTCGATTCCTTTCTGAAGTCCCTTGCCTTTCTCCACCGCCGCCATTTCGTCGATAACATCCTGAGATATGATTATGCCGGGGACGTTATTATTCATGTACCGGGCCATTCCGGCTGAAGAAAGGACGATAATACCGGCCAGGATTTTAACATCGAACTGGGACGCATACTGCATGAACCGACGCAGGTTCGCCAGATCAAATATACCTTGACTCTGAAAAAATTGTGCCCCGGCCGCAACTTTCTTATCGAATTTAATAAGCTGCGGCTCGATGAAATCCGCTTCCGGGTGTACCGAGGCACCGATGCAGAATTTCGGGGCGACCTTTAGTTCGTTCCCGCCCATGTCGGTGCCCGATTCCAGCGTCCTGATTATCTTCAGTAATTGCACGGAGTCCAGGTCAAAGACCGGCTTGGCCTCTTTGTGGTCGCCCACATCAACCGAATCCCCGGTAAGGCAAAGCACATTAAAAATACCCTTGGAAAAGGCCAGCAGCAGGTCGGCCTGTAGCGCCAAGCGGTTCCGGTCGCGGCAGGTCATCTGGAAGATAGGTTCACCGCCTTGTTCCTTCACCAGCATACAGCCCCCTATCGAGGGGAAACGCATTACGGAGCTTTGATGGTCGGTGATGTTGATGGCATCAACCTTGTCCTTGAGCAAATCTATATGGTGAACCATCTCCGAAATATCCACGCTTTTGGGAGGTCCTACCTCGGTGGTCACCAGAAAGTCGTTGGAGCTAAGTTTCTCTTCAAACAACGAATTAGCCATCGCCCTCTCCTGCCTCGATGCTAGCCTTACTCATAATCCTCCTTGGTCTGGGGATGGTGCGGTAATTCCGGGGAGGGTAATAGCGGCGCATTTTATCCAGCTGCTGCAGTCTTTCGAGGCGCTGGTAAATCAGTATCCAGGCGCAGTCCATGTCCTTATTGGCCTCGCACTTGCCGTTTTTAGTGCCGGCACAGGGGCCGTTGAGGATGCTTTTGGTGCACCTGGTGATGGGGCAGATGCCGGCGGTATCTTCCAGTCTACAGTCACCGCAGGCAGCGCAACGCTCGTCCCAGACCCCCGATTCTTTGGTCATGCCCATGAAAGAGGTATTAACGCCCGGTAGCACCGGAAGTTCCGGAAAGCGCTCGGCGACGGCCTGCACGCCAATACCACAGCCGAGCGAAAGAACTACGTCGATATCGGCTATCTTTTCGGGGAGCAGCTCAAGGAACTCGGGGTCGCACTGCCGTTTAATCGTGTATTCGGAGAAGACATGAGTCCCGCTCCCACTCCTGGCCTGCGCCAGTTGCAGCGCCTTGTGGAGGAAGGAGACCTCACGCTCACCGCCGGCGTCGCAAACCGTCATGCAGGTACCACAACCGAGTATCAATACCCGGTTATAAGGTGTAATCATGCGTATTATATCTTCCAGGGGTTTTTGTTCGGCGACAATCAACTTTTCACCTCCCCCATGATTACTGAGGCCAGACGCAGGGCACTTATCTGCTCCACAAACGCATCCAGCTTCTCAGCCGGGTCACCGGCCGCGGTGTCCAGGGCAAAGACCTGCAGCCGCTCCGGCTCAAGGCCGACTGGCTTTAACACTTTTCTAACCCTGGCAACGCGCTGCTGCACCCAGTAGGTGGTATTTTCACGGGCGCATTGTTCCCCGCATCCCGCGATGAAGACTCCCTCCGCGCCGGTCTCGAAGGCAGCCAGCATATGGGTCTCCTCTACCTTGGCCAGATTGTGGCGGGGGGCCAAAGCCGGCGTCTGGATTGTACCGGTGCTTTGCGT
>DAOULO010000067.1:0-5856 GCA_034420195.1 Dehalococcoidales bacterium
CAGCGCTGCCAGAACCTCCAGGTTCTGAAGCACATCGGCTTCGCTGCGGAGGGGATAGTAGAACTTAAACCAATTTGAGCTTGGCTTGTTTCCACTACCGAAAGGATAATCGGCGACCGCCGGGTCATGGCTCAATAGAAAGTCCACGCCTTGTTTAATAGCTGCCTGCATGTTTCTGGTCCGCCGTGAAGGTGGTACCTTGCTCAAGGCAAGCATCGCCTTGATTGCTCCCCATGCGCATGGCAGATTAGCATTACGGCCAGAACAAGCGAATGGAGGAGATGATTTACTGGACTTATAGTAACGTCTGTTTGTATCGTGGTTCGAGGCGTCGGCCACTCCTTCTCCGGTAATAGTCTGCGCCAGCAATTCCATTGCTGTCTGCAAGCGTTGGTCGTCAAGCCAGCCGAAGTCTATCAGAGCCGCCCCCATAATACCTGCCGTGCAATGGTTGAAATCCGAAGGTGTGCCGGTAAATGACAGACCACCATTGCTGTCGATGCATCGAGAGAGCAGGATTTCGCAGTTGGCGCGAATGCGCGGGTCAGCTCCGTCCGCACCGAGCTGCGCCATATTAATGAGAGTATATTCCGTCCTGCGGTATTTGGGTCTGAAACTGAATCCTGGCTTGTCCCAATATCCCTCCAGGATTACCGGCACCGGTCCGCTTGCCATGATAGCCGCTTTAGCAGCTTTGACTTCTTTATCGTTCTCGTCCCGGCCGAGGATATCACGCAAAGTATAATAGCGGATGGCCGGCTGGGTCCTATCATTCTCCAGCAGCCACGGCATCGGATCCCCATTCAGTTTGTCTTTCCAGCCGGACATGGTCGATTATTGCATTAACCTCGATCTGAGTCAATCCGACAAATAACGAAGTTTAACTCTATAAAACGCTAGAGTGTAATATAGAACAAACATCGGGAAGTTTCCGGAAGCGTAGCTAGTCAGTATCTTCCAGCGCGGTGGCCACCAGCTCGGCGAGGTCGCGGATGTTCAGGCTTTCTTCGGCCTCACGGGCCTTGACGCCGTCCTCGAACATCGTCAGGCAGTAGGGGCAGGCCGTGGCCACGGCGTCTACCCCGGCCTGAATAACCTCCTCCACCCGCCGCGCGTTGACCCGCTTCTCCGGGTCTTCCTCCATCCACATGTGGCCGCCGCCGCCGCCGCAGCAGAAGCTGTTGTTACGGCAGCGCCCCAGCTCCACCCCCGCGCCGGTAAGCGCCGTCAGGATGGCGCGGGGCGCTTCGTAAATATCGTTGTAGCGGCCCAGGTAGCAGGAGTCGTGGTAGGCGATGGGAGTACTTTCTGGCGGCTTGAGCTTGAGCTTGCCCTCGCCGATAAGCCGGGCGATAAGCTCGGTATGGTGGACGACCTCAAACTCGCCGCCGAACTGGGGGTACTCGTGCTTGAGGGTGTTAAAGCAGTGGGGGCAGGCGGTGATAATCCGCTTAATATCATAGTTTTTAAAGATTTCTATATTTGCCTGGCAGATGGTCTGGAAGAGGTACTCGTCGCCCAGGCGCCGCGCCGGGTCGCCGCAGCAACTTTCCTCCTCGCCGAGGATGGCGAATTCCACCCCCGCCGCCCGCAGGATTTTGACCAGGGCCTGTGCCGTGCTCATGTTGCGCTCCTCCAGCGCGTCGGTGCAGCCCACCCAGAAGAGCGTCCGGCCTTCGGCGCCGTCGCCCAGCACCGGCACGGTAATCCCCTCGGCCCAGGTCGTCCGCGTCGCCGTCGTCCCGCGGAAGGGGTGGCCGCGCGCCCCCAGGCTCCTGAGGGTGTTCTGGACGTCCTCGGGGAAGCGGCTCTGCTCCATGGCCAGGTTGCGCCGCATGTCAATCACCTTATCGACGTGCTCGATGTAGACGGGGCAGGCCTCCATGCAGGCGCGGCAGGTAGTGCAGTCCCAGAGGACTTCATCGGTGACGGCCTCGCTAATCATGTCGGGGCGGTCTTCGGTGGGCTTCCGCGAGAGGGGCACCGGGTAGACCTGGCGGAGGTGGTCTCTCAGGTTGAGGATGACGTCCTTGGGGTTGAGGGCCTTGCCGCTGAAATAGGCCGGGCAGGCGTCCTGGCAGCGCCCGCAGCGGGTGCAGGCGTCGAGGTCTAAAAGCTGCTTCCAGGTGAAGTCCTCGATTTTAGCCACGCCAAAAAGCTCGGTCGCCTCAAAGTCCACCGGCTGGAGCGCCCCCTTGGGCTTAAGCGAGCGGAAGAAGACGTTGAGGGGCGAGAGCAGGATGTGCTGCAGGCGCGAGCGGGCCAGCCAGATATAGCCCAGCAGAAAAACGGCCGGGACGGTGTGGAAGAGGACGCGGTGCCAGACGAGAATCTCGTTGCCGGCCCGGGTGAGGAAAGTGGGGAAGGCGGGGGTGATGAGATGACCCACCGGCGACCAAAACGCCCAGTCGTCGGGGGCGACGTCGCCGGCGGCGATGCGGTAGCCCTTAATCATGAAGCCGGTGAGGACGATGAGAAAGACCCAGATATAGAGCAGGCTGTCCTCGGGCTTGTTGTCCAGGCGCGCCGGGCGGAGGATAAAGCGGCGCACGACGGCCAACACCATGCCGATGAGTAACAGTATCCCGCCGATTTCCGACATCAGCGAGGCCGCCAGGTAGATGGCCTGCGGCGGGGTGGTGATGCCGGTGGCGTAGGAGAAGAGCCGGATGACCTTGCCCAGGATGAGCAGGCCCGCCCCGCCGAAGATGAGGGCGTGCATGATGCCGGGGTAAAGCTCTTTGGGTCTAACGAGGCGCACGTGGGCAAAGGCCACCGCCAGGGTCGTCTTGAGGCGGAGCCAGAATGAGCCGGAGCGGTCGTCGGGCTGGCCGAGGCGCCAGAGCCGCAGGTTGCGCCACAGCCCGAACCAGAAGATTAAGACCAGCAGCGGCACGAAGACCAGCACGCCGATGATGACCGGATAGAAAATATCCTGCAGGTAGACCAGCTGCCCCGTCCAGAACGCCTGGCTCGCTATCATCTATATATCCTTATTTAATCCTTCAGTTTACGGTGGATAGAAGGCCGTGAGGTGGGCGATGAAGAAAATCACGGCGATAAAGCCCAGCGCCAGCAGCACCAGGGTGACGAACTTAGAATATTTCGGCCCGATGCCCAGGTCAAAGACGGTCAGGCGCACGGCATTGAGGACGGCGTAGGCCAGCCCCGTCAGGATGACGACCTCGATGATGATGGCAATGACTCTACCCACGCTGTCCACCTTACTTTATCCTCAGCCTTCCCAGCTGCGCTCGCGCCCGGCAGTCCGGGCAGAGGTCGGCCTCGGCAGTAAAAGAGCGCCCCGAAGATTCAACCCGGGCGCGTATTTTGGCGAGCATCGTCCGCGGGCCGATGGCCTTCCCGCACTGGCGGCAGGTCGCCACGCCGTCCGTAAACAGGACGGTCTCCCCGTCAAGCTCGCCGGCTTTCAGCCCGCGCGCCAGGCTCAGGCATTTCTCTGGACAGATATCGCGGCAGGCCCCGCAGGCCGTACAGCGGCCGTGCTTGAAAATAATCTGGAAACAGCCGTTATCCTCCGTGTCAATCTCCAGCGCCCCGGTGGGGCACTCACCGGCGCAGAGGCCGCAGCCGGTACAGCGCGCCTTATCCAGACTCACCACCCCCAGTGGCGACATTTTGGCCAAAAGCTCGCGGCGGGTGATTTTGGCGTCCTCGCTCATGGCTTGGTCTCCCCATTCTCTTTTGCCGGGGTGAGCTCCAGGTATTTCAGGCCCACCAGATAAATCAGCCCCAGCGCGGCGATGATGCCGATAGCTAAAATAATCTCGGTGGGCGTCAGCGCGAACGACCCCACCGCCCCCCAGACCCCCTCGATTTTGCCGGGGGCGTAGGCCTGCGGGTAGGCCGCGCCGGTAATCACCAGGTAGTACCGCTCGAAGAAGACACCGACCACCACCGAGACGGCGGCCAGCATCAGCCAGCCAATCGTCCTCTTCAATCTGGGATGGAATAATATCACCAGCGGTACGACCGCCCCCAGCCCAATTTGGAAGACCCAGAAAATCCAGCTATCCGGCCCGGCCAGCAGGTAGAGGGTCGCCCCACGCTCCGGGGTGTAGAGGTGGGTGAGCTTATCGATAATGGCGAGGGCGAGCAGGACAAGGATAAACAGCATCAGCAGGCGACCCAGCGAGGCTATCGTCTCGCGCTTGACCTCGCGGCGGCTTAAAGTACAGGTGGCCACCACGGCCACGATGAGCAAAGCCAGCCCGGAGGTGAGGGCGGCCGCCAGGAACTCCAGGGGGCGCAGCGTCGAGAACCAGGCCTCCCGCGCGGCGATGATGCCGAAGATGGCCCCGGTGCCCAGGTGCACCAGGACGGCCCAGCCGGCGGCCACGATGCCGGTGATTTTGGCGGCCGCCGTCTTGCCGGCGAAGATTATCCCCAGGTAGACCAAAGTGATGATGAAATAGCCCCCGTAGAGGATGCTGTTGATGGCGAACATGGAGGTTATGTTGTTCAGGTAGAAGAGCATGAAGAGGCGCCAGAACTTCTCGGGGCGGCCCAGGTCGGTGAGGATGGCCAGCATCGCCCCGAAGATGAGCACGATGGCCATAAACACGGCCAGCCGGGCGATGGGACGGTACTCCTCACGCCCAAAGACGTAGGTCAGTGAAGATAGAATCAAAGAACCCGCGCTCAGCCCGATGAGATAGATGGCCAGCACGATGGGCAGGCCCCAGGGGACAGTATTGGAGCTGCCGAAGGTCTGGTGCCCGGCCACGTAGCTGATGATAAAGGCCACCAGCCCCGCCAGTGCCAGCACCCCCAGCGCCATGACGGCGTTGCGGTAGCCCCGCGACCTGCCTTGCAGCGTGATAAAGTTTCCGGTCAATCAATACCTCATTTCAGCAGATAATACACTTTGGGGTGGGTGCCCATCTCCTCCCGCAGGCGGCTGGCCTGCCGGGAGGCCAGCAGCTGCGATACGTTACTATTCGGGTCGTCCAGGTCGCCGAAGGCGATGGCGCGGGCCGGGCAGGCCTCGGCGCAGGCGGGGACGACCTCCTCGCCCACCGGCTTGCCCTCGGCCACGGCCGCGTCGATGCGGTGGAAGCAGAAGGTGCACTTCTCGACGACGCCGTGGACGCGGTGGGGGAAGGGCCAGGGGCCGCGGTCGGCGCGCTCCGGCGGCAGGTCGGGGCGGTGGTAGGGCTCGGCCTCCGGCTCCTTGTAGTTGAAGCTGCGCACCCCGTAGGGGCAGGCGATGATGCAGTACTTGCAGCCGATGCAGCGGCGGAAGTCCTGCATGACGATGCCGTCCTCGCGCCGGTAGGTGGCCCGGGCAGGACAGACGGTGACGCAGGGGGCGTCGTCGCAGTGCATGCAGGGCATCGGTATCAGGTCAATATTTAGCGAGGGGTACGTGCCGTTGCTGACGGCGATGACCTTGTGCCAGAAAGGCGTCAGCCGCCGCGCGTGCTCCTCCGGCGAGCCGAAGGGGACGTTGTTCTCCGCCTTGCAGGCCACCGAGCACGACTGGCAGCCGGTGCACTTGTCCAGGTCGATGACCATGCCCCATCTTGTCATAATTACGCCTTAGACACCCGGACGCGGGTGCCCCCGCGGGCGGCCTGCCCGCTGATTTTATCGTAGGCCACGCCGGTAATCTCATTTGGGTTGACGCCAATACTGCGGGCGACGGCGACCACGCCGGGAAGTATTCCTTCAAAAACTCTCGCTTTAGTCTTTACGCTGCCGAAGGGCGACTCCACCCAGACTTCATCCCCGTCTTTGATGCCGAGTTCGGCGGCGGTAAGGCTGTTCATCTCGGCGAAGTTCGTCCAGCCCGCCCCGTGCAGCACCAGGAACATCTCCTCCGCCCAGGGATAG
>DAOULO010000068.1:0-6095 GCA_034420195.1 Dehalococcoidales bacterium
TCATCGGGCCCTACGCCCCGGTGCTCATCCAGGAGGTGGTCAACGCCATGACCTCCGGCGGCGGTGTCGACGAGCTCAACCAGGGCGTCCACATCCACCCGGCCTTAAGCGAGCTGATACCGGTAGCGGTCAACAGTGCCGGGGAGTAGGTCTTACGGCGCCGGTAGAATCACTATCTGGCCGGCGTCCACCTGCATGGGGTAAGACTCCTTGACCGGCCCGGAAAACCATATCGCCACCGTCTGGCCCGCTTCCAGAGAATCGAAGGCGGCTTCGGTATAGCTCTCGCCGTCCTGGCGGAAGATATTGGTAGCCTCGGTGATGGTGACCACGTATTTGTCCACCCATTCGCCGTTATCAAACTCGGCCAGGAACCGGCCGGGGTCGCCGGGGTAGACCTCGGTGATTTGGCCGGTGAAGTCCGCCGGGGTCTCCAGCGGCTTGGCCCCCGCGCAGCCGACGACCACCGCCAGCAGGAGAACCATGCCCGCGGCCAGGGTGAATATCCTCAGAAATCTGGCTTTCATCTCGCTCCCTTGATTTCCTTTTCAATATATATAACGTTCGGGCGGCATTCGGGTTAGTGCGGCAGCGTCAGCAGCTCGGCGGCGTTGCGCCAGAAAATCTTCTCCTTGTCCGCCTCGGGGATGTCCATGCGCGCGATGGACTCGGCCGTCTCGCCGGTGAGGCCGAACTTGGGCCCCAGAGGGCTGTCCGTCCCGAAGAGCAGGTGGTCGGCCCCGAAGAAGTCGTAGCCGCACATCAGGGCGGCGGTGTTGCCGTAGACGGCGGTATCGTTATAGAACTTGCGAAAGTGCTCCTCCGGGTGTTTCAGGTCGGGGAACATCTCGGGGACGAGCGAGAGCACCCACTTGATGCGCTTCTGGAAGAAGGACACCATCGCCCCGCAGTGGTGGGTGATGAACTTGATGTCCGGGTGGTCGTTGTAGACGCCGGAGGTCACCAGCCGGTACATGGCCGAGGTCGTTTCGTAAGGCCAGCTGAAGAGGCCGATGTCCCAGTCCAGCTTGTCGTAAGTAGCCGGGTGAATCCAGATGGGCAGCTCCAGCTTGGCCATAAGCTCCCAGAGCGGCTTGAACCGGGGCTCGCTCAGGGGCGCGCCGTCGATGCGGCTGTAGATTTGCACGCCCTTCAGGCCCAGCTTGGTGATGGCCCGCTCCGCCTCCTTGATGGCGGCGTCGATATTGTTCATCGGCAGACAGGCCACCCCGGCGATGAACTTGTCCGGGTATCTATCCACCAGCTCGGCCAGCTCCTCGTTGGCGATTCGGGCCAGCGCCACGGCATCGGCGGGCGGCACGAAGGTCTCCAGGGGGATGTTGGCGACGGTGAGCACCTGCAGCACGTCCGGGTAGCGGTTCATCAGCCGCAGCCGCACCTCCAGGTCGGTCACGGCGATGCTGCGCGCCTCGACGCGCTCCAGGATGGCCGGGTTCTTTTTGGCGTAGGTCTCCAGGTATTTCTTAGGCAGGATATGGGCAAAGATGTCTATTTTCACGATGCCTCCTTAGCGTTAGGTCAACGGGGTCTCATGCCGTATATTCCCTGACCAGTGTGGGGTCGTAGGCGGCCCGCCGTCCGGGGCAGTCTTTCTGGGTGCAGAGGCGGCAGCTGACGAAGCCGCTCGCGTCGGCGAAGATGATGCCCGAGCGCGATTTCAAGGGCCGCATGGCCCCGCCCGAGGTCAGCTTGACCCCAATTTGCCCCGCCGCCGCGCCGAAGAGCCGGAAGAGGGGACGCTGCTGGGTAATCGGCCAGTCGGCCAGCTCGCCGGGGTTGATGTGGGCGGTGCCGGCGAGGCCGTAAGCCTCCTGCACCTTCTCGGTCAGGTATTCCACCGCCGCAATGAGCACCGCCGTCTTGATGGCGTCCAGACAGAACTGGCGGAACAGCTCGCCGGGCGGCGTCTTCAATTCGTCCAGCTCGCTCCCCACCGTCACCAGGAAGGGGTAGACCTCCTCGTGACCGGCCAGACACCGGGCTAGCACGCGGCTTTCAAACCGGACGCCACCGATGGTTACCCTGTCCCGGTCGAGGGGACGGACGCGCGAGACCAGGTAGATGCCCCGGGGCCGGGCGACGGCGCGGGCCGTCGCTACCAGCTCCTCCAACACCCCTTCGAGGCGGGCGTTGCCGCCGCGGAACCGCAGCTGCCGCCGTACCAGGCGGAGCTCCGGCCGGAAAGGTATGTCCAGCCGGTGAAATTTAGTTGCGGCGGAGTCGGTCAAGGCAGTCCTTTCGGGGGGTGTTACTTACGTGCAGCATAAAGAAAGCCCGCCGCCGTGTCAAGGCCGGGAACGGCTTGCAGTTTGACTTATCAGATGCCATAATGCGGGGAGATATCTACCGCTACCAACGGAGTCATCGCCCGTGGAGAATGTCGCCCAGACGATTGCCTTTGTCGGTATCCTGGTCTTTCTGGCGCACCTCTTTACCGGCATTTTCAAGCGCACCCGCATCCCGGATGTAGTGCTGCTGATTATCATCGGTATCTGCGTGGGGCCGGTGCTGGGGCTGGCCACACCGGAGGAGTTCGGGGTGGTGGGGCCGGTCTTCACCACCGTCACGCTGATTATCATCCTCTTCGAAAGTGGCCTGGCCCTGCGGCTGAGCATGCTGCGCGAGGCGCTGGGAGGGGCGCTGGCCCTGGCGCCGCTGAGCTTTTTCCTGACGATGTTCGTCGTGGCCGGTCTGGCCGTCTGGCTGGCCGACCTGGAGGTCTTGCCGGCCTTCATCCTGGGAGCCATCGTCGGCTCCACCTCCGAGACGGTGGTTATCCCCCTGGTCCGGCAGCTGAAAATTAAAGAGGAAACGAGCACCCTGCTCTCGGTGGAGTCCTCCATCAACGATGTCCTCAGCATCGTCATCACCGTGGCGCTGGTGCAGGCCTACGTGGCCGGTAAGTTTGAAATTGCCTCGGTCTCTGGCGACCTCATCGCCTCTTTCCTGGTGGCGCTGGTGCTGGGTGTCCTCGGTGCGCTCATCTGGTCGGTGCTGCTGGGGCGGATACACCTCCTCAAGAACGCCATCTTCACCACGCCGGCCTTCGTCTTCGTCGTCTACGGCCTGGTGGAGGTGCTGGGCTTCAGCGGCGCTATCGCCGCGCTGGCCTTCGGCGTGACCATCGGCAACATCGAGACCATCCGCATCCCCATCTTCAAGACATTCGCGGCCAAAGGCTCGGTCGGCCTCAACGAGACGGAGAAGGTCTTCTTCAGCGAGGTGGCCTTCCTCCTCAAGACCTTCTTCTTCATCTATCTGGGCATCTCGCTGGAGTTTATCAGCAGCTGGCTCATCATCGTCGGGGCGATATTCACCGTGGTAGCCTTCGTCCTGCGCATACCGGCCGTCAAGCTCTCCATTCGCAAGGCCATGGACGGTAAAGACCTCTCGGTGATGGCGGTGATGGTGCCCAAGGGTCTGGCGGCGGTGGTGCTGGCCAGCATCCCCGCCCAGCAGGGGGTGGCCGGCGGCGAGGTCATCAAGAGCGTCACCTACGGCGTCGTCCTCTTCAGCATCGTGGCGACGTCTTTCCTGGTGCTGCTGCTGGAGAAGACGCCCCTGCCCAAGCTCTACGCCCGGGTGCTGGGGCCGCGTGCGCCCCGCGCCCCACGCGCCGAGGGCTTGGCCCTGCCTAAGCCGACGCCTGTCTCCGGTAAGACGGACAGGCTCATCCCCGGCGGGGATAAGTTATTCAGCCGGGGCGGTGGGGAGGGCAAGAAGGGGGAGAAGAAAGAAGGTTAGGGGTTCTTTACTCGTCCCCTTGTTTTACATGAATTTTCTTCTTCTAAACGCTGATATATCTTCGGTTGAGAGGGCGAAATATTCGCCCCTTGTTCTCTTGTCTTTGAATCTGTTATGCCAATAACTCTCTATTCCAATCGGGTCATCGGTTCTTATTTTATGGATAAGTTTTAAGTCTTCTGGAAGTTTGGTACCTAGTTCGTAGTTACGTCTTTCCACGTTACTACTTCTTCCGATCTTGTAATATCGGCCAAACTTCATTAAGTATACGTAACCAAACTCAATGTCGGGTTTTTGGGAATATCGCTCAGGTGCTTCTTCTGCTACAGTAACAGCCCCTCTGCATATGTCAGCAATGTCCGAATATTCAGGCTTCTCTTCGCAATAAACAAGGAGTCGACTGGGTAGTTCAGACTGTTTACCTAGCCGACTATATATTGTGGTTTGAGAGGGGAAATCACTACTGTTGTGAGCCTTCAGTCTAAATTCCGCTACAGTAGGGAGTTTTCCTATTTCTCTGATAAAAGTTATTACCTTTTCTATTAAAAGTTCTTCATCATATGCAGGTTGCATTTCATTGGGAGGATATCCTGCTTCGGCAAGTGCGTCATTCCACCTTGCCCAATATTTACCGTACCAGTCCCAATATTTAATGCCTGTTTCTTTAGCAAATCTATCTCGTCCTAAAGGAACGCCACCATTCTCTTTAGCTGTTCGGTCAATTTCTTTTAGGATATATTCTTTATCCATATTCTTGTAATTAGGCTATTATTGGTTTATTGCATTATAGATAACCTTGAGGTGCTTTTCAATAGAACTTGGCTGAGTGGGGTAGGGTGTAAAACTCCGGGCTAAGCCGCGGATGATAAAGGGCGGTCTGGGTGGGAATAGATAACACCGCAAGGGGCGGGGAGCGGCTTCTCAGCTAATAGAGGTCCCGGCGCGGCTGCGGGCCTTGGCCAGCACCGCTTTGGCGGCGGCGGAGATGGGCCGCGGGCGGCCGCCCGGCTCGCCGAAGTAGCGTGTCAGCGTCTCCAGGGCCTTCTGCTGCGCCTGGTTGATGGTCATGTAGCTCAGGGAGATGCCCTCGGCGTCGCTGGTAAACAGGGCGCAGGCGGGCTGGTGGCTGAGCTGGTTATAGTCGTTGAGCTCCCGCTCCATCTGCTGAATCAGATTGACCGGCACCTCAATGACGGCCAGGTCGCCGTCGCTGTCCAGAATCAGCAGGCGGCGGGTGTGGTGGGGGGTCGTCTCCTCCGAGGGGAGCTGCTTGAGGATGACGAGGGGATAGCGGTACTCGGCCTTGTCGAGGGGTACGGATATTTTGATTTCCTTCTCCGACTCGTCCGATGAATGCTCCTTAAGCCCGGCGATGGTGGCCTCGCGCCGGGGCTCTCCCCGTGCGATGATGGGCCGTACGTATTTCCGGACGATGTCCGGCACCCGCCCGCTCTCCAGGGCGTGCTCCAGGATGTGCTCCAGCGCCCAGGCTTCCTCGGCATTCACCTCCACCGTGGCGGCGGCGTAGCGCCCGGAGCCGGTATCCAGGCCCAGGGTGGCGAAGGGCTTGTTCTGGCGCTGCATGCGGGCGGCGCCGTCGCGGGCGCGCTCGTAGACGGCGCGGCTGATAACGGTGGTAAAGACCTTGCCGGCGGCGTTGCAGTAGAGCATCCTGACCTGCCCGCGGGGGGTCTCCTCCCCGGAGAGGCGCACCGGCATGAGGAAGATGACGTCGCCGGGGGTCTTGCGGCTGAACAGTCCCATCTAATTTTTCTCGTCGCGATGCGGCGTCTTATCATGGTAAGGTGCGGCTGGTGTTTTGTCAATAGCCGGGCCGGGCCGGTTTGACAAGGCAAATCAGCAGCCGTCATAATTATTAGTATAAGCCATTAAAGGAGGCATAACGTGGAACTCAGCGAAGCCATCCGGGAGCGGCGGAGCATCCGGGCCTTCAAGCCCGACCCCGTCCCCCTGGACTTAATCAGGAAGATTATGGAGCCGGCCCTGCGGGCGCCGTCCTGGGCCAATACCCAGCCCTGGGAGTTCGCCGTGGCCAGCGGTGAGGCCCTCAAGGAGATAGAAGAGGGCTTTGTCAAGAAGGGGATGCAGGAACCCTATTCCGAGGTGGCCCGCCCCTACGAGTACCCCGAACCTTATATGGGGCGCATCCGGGCGTTGCAGCCCAAAGACCGTAAAGAAATGACCAAGGAAGAGATGGAAGAGCGCATGCTGGATAACTTCCGGCACTACGGGGCCTCCACCTGCATCTACCTGCTGGTGGGGAAGGCCTTTTTCGCGCAGTCCAAGGGCATCAACGTCTGGGCGCTCTA
>DAOULO010000069.1:0-9002 GCA_034420195.1 Dehalococcoidales bacterium
GCGGTAGACCCAGCTGATTATCATCCAGGTAAAGGCCGCGGCCGCGGCGGCGATATTCGTCGTAACAAAGGCGCTGACGGCCAGACCATCGGAAGCCAGGGCACTGCCGGCATTAAAGCCAAACCAGCCAAACCAGAGCAGACCAGCCCCAATTACTACCATGGGGATATTGTCGGCCTGCATTGCTTCCTGAGGGAAGCCCTTGCGCCGCCCCAGCAGCATCGCCAGGGCCAGCGCCGAGATACCGGCGTTGATATGCACCACGGAACCACCGGCAAAGTCAAGGACACCAAGGTTGGCCAGCCAGCCGCCCTGACCCCATACCCAGTGGGCCACCGGGCTGTAGACCACCGTCAGCCACAGGGCCGAAAAGACAATAATAGCCCCGAACTTGATTCGCTCCACGACGGCGCCAGTGATTAAGGCTACCGTGATAATCGCAAACATCGCCTGGAAAATCATAAAGGCCAGGTGAGGCACGGTGCTGGCATAGATTGGCGACGGCGCCTGCCCCACATCCTTGAGGCCAATAAAGTTAAGCCCCCCAATAAAACCGGCGTTGTCCGTACCGAAGCTCAGGCTGTAGGCATAGAGTACCCAGAGCAGACCAATCAGCCCCAGACACATGAAGCTCATCATCAATGTCGACAGGATATTTTTACGCCGCACCATCCCGCCGTAGAACAGGGCCACCCCGGGCGTCATCAGCATTACCAGCGCGGTTGAGATTAGAATCCAGGCTATATCGGCATCGTTGACAGACATGCATAGACCTCCCACAGATTACCACCAGTCTAATTCGCTAATGTTACAGCCATGTTACAAACAGGTTAAATTTTTACCGGATATCTAAGCTGATGGTGGGGTGGCGGGCAAGATGGTGGGATGGATAAAGAGAGGGGGAGCTAAGATGCTCCCCCTAAGATTATCTGGAATGTTCTAGACTACCATTGCACGAGCGTGGGGGTGGTTGCCATGTCGTGGTTCAGCTAGCAATACTGATTTACTATGGAAATATACGCATAAACTATAATTAACGCTATAATCGCTTGACAAGCGGTAAGATTACTGGTACAATTACTTTGAGAAACATCACTTAAGGGGGAACGATATGCCATTGCCAGAGATATTTACCGTTGAGGAAGCAGCACAATTTCTGAAAGTGCCCAAGGAAGTAATAGAACAAGAAATAAGAGCTGGCCGGTTGAGAGCGAGTAAAATCGGGGAGGAGATGCGAATTCTTGAGAACGCTCTGCTTGAGTTATTTGATGAGTCATGGACTAGCACTCCAGTAATGGGCGAATTATCCGATTTACAGGAATCCCCTGATTTTGACTACAAGTGGCCATCTGGTTATACCGAGCATTTTACTAGTGCGAAAGAGGGAGAGTTAAAGGAAGGTGAAAGCATTGTTTATATTAAGGTTGGAAAGTGTCTAAGGTATGCCTTTGGCCGTGATAGGAAAAGGGTAGTGGTCTTCTTTAATGATTACCCCAATACCGAATTCGTTGAAACTGATGCGCCTGTTGGATATTATTATTCTCTTATACCTGGCAATCCGGAACCCCGACAACATCTATGGGAGGGAGACCCGATTGACTCGGTATGGCGTCAATTCACCATTCGAAAGCAAGCTGAAGTCGTAAAAGGACCTAGGACGACCGAAGGACTAGTAGTCGTGGTTAAAGAGGATGAACTAGAGACTATGATACGATTTACACGACTGAAAGCAAATAGGCGATGGGGATGGTAATTCACCTGGATTTGTGATGGATCATTTATATAAAATCCGTTATCTATTGTTGTTAAGTAAGGAAGGTCAAAAGCAGGACTAAACCAAAAAGGGGAACATCACTGCTCCCCTTAAAGCTATCAGTTGAACTTATTTACCACTGCCCAAACATCGGGAAGAACGCTTTATTTCAGCTTATTGTAATCTTCGTCTGACACCGGCTCTAGCCATTGAGCTGGTCCTTTCTGGGTGTTTGTCTCAATGAATAGGTGAACGAACCAGCTGTCTTTCGCGGCACCGTGCCAGTGCTTGACATTTTCCGGAATCGTTACAACATCGCCAGGTTTCAGTTCGCGGGCTGGTTTGCCTTCTTCCTGATACCATCCACGTCCGCCGGTTACGAGTAGTATCTGCCCGCCCGGATGCTTATGCCAGTTGTTACGGCATCCTGGCTCAAATGTCACATTGCCGATGGGGCAGTTCCACTCGTTGCCGCCGCTCACAAGCATGTGCAAATATGCCTGCCCGATAAAATATTTGCTTACTGCATCCGGCACTTTATCCCCCCTGGGGAAGATTACGCTATTTGATAAATCGTTCATGTTATCCTTTCACTGGTCACCACTGGACGAACATCGGCATGACCACGTGGGTGTAGTTCTCGGTGCCCACCGGGCGGATGAGGCCGGGGGACGAGGGGTTGGTCACCTCCAGTGCCACCTGCGTTTCGTGCAGGACGCTCAGCACGTCGGTAAGGTACTTGCCGTTGAAGGCAATCTTGGCGTCGTCGCCCTCCACGGTGGCGTCAATCTCGCCGATGTCGTCGCCGATTTCCTCGGAACGGGCCGAGACGGAAATCTTGCCGGGGTTGCTCTCGCTGCCCGGCGTGATGACCAGCCGCACGATGCCGCTGCCGTCGCGGGCGAAGATTGAGGCGGTCCGGGTAGCCCGCAGGAAGTCGGCCACGCCGACGATAACCCGCGTGTTATAGCTCTGAGGGACGAGCTGGTCGTAGTTGGGGAAGGTGCCCTGGACGAGCTGCGAGACCAGCTCGGCGCTCTTGAGGCGGAAGAGGGCCTGGCTCTTCTTGGGATTGAGGGTAATATCCACGGGCTCTTCCTGCTCGGCCATGAGGCGGTTGAGCTCGGCCAGAGTGCGCGCCGGGATGATGGCCTCGGTTTTCTCAGCGACTTTCCCGCCGAGGGGGAGGGTGTAGACCGCCAGGCGGAAGCCGTCGGCGGCCGCCAGCGTCAGCTGGTCGCCCTCGAAGCGCGAGCAGACGCCGGTGAGCACCGGGCGCGACTCCTCGGTGGCGGCGGCAAAGACGACCTGGTTGATGCCCTGCCGCAGGGTCTCCACGTCCACCTTGGTCTGGATGCCTTCGTCCACGGCGGGGATGGGGGGGAAGTCCTTGGCGTCGACGCCGCTGATGCGGGCCTCGAAACGGGCGCACTTGAGCCCCAGGGTCTTGGTCTGGGCGGAGAGGTTCATCTCGATGGTGTCGTTGGGCAGGGAGCTGACGAACTCGGTGAGGAGCCGGGCGGGCACGGTGATGGAGCCCTCCTCCTCGACTTTAGCGCCAATCCAGCAGGAGATAGCCATCTCCAGGTTGGTGGCGACGAGCTTGAGGCGGCCCTCGTCGGCGGCCAGCAGGACGTTATTGGTGATGGGCAGCGTCGTCCGGGTGGCGACGGCCCTCCCGACGATGTTGAGCCCCCGGTTCATGTTTTCCTGAAGACAGGTTAGTTTCATGGTGCACCCCCCAATAGACGTGGTGGATTAGTATACAACATAATGCGGTACTATTCAAGGTTTATGGTGCCGCTCTTACCGCCGCTCTTGTGCGCCAGGCGGATGTTCTCTATCTTCATGCCGCGGTCAGCGGCCTTGCACATATCGTAGATAGTCAGGGCGGCCACGGCCACGGCGGTGAGTGCCTCCATCTCCACGCCGGTCTTGCCGGTGCTGGCGACGGTGGCGGTTATCCCGATGACACTCTGCGCCTCGTCAGGCTCAAAGTCCATCTCGATGCTGTCGATGAGGATGGGGTGACAGAGAGGGATGAGGTCGGGCGTGCGCTTGGCGGCCGTGATGCCGGCCAGCCTGGCGGTGGTGAGGACGTCGCCCTTCTTGGTGCCGCCGCTCATGATGAGGTTAAAAGTCTCCGGCTGCATGCGGACGAGCCCCTTGGCCACGGCCACGCGGGCGGTGACTGCTTTGGCGCCCACGTCCACCATGCGGGGGCGGCCTTTAGCGTCCAGATGGCTTAATTTCTTTTCGGCCATTTTGTTTTACCTCACCCCCTGTTTTTATTCTTGGGGCTAAGCCGCGGATGAGCCGAGGGCGGCCCGCCTCCCGAAGCCTCGTGCGGAGGGCAGGCCAGGGTGGGAATAGATTACTCTCGTCCCTCTTTCCCCGTTATTTTCTAGTGCCTGAAGTGCCTCACGCCCGTAAAGACCATGGCGATGTTGTGCTTATCGGCGGCGTCGATGGAGTCCTGGTCGCGGATGGAGCCGCCGGGCTGGATGATGGCCGTCACGCCGATTTTGGCGGCGTGCGCCACCACGTCGTTAAAGGGGAACATGGCGTCCGAGGCCAGCACGCTCCCCTTGGCCTTATCCCCCGCCTTCTCCCCGGCAATCCGGGCACTGACGATGCGCGAGGGCTGGCCGGCCCCCATGCCCACCACCGTCTTGTCCCTGACGAGCATGATGGCGTTGGACTTGACGTGCTTGGCCGCCCGCCAGGCGAAGCGCAGGTCTTCTTTCTCTTTATCCGTCGGGGCGCGCTTGGTGACGACCTTCATCTCTATCTGGCCTTCGGGGAGGGAGTCGGAGTTCTGCACCAGGAAGCCGCCCTTGACACGGCGGTAGTCCACGTAAGGGGCCTCCTCCTTGCCGTAGCCGGGTGGCAGTGGCGCCACCAGGATGCGCAGGTCTTTCTTCTTCTTGAGGGTTTCCAGCGCCGCCGGCTCGTACTCCGGCGCGATGACGATTTCGTAAAAGACGGGGCGCATCGCCTCGGCCATTGCCTCAGTCACCTTGCGGTTGGCGGCCACGATGCCTCCAAAGGCGGCCACCTCGTCGCCGGAGAAGGCGCGGCGGTAGGCCTCGGCGATATCGGGGTGGCTGGCCAGCCCGCAGGGATTGGTGTGCTTGATGACGGAGACAGTCGGGGCGGCGAAATCAACGGCGGCGCCCCAGGCGGCGTCGGCATCGAGGATGTTGTTGAAGGAAAGCTCTTTGCCGTGGAGCTGTTCGGCCCAGGTGATGCCGGTGTTCTGCCCCGTGCCCACGGCCAGCTCGGCGTAAAATGCGGCCGGCTGGTGGGGGTTCTCGCCGTAGCGCAGGCCGTAGCGCTTTTTCATGGCCACGGTCAGTTCCTCGGGCAGGCCCGGCTCGCCCTGGCGCAGGTACTGGGCGATGGCCGTATCGTAAGTGGCGGTGTGCTGGAAGGCCTTAACCGCCAGTTCCTTGCGGTCTTCCCGCGAAAGGTCGCCTTGCTTGAGCTTCTCCAGGACGGCGGGGTAGTCGGTGGGGTCGACGACGACAATGACAGCGGGGAAGTTCTTGGCGGCGGCGCGAATCATTGTTGGGCCGCCGATATCGATATTCTCCAGGGCATCGGTCAGTGTCACGCCCTCCTTGGCGACCGTCTGCACGAAGGGGTAGAGGTTGACGGCCACCAGGTCAATTTTCTCGATTCCTTTCTCGGCCAGTTCTTTCATGTGAGCGGGCAGGTCGCGGCGGGCCAGGATGCCGCCGTGAACCATGGGGTGCAGCGTCTTGACGCGCCCGTCGAGGATTTCCGGGAAGCCGGTGATGTCCGAGACGCTTTTGACGGGTACGCCGGCTTGGCTGATGGCCTTCTTGGTGTTGCCGGTGGAGAATATCTCGTAGCCCAGCTCGCTCAAGCCTCTGGCGAAGTCGGCGGCGCCGGTCTTATCGGATACGCTGATAATGGCTCTCATGGCTGGCTCCTTAGTTTTATCTACCTCACCCCCTGTGTCCCCTCTCCTATCAAGGAGAGGGGGAGGAAAAGAAAGAGGGGCTGGCGCCCCTCTTAGACGCCCCTTTTAGTTTATAATCACCCTTTCATCCCCCGCCTGCTTGACCACCTCCCCGATTATCTTAATCTCCGGTATTGCTTTGGTAAACCGGTTCACATCCTCCGGCGTGGCGGCCACCACCATGCCCACGCCCATGTTGAAGACGTGGTACATCTCCTCCCGCTCCACCTCGCCGAGCCGCTGGATGAGCGGGAAGACGGGCGGCACCCCCCACGTTTTACTGTTAAAGCGGGCGGCCAGCCCCGCCGGTAGGATGCGGGGGACGTTATCGATGAGGCCGCCGCCGGTGATGTGCGCCATGCCCTTAATATGCTTGAGGTGCGGCTTGAGGCGGTTGTAATAGCCGATATGCGGCTTGAGCAGCGCCTCCCCGATGGGCCCGCCGAGTTCGGGATAGGTCTTCTCCAGTTCTGTCCGGCTCTCCCCGAAGACCTGACGCGCCAGCGAATAGCCGTTGGTGTGCAGCCCGTTGGAGGGCAGCCCCAGCAGGGCGTCGCCAGGGGCGATTTTCTTACCGGCGATAATCTCGTCCTTCTCCACCGCCCCGATGACGAAACCGGCCAGGTCGAAGTCGTCGCCGTGGTAGACGTCGCCCAGCTCGGCGGTCTCCCCGCCGATGAGGGCGCAGCCGACCTCTTTACATGCTTTGGTAAGCCCCGCGACGATGGCGGCGACGCGCTCCGGGACGAGCTTACCGATGCCGATGTAGTCCAGGAAAAAGATGGGTTTGGCGCCGCAGGTGAAGATATCGTTGACGCAGTGGTTGACGATATCGATGCCGACGGTATCGTATCTGTCCAGGGCGATGGCGAGGCGGGTCTTGGTGCCGACCGAATCGGTGGAGGAAACGAGCACCGGCTTTTTATAGCCCTTGAACTCGTACATGCCGTTGAAGAAGCCGACGTCGCTGAGGACTTCGGGGCGGTGCGTGGCGCTGGCGAGCTTGCCGACGAGCTGGTTGGAGATGTTTTTGGCGCTGATGTCAACTCCGGCTCGGGCATAGGCGTCCTTCATCGCTCACCTCCTGCACCGGATTGCCTCACGTCTTAATTTAACAGAAATATCGCCCTATCTGCAAATGAAAAGTGGCGTTTTATCGTCCCGTTTGTCATCAGGCTGCCATCAAGATATAATATCGGGAAGAAAATCCTCGGGTTATATGAAGATGCGCATGCACTGGGTCTACTATTTTGGCCGGGTCCTCATCCACATCCTCCTCTTCCCGTTCGCGCGGCTGCGGGTAAGGGGCCAGGAAAACGCCGTCGGGCCGGGGCCTTACCTGGTCATCTGCAACCATCTCCACATCGCCGACCCGCCCATCGTCGGCACCAGCCTCAAGCTCAAGGCCGTCTTCATGGCCAAGGAGGAGGTCTTCCGCGGGGCTTGGTCGCGGTTCTGGGTGAAGAACTACGGCGCTTTCCCGGTGCGCCGCGGCGGTGTGGGCCGGGAGGCCATCGTGGCGGCGGAGGAGTGGCTTAAAAAGGGCGTCTGCGTGGTCATGTTCCCGGAAGGCTCGCGCAGCCGGGAGGGGCGCATGAAACCGGCCCTGCCGGGGGTGGTGTTCATCGCCTCACGCTTAAACGTGCCCATCCTCCCCATCGGCATCACCGGCAGCGATAAGATCCGCAACCTCAAGTGGGCCTTCTGGCACCACCCCCGCATCACGGTCAACATCGGTAAACCCTTCCGCCTGCCGGAGACAACCGGCAAGCTCACCAAGGAAGAGCGCTACCGCCAGCTCGACTTCATGATGAAAAAGGTCGCCGCGCTGCTGCCGCCGGAATACCGCGGCGTCTACGGAGACGAAAATGCCCCGCATTGAACGGGCCGCCCGCACCGGCTTCTGCTTCGGGGTGCGGCGGGCTATCAACCAGCTGGAGAAAGTGGCCGCCGAGCGCGGCGGGGTGGAGACGCTGGGGGCGGTGGTGCACAACCAGCAGGTGCTGCAGCGCCTGGCCGATATCGGCGTGGAGGTGGTCAGGGACGTGGGGGATATCCGCGGCGATTGTGTCGTCACCAGCTCGCACGGCGTCGGCCCCGAGGTCGAGGCGGCCATCCGGGCGCGGGATATCGCCGTCATCAGCACCACCTGCCCCTTCGTGCGGCGGGCCCAGGTGGCGGCACGCCGCCTGGCCGAGTCCGGCTTCTTCGTCATCGTCTACGGCGACGCCCAGCACCCGGAGGTCACCGGCATCCTCGGCTGGGCCAAGGGGCAGGGGCTGGCCACCCTCGACGAAAAACCCATCATCGCCCTCCCCAAGCTGCCGCGCCGTATCGGCATCCTCTCGCAGACGACCCAGGTGCCGGCCCACTTCGTCGCTTTCGCTAAGAAGGTCATAGACATCGCCCTGGTCAAGGACGCCGAGATACGTATCATCGATACCATCTGCCACGATATCCGCCAGCGCCAGGCCGCCGCCCTGGAGCTGGCCGAGCGCGCCGACCTGATGCTGGTGGTGGGGGGGCGCTCCAGCGCCAACACCAACCGCCTGGCCGAGCTCTGCACCGGTGTCACCGAGACCCACCTTATCGAGACCGCCGCCGAGATTGACCCGACCTGGCTCAAGGGCAAAAAGCTCGTCGGCGTGACCGCCGGGGCCTCCACCGACGAGCGTACCGTGGACGAGGTGATGAAGAGATTAAATAAAGAAACACAAAAATATTAAGTTATCCAATATTATGCTTTTAGAGTTAATATACTTAAATTATTTGTTATACTAAGGAATTCAGAAACTTTCATCTGCAATTTCATCGATGTATTAGTTGAGATTTCAATAGTGTTCATTACGCGTTTCTTCTCACCAAATATATTTATAATTGTTTTTTTATCATAATCCTCTAGTTCGGTTATCCTTACTTCCTTTTTCCCTTTACACATATCTAATAATAAATTACTATATAATATGATAAGGTCAAAGCACTCCCGGATTCGTTTATTAAGATCGTTATTATCGAAATATTTCGCTTTTATCATCATGTTATCGTATCTTGCAACAACGTCACGCACAGCACCAAATCTAAACATCTCACCATTAGGTACGTTTAATAACTTTTCGTAAGTTGGTACATTGTGGCAACTTGCTAAAATATCTATACCCCATCTTGTTATCTCATCTAGCAATCCGACCTTGTATTTCTTTTCTTCCATTTTATTTGTCAGACGTATTGATTTTATACCTAGGTACAAAGATACTGCTACAG
>DAOULO010000070.1:0-24292 GCA_034420195.1 Dehalococcoidales bacterium
GACTACGTCCGTACCCTCGGCATCCCCCGCCAATACGAGGAGGCCTGCCAGCGCTTTCTCCAGCCCCGCAAAATTACCGTCGACCTGGGCGTGCTGGAATACGCCCATAACGGCCATCAGGTAGAAAGGCTCTTCGTCAATTTCGCCGGTACCGGCTTCGATGCCGAAATCGTGCGGCGCACCAACCAGCGCCAGTACAAGGCCCTGGGGGGCCTGGCCGCCTACCTGCTGGGGGCGCTGACCACGATGCTGACCTACCGCAACCGGGATATCTCCCTGGAACTGGACGGGGAAAAGCTAGACCGGCGCGCCTGCGCCGTCATCGTCAACATCGGCAAGTACGCCGGCGGGGGCATGCTCACCGCCCCCGATGCCAGTCTGGACGACGGCTTCTTCGACGTGCTCATCATCAGCGATATCGGCAAGCTCGACCTGGTCTGGTCGCTGCCGCGTATCTACAAGGGGACGCACCTGACCCATCCCAAGGTGACGCTGAAACGGGCCAGAGAGATAGAGATAGCGCCTTTAGACGGGCGGCTGCCCCTTCAGGCCGACGGCGAGCCGCTGGGCTACGTGCCGGTGCGCTTCCGCATCCTGCCGGCGGCCCTCAGCGTGGTGGTCTAGGCACCGCCTTCCAGGGTGATATCGGCGGCCTCCAGGCTGGCCGGGCGCCGCCAGAGCGGGACGGCCTCCGGCATTACCTCCACGAAGCAGACCTCCCGGGGGAGCTTGTAGTCGGCCATGCGCCCCTGGCAGTAGTGCCTGATTTCCGCCTCGGTGGCCTTTTCCCCCGGCTTGAGCTTGACCAGGGCGCGCACCGTTTCGCCGCGGACGATGTCAATCGTCCCGATGACTCTGGCGTCGGCTATCTGCGGATGCCCCCGCAGGACTTCCTCAATGTCCTCCGGAAAGATGTTCTGCCCCTTGAGGATGAGCATGCGGCGCCGCCGCGCCGTGATGTAGAGAAAACCATCGGCGTCCAGGTAGCCGATGTCACCGGTGTGCAGCCAGCCGCCCCGCATGACGCGGGCGGAGGCCTCCGGTTTGTTATAAAAGCCGCTCATCACCGGCCCGCGTGTTACAACCTCCCCCTCCACGCCGGGGGGCAGCTCGTTGTCATTCTCGTCGAAGATTTTTATCTCCCAGCAGGGGAGGGGCCGTCCGGAAGCGCCGGGCGGGCCGCTGCCGTCGATGGGGGCGCAGGTGCAGTGGCAGACCGTTTCCGTCTGGCCGTAGACATCGATGATGTTGAGGCCGTAATACTCCTTGAAGAGGCGGACGACGACCGGCTCCAGGGGGGCGCCGCCGGAGACGCAGAGGCGCAGCGAGCTGAGGTCGTGCTTGATACCCTCGCGCCGGGCGACGTTAATCATTAGCGAGTAAATGTAGGGGACGCCCATGTAGACCGTCCCCCGCTGGCGCTCTACCGTTTCCATGAAGCTGTTGATGGAGCGGCCCGTCCCCGGCACCACGATGACCGTGTTGCCGGTATAGATGGAGGCCAGCAGCACCGCCGTCAGGCCGAACTGGTGGTACATGGGCAGAGCAAACTGCATCACCCGGTCGTCGGCAGTCTGCTCAAAGACGCGGGCCGAGTCGCTGGCCTCGGTAATCATGGCGTAGTGGGACAGGGCCACGCCGTGCGGTTTCTGCGTGGGCCCGCCGGTGTAGGAGATGATGGCGATATCATCGGGGTCGATGGGCACGTCCACCGGCGCCGCCGAATTAGAGGCGATAATCTGACGGTAGTCGGTATATTTACCGGCGTGTTCTTCGTCAAAGGCAATGATGTGCTGGATGGACTTAAAGCGGCCCAGCGCTGGCTCCAGCGCCGCCAGGGGCGGGTCTTCCACCGCCAGCACCCGGGGCGTGCTGTCGGCGAAGATGCGCTCCAGCTCGTCGGCGACGTAGCGGGAGTCGAGGGGGCAGGCGATGGCCCCGGCCTTGATGATGCCGAAGAAGACGGCGACGAACTCCGGGTTGCTCGCCTGGAGCATGGCGACGCGGTCGCCCTTTTTGACGCCCATTTTTATCAGGGCGCGGGCAATACGGTTGGAGTCCTCGTCCAGCTGCCGGAAGGAGACGTGGCGGTCGCCCATGAGGAGAGCGTCCTTGTCGGCAAAGCGCGCCGCGGCGTTCTCCAGTACGTTTTTCAGGTTCATCGGCCCTCCCGGCATGCGGCTATCGTAAAAACAGGCCCAGTGTAAGGGGATAATCCAGTATAACAGACCGTGATTGAATTTGAAAAGTGAGGGGAAAAGCTACGGGCTAAGCAGTTGATGATACGGAGTGGCCTGGGTGGGAATAGATAACTCAGACGGGGAGGTGGGGAGGAAAAGCCCCTCTTTATTGCCCGGCCTCCAGCCGGGAGCTCAGCCCCACCGGCAGGCCCGCCTTCATCATCTTGCGCTGGGTGGCGGTAATATCGTACTCTACCCGGTGCAGCCGTATGATGCGGCCCTCGGTGTCGTAGAGGGCGTAAGCCGCCCGCGGGTCGCCGTCGCGCGGCTGGCCCACCGCCCCCGGGTTGATAATCATCCGGTCCTGGCCCAGCACCAGCCCGACGGCCGTAGAAAACCGCCCCGAAACGCAGGTACCGTCCTCCTCCTCTTTGAAAAGGGCCGGGGCGTGGGTATGCCCCACCAGGCAGTAGCGGCTCTTGAAAAAGGCCAGGTTGCGGTTGGCAATGCTGGTGGACATGATGTATTCCAGCGCCGGCTCGGCGGGGCCGCCGTGCACCAGGAGAAAATCTCCTTTTTCCAGCGTCAGCGGCAGGTGCTCCAGGTAGTGGTTATCGGCGGCGCTGAGATGTTGGGTCGTCCAGGCGATGGCCGCGGCGGCCAGCGGGTTAAAAAAGGACACGTCGAGCTTGCCGACGGCGGCCAGGTCGTGGTTGCCGGCCACGGCCACGTGCTGGCAGCGCTGGAGTATCTCGAGGCAGGCCGAGGGCTCGGGGCCGTAGCCGACGATGTCGCCCAGGCACCATATCTCGTCCGCCCCGCCCTGTTGCTCGATGTCTCCCAGCACGGCGGTAAGGGCTTCCAGGTTGCCGTGAATGTCGGCCAGAATGGCGTAACGCATTTGAAGATAATATAGCAGGTTTTACGAGAGATGGGAAGGGGAAACACGGGCGAAACCTCACGGTATATCGAACACGCCCAGAAAACGCAGCAGAGAGCGTAGTCCGAAATAGCCCAGATAGCTGAGAAGCATGCCCTGCACGGTCTTTCCAGCCAGGCAGGCAAGAAAGAACGGCCAGAAGCGGTAGCGCATCGCCCCCATACCCAATATCAGGGGCGTCAGGACAGGATTGGGGTAGATAGACAACAGGAAAATGGCCAGCAATACCCGCCTCTTGGCGAACTCCGGTACCCGTGAGATTTTCTTAAAAAACCGGCCCAGTCGCGAACGGGGTGGCGAAGCGGTCGGGGTGGGAGCCAGGAAATTCCGGAACAGCCGGTGCCCGCCGCGACCTGTCCAGAAAATCAGCGCATTGCCGATGCCATTACCCACTCCGGAAACGAGCCCCACCAGTATCGGATTCAGCAGGCTCCCCAGAGTAAAAGTCAGGATCATGCTCGGCGTTGGTATCGGCAGTGGCGAACCGGCGAACAGAGAGATAACCAAAAGACCCCAGTAGCCATTCTGCTCAAGCCGCGTGATGTATTCCCAGTGTTGAATAAGTAGAATTGAAGCGACCACACTTATGGCTATCATGGCCGCCATCAGGCTGATGCCAATATATCTTCTCGCCTGCGGGCTTTTATCAGGGGCTGGCGTATTATCGGGCGTCATTAGAATAGATTATGTGCTACCAGCATGGCGTAATGTATTTAGAAGATAATATAGCAGGTTTGGCAGAATATCGCCAGAGGACTTCCCCCGACGGCTAACTCGCCGTCTCCCGGCTACGTTATAATATACTGAGTACGTTGAACAGAGGGAAACGATGAGACTAAAGCTGATTGCTGCCGGGCTGGTCGTGGTGCTGGCGGGTCTTTTCTTGGGCGCCTGCACCGGAAGCCCGGATACCACCACGCCGCCGGGCACCATCACCGAGGCAGAGGCCCGCCAGCTGGCCGAGGACTACCTGCAGAACAGCCCGACCTTCCAGTACGACGGCATCGCGGGGAGCATTGTCTACCAAGAGACCCTGGAGGCATTCTGCGAGGGCTGCTGGGGCTTTGTCTTCGCGTTCCGGTGCGCCCACGCTGGCTACGGCGACCGCACCGGCCAGGTGCTCGCCCAGGTCATCACCGACCACGAGGCCATCATCAGCGTGAGTGATGGCCAGGTGGACGGCGGCACCATCGACGGCTACTGGGACATGGCGACGCAGCAGCCGGTGACCACGCCGGAGATAACCACCGCCACGCACGAATAGCCCTGCCCCGCCCCTCGGTGATATCTTTTCCCACTCTGGCCGCCCTCGGCACATCCTCGGCTTAGTTCGTAGTTTGCCCATTACCCCGCCCATCTTGACAAAATAACCCCCACCGTCTACGATTTTCAATGAGGCCGTGCTAGATGGGGAGCTAGCGGTGCCCTGAACCTGAAATCCGCTACAGCAGGGTCGAATTCCGGCTTGAGGCTCTCATCTGGTGGGACTGCCCTGGCTAAGCGGTGTTGAAGGCCGGGTCCTGCGCGGCAGACAGCTGTGAACCCCGTCAGGTCCGAGAGGAAGCAGCGGTAAATAGCATTATCTGGGTGCCGCAGGTTCGCCTGGCTGGAGCTGGCTGGTCCGGGTAAGCCGTTAGGTGGCGTCGAGGGCAGGTGCACGGCCTCTTATTTTATTATGGACAAAGGCCCGCCGCGCGGCGACCCCGATGCCATGCTGGCTGAGACCCGGCGGCTGATGCGCCGGTTCAAGCTGAGAGCGCGTAAGGGCCTGGGGCAGCACTTCCTCACCGACAGCGGCGTGCTGGAGGAAATCCTCGCTGCCGCCGACCTCTCCCCGGACGATACCGTCATTGAGGTAGGGCCGGGGCTGGGCATCATGACCCGTGAGCTGGCGGCGCGCGCCGGTACGGTCATCGCCATAGAATTGGATAACAAGCTGGCCGCTGCCCTCAGCGAGATGCTGGCCCCTTTGGAAAACTGCGTCATCGTCAACGAGGACGTCCTCGGCACCGACCCGCTCGCCCTTCTCAAGGGCCAGCCGCCGCACGTCCCGCCGGAGCTCCGGTCTTATAAAGTCGTCGCCAACCTGCCCTACTACATCACCGCCCCGGTGCTGCGCCACTTCCTGGAAGCGTCCCTCAAGCCGCGGGTGATGGTGGTCATGGTGCAGCAGGAGGTGGCCGAGGCCATCACGGCGGCCCCGGGGCAGCGCAGCCTGCTGAGCAACAGCGTGCAGTTCTACGGCTCGCCCCGCATTGTGGCGACCGTCCCCGCCGCCGCCTTCTACCCCGCGCCGGAGGTGGACTCGGCGGTGGTGCGCATCGACGTCTATGATAAGCCCCCGGTGGACGTGGATGATGCCGATGAGTTTTTCCGGCTGGTGCGGGCCGGTTTCCACGCCGCCCGTAAACAGGCGGTCAACTCGCTGGCGGTGGGGCTGGGGCTGCCCAAGGAGGAGGTGCTGGCGCTGCTGAAGCGGGCGGGTATCGACCCCAAACGCCGCGCCGAGACCTTTACCCTGGCCGAGTGGGCGGGACTGCTGCGTGTTCTGAAAGGCCAGAATGATTAAAATCAAGGCCCCCGCCAAGCTCAATCTGACGCTGGAAGTGCTGGGCAGGCGCCCCGACGGCTGGCACGAAATACGCAGCGTCATGCAAGCGATTAGTTTGCAGGATACCCTGTGCTTTAAGGCGTCTGATGCTGTCAGGATAACTGGCGACCTGCCGGGGTGGAATCCAGAAGATAGCCTCGTCAGCCAGGCTGTGAGTCTTGTCAGAGAGACAACCGGCGTCTCGCGCGGGGTGAGCGTTGAGGTTGAGAAGTACATCCCGCTCCTCTCCGGGCTGGGTGGGGACGCCAGCGATGGGGCGGCGACGCTGTGCGGCCTGAACGAGCTCTGGGGTCTCGGTCTGTCACCGGATAAGCTGGCGGAGCTGTCGGCGCAGCTGGGCTCGGACGTGGCCTTCTTCCTGCGCGGCGGCACGGCCCTGGCCGAGGGGCGGGGAGAAATCATCACGCCCCTGCCGCCCGTGCAGGGATGGTGGGTGGTGCTGGTGCTGCCGGAGACGCCCGCCGCGCCGGGTAAGACGGCGCGGATGTACGCCGCCCTCAAACCGGAGCACTATACCGATGGCGCCATGACCGAGAGACTGGTAAAGGCGCTGCGGGAAGGGGGCGAGTTCAGCCCGGCGATGCTCTTCAACACCTTCGAGAACGTCGCCTTTGAGGACAATATCCTGCGGACGTATCAGGAACACTTAATCAAGCTGGGCGCGCCCCATGTCCACCTGGCCGGCTCCGGGCCGACCCTCTTTACAATATTTGAAGATAAATCGCCAGCTGAAGAACTATACCAGCGCTGCTGCGACCAGGGGCTGCGGGCTTACCTGGCGGAGACGGTATGAAAAATCTCAGGACTTGGGGGAAACCGCCTTATAAAGTTGCCGTGATTCACGGCGGGCCGGGGGCGCCCGGCTCGGCGGCACCCGTGGCCAGGGAGCTGGCTAAAGACAGGGGTGTGCTGGAGCCGCTGCAAATAAAAGATACGCTGGAAGGGCAGATAGAAGAATTGCGCGCTATCCTCGAAGAAAATGCCAGCCTGCCTGTAATCCTCATCGGACACTCCTGGGGGGCGATGCTGGCCTTTATCCTGACGGCCCGTTATCCTGAAATCGTTAAGAAGCTCATCCTCGTCGGCAGTGGCCCTTTCGAGGAGAAGTACGCCGACAGCATTACCCCCGAGCGCCTCAACCGGCTCACCGAGGCGGAGCGGGTCGAGGTCTTTAAGTTAACCGACATCATCAACGACCCAGCTTCTCCGGATAAAGACGGGCCGATGGCGCGTCTCGGTGAGCTCTTTGCCAGAGCGGATGCTTACGACGCACTGCCCCGGGAAAAGGAGCCGGAGCCGCTGCCGGTCAGCGAGGCCATTAACCGCCGGGTCTGGGCGGAGGCCAAGCTGCTGCGAACCAGCGGGGAGCTTTTGAAAACGGGGGAAAAGATAAAGTGCCCTGTCGTCGCCATCCACGGCGATTACGACCCCCACCTGGCCGCCGGGGTACAGGAGCCGCTCGCCCGCGTCCTCAAGGACTTTCGCTTCATTTTACTGGAGCGTTGCGGCCACGAGCCTTGGATAGAGAGACACGCCCGGGATAAATTTTTTGAGGTGTTGAAAAAGGAGATTGTTTAATGGCTTTAGTAGAATTTGACAAGGAAACCTGTACCAAGTGCGGTGCCTGCATGGCCGCCTGCGCCGCTTGTATTATCATCCCTCAAGAGGACGGCTATCCGCGCCTGTTCCCCGGGGCGGATAATTTCTGTATGCGTTGCGGGCACTGCGTGGGGGTTTGCCCCGCGGGCAGCGTTACCCACCAAGAAATGCCGCTGGAGCAATGCCTGCCCATTGATAAAAAGCTAGACGTGTCCTTCCAACAGGTCTCCCAGCTCATTAAAAGCCGGCGTTCCATCCGTGAGTTCCAGGAAAAGCCGGTGCCCCGGGAGGAAATCGAACGCGTTATTGATGTCGCCCGCTACGCACCCACCGGCCATAATATGCAGGAAGTGCGGTGGCTGGTCATCGACGATAAGAAAAAATTAGGTGAATTAACGGCTATCGGCGTGGACTGGTTCCGCTCGATGTCCGAAGGTAACACCCCCTGGGCTTTGGAAATGCAGGCCATACTAAGAATGCATGATATAGGTCTGAACATTTTTCTCCGTAACGCACCGGCGGTGGTGGTGACTTTTGCCGAGAAGAACAATCCCATCGCCGCCACGGACTGCGCCATTGCCTTGAGCTACTTCGACCTGGCGGCCAAAGCCGCCGGGCTTGGCTGCTGCTGGAACGGGTACTTCTACATATCCGCCCAGTCCTTTCCTCCTATGGTCGAAGCCGTTGCCCTGCCGGAGGGATTTACGCCCTACGCCGCTTTGGGTTTAGGTTATCCCAGATACAAGTATCAGCGTATCCCGTCGCGTCAACCGGCTCGTATTAGCTACCAGCCTTAGTGTAAAATCTAAAAAATATCAGGGAGTTTTTCAATGGCATACGAGACAGAGAATAATCTGATGGAGGCCTTCGGCGGGGAGAGTATGGCCAACCGGCGCTATACCTTCTTCGCCGAGAAAGCGGATAAGGAGGGCTACCCCCAGGTGGCGCGCCTCTTCCGGGCCGTGGCCGCGGCGGAGACGGTGCACGCCCGCAATCACCTCAATGCCCTGGACGCCATCGGCACGACCAAGGACAACCTGCTGGCGGCCAGCATGGGGGAGCGTCAGGAGTTTACCTTCATGTACCCGCCCTTCATCGAGAAGGCGGAGTTAGAGCGGAACGAGCGGGCCGAGCGCACGTTCCAGTGGGCTAACAAGGTGGAGAAGGGGCACCACGCCCACTTCGAGAAGGCCCTGGCGGCGCTCAAGGCGGGGAAGCCGCCGCAGGATGCCACCTACTACGTCTGCCAGGTCTGCGGCCATACCGTTACCGGCCAGCCGCCGGCTAAGTGCCCCGTCTGCGGCGCACCGACCAAGTCTTTTGAGAAGGTGGAGTAAGGGTGTTTAAGAGGGGCGTCAGCCCCTCTTTTTTAAAAACTCCCGCACCATCGCCTCTTCTTCCTCCCGGCTGTCAATCCGCCCATCCAGCCGGGCCTCGCGCAGGGCCAGCAGCACCTCCTTGATGCGCGGCCCCTCCGGGATGCCCAGCCTCTTCAGGTCTGCCCCACCCAGGGCGGGGTTGACGTGCCGCAGGACATTCAGATAAAGCTCGATGTGCTCGGCGGCGGTCGGCGAGCCGGTGGCCAGCCGGGCGGCGGCCAGCGCCGTCAGACCCAGACCGTGCAGGTGATGGTAGACCCGGCTGGGCGGCAGGCCCGGCTCGGCCAGCTCGGTGGTCTTCGCCTTGATAACCATAGTATCGCGCAGCACTTGGGCGGTCGCGGCGGGCAGGTGCAGGTAATCAATCAGTTTTTCGGTCGCGGCGGCGGTCAGACGGTAGAAAAGCAGCGCCAGGTAGAGCGACGGGTGGGGCGTGCCGGGCAGACAGCCCTCCCGCGCCCGGCTAAAGGTCTCGGCCAGCCAGTCGCCTCCCGTGAGGGAGGGGTGCAGGCGGGCCAGCACCCCCAGCTCGTCGGCGCGCGCCAGGGCCTTTTCCGGGGTCTCCTCCGTCAGGATGAGCTCCAGCTCGCGGCGGAGGCGGTTGCCGCCGACGGACTTTAATCTTCCGAGGTCTTTTTTCAGCCGGGCCAGCGTGGCCGGCTCGATGTGGAAGTCCAGCCGCTGCTCGTAGCGGACGGCGCGCCAGATGCGGGTGGCGTCGTCGCGGAAGCTGCCGTCGTGGAGCACCCGGATGAGCCGCTTTTTCAGGTCTTTTTGTCCGCCGTGGGGGTCGGTAAGCTCGCCGTAATGACGGGGGTCGAGCGCCACCGCCATGGCGTTGACGGTAAAATCGCGGCGGGCCAGGTCGTCGCCGATGGTGCCCGGCTTGACCCTGGGCAGCGCCCCGGGGCGAGCGTAGGTCTCGGCGCGGGCGCTGGCGATATCGGCGCGGCGGCGACCCCAGTGGAGGCTGACGGTGCCGAAGCGGGGGTGGGAAGTAACCTCGGCCGTGAAGACGGGGGCTATCTCCCCGGCCAGCTTGATGGCGTCCCCCTCGACGACCAGGTCGAGGTCAAGGTTGGGGCGCTCCAGGAGCAGGTCACGCACGGCGCCGCCCACCAGGTAGAGGCGCTGCTGGCGCTCATGGGTGATGATGCCGGCCTTTTCGATAAACTCGTTCAGGTCGGCGGGGAGCTGCTCCTCCAGCCGGTCGGCGAGGTTGGTTGGTTTAGACATTTTACATATTATAACATAAGCTGTTTTCAGAATTATCTATTCCCACCCTGGCCCGCCTGCGCCAAAGCTCCGGCGGGTAAACCGCCCTCGCGGCGTCCGAGGCTTAGCTCTTAGTTTTGTCCCTACCACCCCGGGAGAGTTCTAAGAGAGGTGCAACCTCTCTTTTAATTTCTTCCCCCTCTCCTGCTTCCAGCCTCGTCAGGAGAGGGGGACAAAGGGGGTGAGGTTCTAATTTCCCTGATTGTCATTTTGGGAAAGAACCGCTTATAATGAACCGTATGGGCAAAGTGGTCGCCGTGGTGGGTATGGTCGGCTCCGGCAAGAGCGAGGCCGCCCGCATTTTCCGCGAAAATGGCTATACCGTCGTCCGCTTCGGGGATATCACCGATGAAGCGGTGAAAGCCAAAGGGCTGCCGCTGACTGAAGAGAACGAGCGGCCGGTGCGGGAGAAGCTGCGGCGAGAGTACGGCATGGATGCTTATGCAAAGTTAAGCCTGCCCCGCATCGAGGCGGCCCTGAAAAAGGGTAACGTGGTGGTGGACGGGCTTTACTCCTGGGAGGAATACAAATTCTTAAAAGACCAATACGGGGATGATTTCATCGTCGTGGCGGTCGGGGCCTCGCCGCGGGCGAGATACGCCAGACTGGGCGCTCGCCAGGTAAGACCGTTGACGCCGGAAGAAGCTACCAATCGTGATTATGCCGAAATCGGGAACCTCAACAAGGGTGGGCCCATCGCCATGGCCGATTATACCGTAATCAATGAGTCGTCGCTGGCTGCCCTGGAGAAGCAGGTGAATAAAATCATCGCGGAGTTGAAATGAGCGCCGTCGGCAAAAGACCGGAAAAAGACGAATATTTCCTCAAGATAGCTGCCGTGGTGGCAGAGCAGGCCACCTGTCTGCGGCACCACATGGGGGCGGTGGCGGTGCGCAACAAGCACATCCTGGCCACCGGCTACAACGGGGCGCCTTCCGGGGCCAAGGACTGCCTGGAGCTGGGCTGCCTCCGTGACGAGATGGGCATCGAATCGGGCACGCGCCAGGAGCTCTGCCGCGCCATCCACGCCGAGCAGAACGTCATCATCCAGGCGGGGCTGCACGGGGTCTCCCTGGAAGGAAGCACCGTCTACTGCACCCACACGCCCTGCGTGCTCTGCGCCAAGATGCTGGTCAATGCCAAGATCGCCCGCTTCGTCAGCTTCGGCAAGTATAACGACGATGAATTCCTGCAGCTTTTCAAGGAAGCGGGTATCATCGTAGATATGAAAGAGAGACCGCCGGCGGCGGTGACTTTCCTCGATTAGCCTTTACGCTTGACGGCCTTACGCACGGCCTTGGCAATCTCAGCCGCCGTCAGGCCGTATTTCTCCAGTAGCTCTTCCGGCTTACCGGACTGCCCGAAGACGTCCTGTACCGCCACGAACTCCATCGGCACCGGCTGATGCGCCGCGACGACCCGCGCCACGATGCTCCCCAGACCGCCGTTAAGCTGGTGCTCCTCGGCGGTGACAATAGCGCCGGTCTCTCGGGCCGCTTTGATTATGGCCGCCTCATCAATCGGTTTGACGGTGGGCAGGTTGAGCACGCGGCAGGCGATGCCCTCTTTCCCCAACTCCGCGGCGGCGGCCAGCGCCCGGCTCACCATGACACCGATGGCGATAATGGTGGCGTCTTTGCCCTCCCGCAGCGTCACCGCCTTGCCCAACTCAAACTTATAGCTTTCGTCGTAAATAAGGGGCAGCTTGAGACGGGGCATACGGATATAGCAGGGGCCCACGTGCGCCGCGGTGGCCCGCACCGCCCGGTCGGTCTCGATGGCGTCCGCCGGGACAATAATCGTGAAGCCGGGCAGGCTGTTGACCAGGGCGATGTCCTCCAGGGCCTGGTGGGAGGCCCCGTCCTCGCCGACGGTGACACCGGCGTGAGTGACGGCAATCTTGACGTTGAGCCGGGCCTGCGCCACCGAGACGCGTATCTGGTCGAAGCAGCGCCCCGGCGCGAAGACGGCGAAGGTGGAGGCGAAGGGTATCTTGCCGGCGGCGGCCAGCCCGCTGGCAATGCCAATCATGTTGGCCTCGGCGATGCCCACCTCAAAGAAGCGCTCCGGGAACTCCTTGGCGAAGAACTTGGTCATCGTCGAGGGGGAGAGGTCGGCGTCGAGCACGACGATAGCCGGGTTGGCCTTCCCCAGCGCCACCAGGGTCTGGCCGTAGGTCTCCCGCAGGGATACTTCGTCGCTCACGTTAGGCCAGCTCCTTCAGGGCTTGTTCCAGCTGTTCGGCGTTGGGAGCCTTGCCGTGGAAGTCCACGTTGTTCTCCATAAAGCTGACGCTCTTGCCCTTGACGGTGCGGGCGATGATGACCGAGGGCTGCCCCTTGACTTGCTTGGCTTGGTCGATAGCGGCAATTATTTGGGTAATGTCGTGCCCGTTAATCTCGGCGACGTGCCAGCCGAAGGCCGCCCACTTGTCCTTAAAGGGCTCCAGGTTCATGATGTCGCGGTTGAAGCCGCTGAGCTGGATGCCGTTCCGGTCGACGATGGCGGTGAGGTTGTCCACCTTGAAATGGGCGGCGGCCATGGCGGCCTCCCAGGTCTGTCCCTCGTCGCACTCGCCGTCACTGAGGAGGGCATAGACGCGCCAGTCGGCCTTATCCAGCCTTCCCGCCAGCGCCGTCCCGATGGCGAAGGAAAGCCCCTGCCCCAGGCTCCCCGATGACATCTCCACGCCGGGGGTGTGGGTGCGGTCGGCGTGACCCTGGAGGTGGCTGCCCAGTTTACGCAGGGTGGCCAGCTCGCTGAGGGGGAAGTAGCCGCACTCGGCCAGGGCGGCGTAGAGCACCGGGGCGGCGTGCCCCTTGCTGAGGATAAAGCGGTCCCGTCCCGGCCAGGCCGGGTCGGCGGGCTTATGGCGCCGCACACGCCAGTAGAGGGCCGTGATAATCTCCACCGCCGAGAGCGAGCCGCCGGGGTGGCCGCTGCCGGCTTTGGCAATCATGGTGACGATGTGGCGGCGCAGCCGTTTGGTGACGGCGGCGAGGTCTTCATCGGAATGAAAAACCCCGGCCTTGGCGCGTTCTGCCGGGGTTGGTGATGGCTTATTATCCGGGCCGGACGATGGTTTCACAGCGTCTTTATTATACAACAGCGCCGGCGGCCAGGTCTAGCCTTATCAGGACATCTAGGCGCCGATATCGGCGCGCTCGGTCTTCTTGGCAATCTCGTTAAGCGCCTTCCGGGCTATCAGGGCGGCGTCCTCGGCCTTGCGGGCGGCGTCCTCGGTCAGCTGCCGGGCCTTCTGGGTCTCCTCCTCGGCCCGGGCGGCCACTTTGGCGGCGTCCTTAGCCGCTTTGGCGGCCCGTTCCGGGGCCTCGCTGGCGACCCGCATCGCCTCCCCGGCGACATCGGCGGCCTCGGCGGCCTTGGCCTGGGCCTCGCTGGCCTTGTGGACGGCCTCCTCGGCCTTGGCGATCATGTCGCTGGCCAGCCGGTTGGTCTTCTCGGTGGTCTTCTCGACGGCCAGGCGGACATCGTCGGCCTTCTGGGTAGCCTCCAACGATGCCTTGGTGGCGGCCGCAGCGGCCTCCTGGGCGCGCTTGGCCCCGTCCTCGGCCTGCTGGGGCGCCTTGGCGGCGGTCTCCAGGGCTCGGGCGCAGGCCTCCTCCGCTTTCCGGACGGCCTCCTCCGCTGCCTTCCGGGCGGCCAGCTCCGCTTCTCCCGCCTGGCTGGTGGCCTTAGCGGCCGTCTCCAGGGCCCGGGTGGAGACTTCCTCGGCCTTCTTCACGGCCGCCTCCACCGTCTGACGGAGGGACAGCTCCACTTCGGCGACCCGGGCGGCGGCCTTTTCGCCGGCCTCGGTGGCCCGGGCGGCGACCTCCTCCGCTTTCTTCACGGCCTCCTCCGCCGCCGTCCGGGCGGCCTGATTGACCTCTTCGGCCCGGTTGACGGCCTTTTCGGCGGCGGCCAGGGCGCGGGCGGTGGCCTCCTCGGCCCATTTCTCCACGTCCTTGGCGGCCTTGAGCGAGGCCTCGGCGGAGTCCTTGGCCTGTTTGACGGCCTCGGCGGTCTTCTTAAAGCCTTCGGCGGCGGCATCCCGGGAGGCCTTGGCGGAGGTTTCGGCGGCCTCTTTCGCCTGCCGGACGGCCTCGGCGGCCTTCAGCCCGGCTTCGGCGGCGGCATCCCGCGAGGCCTTGACGGCGGCCTCGGCCTTGGCGATTGTTTCGGTGATGGAGCGGCTGGTGGTTTCGGCTACCCTGGCGCCGGTCTGGCGGGTCTCGTCGGCCTTCTTGGTGGCCTCCTGCGACGCCCGGGTGGCCGTCTCGGCGGCTTCCCGCGCCGCCTGACCGGCGGTCTCGGCGAGCCGGGCGGCTTCAACCGCCGCCCGGATACTCTCCTCCATCTCATCCAGGATTTGGGGTAGCGGTTTCGCCAGCAGCTTGGTCAGGTAATCCATCCTTTTCTGGGAGAGCCCAACATTCTTCCTAGCCATTTTCCCACCTTCCCTGAAACGCTGATGTTTGAAATTATTGTGGAGCTTGTTTAATCGCCTTGCCCCTTAGATTAATCGTTTTAGGCAGAACTGTCAAGCCAGCTGGCGAAGGTGGTGGGGACGCCCCGGTATAGGGGCGGCCACGATTGATTTTTCCGCTCAGATGTGCTTAAATTGACAGGGTAAAGGGGAGTGAAATGGAAGAGCTGAATCTTAAGGCCGCCCGGCGGGAAGTCCTCGGCAAGCGGAACCGCTTCCTGCGGCGGCAGGGAATAACCCCGGCGCATCTCTTCGGGCACGGTCTGGAATCGCAGGCCCTGCAGTGCGATACCGCCGAGCTCAAGGGCATTATCGCCCACGCCGGGGAGACACGCCTGATAACCCTCAAGATTGACGGCGACGAGGAGGCCAGGAGCGTCTTCGTCCGCGAGGTGCAGACGGATGCCCTGGGCAAATACCTGCTGCACGTGGACTTCTACCAGGTGAAGAAGGGCGAGAAGATGGCGGTCAACGTACCTATCATCGTCGTGGGCGAGTCCCCGGCGATGAAGGGCAAGAACCGCATGCTGACCCACGGTATCACCGAGCTCCCCATCGAATGCCTGCCGGATAAGGTGCCGCCGCAGATAGAAGTTGACATAAGCATACTGGAAGAGCTGGAGCAGCCGATTCAGGTCAAGGACCTCGTCCTCGACCCGGAGATAGCCGTCCACACCGACCCCGAGCAGCTTATCGTCAAGGTTACCGAGGTCATGGTCAAGCCCGAGGAGGAAGAGGTGGTCGCGGAGGAGGGCGAGGAGGAAGCCGAGGAGGGTGCCGAAGGCGAGGAGGGCGCCGAGGAAGGCGAGGAGAAACCGGCCGCGGAGAAGGAAACGAAGGAAGCCGGGGAGAAGGAATAGACTTTCCCGCCTTTTCATTACCGCTGGCCCGGGTTTAACGATGATAATCGATTTCCACACGCACGTGCTGCCGCCGCGCATCAAGGCCGACCGCAGCCGCTGGGTGGAAAGCGATGCCAACTTCGCCGCTATCTACGCCGGGGATAAAGTCAAAATCGCCACCGCCGACGACCTCATCGCCGCCATGGACGCGGCGGGAATCGCCCGTTCCGTCATCGTCAACTACAGCTGGAGCACCCCGGAGCTCTGCCGGGAGACCAACGACTACATTCTGGAATCGGTCGCCCGCTACCCGCAGCGTCTCACCGGTTTCGGCACCGCGCCGTCCTGTACCGACGAGACATCGCTGGCCGAACTGGAGCGCTGCGCCCGCGGTGGCGCCCGCGGCGTCGGCGAGCTCAGGCCCGACCTGGCGCCGGATTTTGCCGCTAAAGACCGGATGAAACCCTTCGCCGCCCTGCTACGGGAGCATAAACTAATCCTGCTGGTGCACGCCTCGGAGCCGGTGGGGCACGTCTACCCTGGCAAGGGGGCGGCCACGCCGGGAGTCCTCTACCCCTTCATCGAGAGCTTCCCCGATATCCCAGTTGTCAGCGCCCACTGGGGCGGCGGCCTGCCCTTCTACGCCCTCATGCCGGAGGTACGGGCTGCTCTGGAGAACTGTTATTTCGATACGGCCGCCTCGCCCTTTCTCTACCGGCCGGAGATATACCGCCGCGTCATCGACCTCGTCGGCGCCGCTAAAATCCTCTTCGGGAGCGACTACCCCGTCATGCCGCCCGGCCGTATCCTGGATGAAATCAACGCCGCCGGGCTGACCCGTGAGGAGAAAGACGCCGTCCTGGCCGGCAACGCCCGCCGGCTGCTGGGTATTTAGGCCCCGTTATGGAAGAGATACGCTCGTTCGTCGCCGTGGCGCTGCCGCCGCCGATTAAAGAAAAGCTGGCCCAAATCCAGGCGCGGCTGCGGGCGGGCACAGCGGCCCCGGTGAAATGGGTGGTGCCGGAAAGCCTGCACCTGACGCTCCAGTTCCTGGGTAATATCAGCCCCGGCCTCACCGGCCGCATCACCGCCGCCATCGGGGAGGCCGCCCGGGGCGAATCCCCCCTGAGCCTGGGAATCGCTGGCCTGGGCGTTTTCCCTGACCCCCGGCGGGTGCGGGTGGTCTGGGTGGGCCTGCATGGTGATGTTACCCGGCTGGCGGGCCTGCAGAAACGCATCGCGGCGGCGCTGGAGCCGCTGGGTTTCACCCCGGAGAAGCGCCCCTTCGCGCCACATCTCACCCTGGGGCGCGTCCGCGACGGGGCGACCCCGCCGGAGCGGCAGGCCCTGGGGGAGCTGATTACGGCTACAGAATTTGAGAGCGGCGGCGAGTTCACCGTGGCTGCCGTTTATCTGATGCGGAGCCAGCTGACCAGAGAAGGCCCCATCTACAGCCAGATTGGCTCGGTGAAGCTGGGGTAGGGGTTTTTGCCCCGCCCCGCCGCCCCATCTGAGTTATCTATTCCCACCCAAGCCACCCTCGGCGCATTCGTGGCTTAGCCCATAGTTTTCCCCACCTTTACCCCACCAGCGTTGTCATTCCCGCGAAAGCGGGAATCCAGCCAAACGGTTTAGCCTTAGTTTTCCACTAAAATATTTACCAAATGTTTACGCGTTGTGTAGATAAATTGACGTTTTGTTTAGTCGCCGGTACCTACAATATAACTGGATTAAGGGAAACACCCGGAGGCATGCGATGACAGCCAAGGACGCGAAGAAGGAAAGTATCCTGCTCGTCGACGATGAAGAGGCCATCAGAGGTATCCTCAACAAGGGCCTGGAGATGCGCGGCTATAGCTGCGCCGAGGCCGGAGATGTCGAGCAGGCCCTGAAGAAGCTGGCCGACAACCCCGCCGACCTGGTCATCATGGATATCAATATGCCGGGCCGGCCGGGCAACGAGGTACTGCCGGAGATTACGGAAAAGTTCCCCCGGACTTCGGTCATCATGGCCAGCGGCGTTAACGATACGCGCGTCATCGCCCAGTGCATCCGGGACGGCGCCCAGGACTACATCAATAAACCCTTCCGGTTCGAGCAGGTCTTGCAGAGCATCAACGGGACGCTGGACAAGCGCCGGGTGGCACTGGAGATACAGCATTACTTCCAGAACGTGCGGCGCCGCAGCCGCAAGACCGACCCGCGGCAGCTTTTCCTCAGCGCTATCGAGGCCCTCATCAATACTCTGGAGGCCGTCGACAGCTACACCTACGGGCACTCCCACCGGGTGATGGAGATGGCCCTGGCCATCGGCCGGCGGCGCGGGCTGGAACCGGCCGAGCTGGAAGACCTGCGCTGGGCGGCCCTGCTCCACGACGTGGGTAAAATCGCCGTCGACCCGAACATCCTCAACAAGCCCGGCGAGCTCACCCCCGGCGAGTACCGGCACATCATGACGCACGCCGTCGTCGGCCCCTCGCTGGTCAAACCTTTCGTCAACGATAAAGTTGTGGAGATAATCTCGCACCACCACGACCACTACGACGGCAGCGGTCTCGACCAGTCGCTCCGCGGTAAGGATATCCCGGTGGGGGCCCGCATCATCGCCGTGGCCGATGCCTACCAGGCCATGATATCCGACCGGCCCTACCGGCCGGCGATGACCTCGGCCAGCGCCATCGAGGAGCTCCTCGGCTGCAGCGGCTCCCAGTTCGACCCCGTTATCACCGCCATCTTAATCAGTCTGGTGCGCCAGAAAGTCTTCTCCTAACTCGCCCGCCAGGCCTCATTTTCGTCCCGCCGTCCGCCGGGGTACCCTTGTCAACCTCCTTCCCTTTAGGGTATACTGAAAATGGTTCACACCATATTTCGGTTGGGAGGAGGACCCCTATGGAACAGTTCGGTTTCCCCAAGTGTCAGAAGTGCGGCAGCGGTGACCTGGTGCCCCTCTCCGATTTCGGCAGCCAGGGGGCGCCAATCCGCTATAAGGCCTGGATTTGCACCAATCCGGATTGCGGCTATAATCTGAAAATCCGCAACGGTGACGTTTATATCAACGAGCCCATCATGAGCGGCTCGCTCCACAACTCCCGCAGCCGCTAACCAGGGCCTCTTCACAGCTGAAGCATACGGATGGTGAACGTGCATCCTCCGGTAAAGCGTCTCAAGAGGATAGCACTCGACCTGCTTTTCCCGCGCTGGTGTCTCGGCTGCGGCGGGGAGGGTGATTATATCTGCGCCGCCTGCCGCGAGCAGCTTCCGTTTATCCTTCCCCCCGTTTGTCCCCGCTGCGGGCGCCCGCTGACCCCGGGCGCGGACTGTGACGGCTGCGACGACACCCTGGACGCGCTCGACGGTATCCGCGCCCCCTTTCTCTTCGACGGCGTGATACGCCAGGCCGTTCACGAGCTCAAGTACCGCAACCTGCGGGCGCTGGTGCCCCAGCTGGCGTCTTGCCTCCACGATTACCTCCGCCAGTACCCCCTCGGCGGCGATATGCTGGTGCCGGTGCCGCTGCACCCCCGCCGGATGCGGGAGCGGGGCTACAATCAGTCCGCCCGGCTGGCCCGGGAGCTGGGTAAGCTCGGCAGGCTGCCGGTGCTGGAAAGCGGCCTCGTCCGCCGGCGTTACGCCCCGCCCCAGGTGAGGTCGGCCGGGGAGGCCGAGCGCCACCGGAATGTCGCCGGGGCCTTCGCCTGCCCCCGGCCCGAGACCGTCGCCGGGAAGCGCATTATTTTACTCGACGACGTATCGACTTCCGGGGCCACCCTCAACGCCGGGGCGGGCGTGCTCAAGGCCGCCGGGGCCGCCGCGGTGTGGGGGCTGGTGCTGGCCCTGGAGGCGTAGGTTTAGTGAACAAAAGTTAAGCATAGTTAAGAAACATTAAGCAACGGTAAGTAAAGTGCTAGTACAGGAGTAAACAGCCATGGAGCTACAGATTGCCGGGACCAACCTGGAGGTAACCCCCGAGGTGCAGGGCTACATCGAGCGTAAGCTGAGCAAGCTCGACCGGCACCTGCCCGATATCATCGATGTCAGGGTGGAGGTATCCGAGGAGAACACCAAATCGCCGCAGCAGCGCTACCTGGTGCGGGTAACGGTCGGTAGCGGCGTGGGGGGCGCTGTCTTTCACGGTGAGGAGCGCGGCGAAGACCTGCTCCAGGCGGTGGATAAGGTCGCCGCCGTGATGACCCGGCAGCTGGAGCGGCGCAAGGGTAAGCTCTACGACCGGGGGCGGGGCAGCCCCCTGGCCCGGGGCAGGTATAACCACGCCGAGGCGCCGGAGCCGGGCGAGCGGCGGGTGGTCAAGACCAAGCGTTTCTTCATCGAGCCGATGACGCAGGAAGTTGCCATCGAGGAGATGGAGCGGCTCGGTCACAGCTTCTTCCTCTTCTTCGATGCCGACGCCGGCGAGGTGCGGCTGCTCTACCGCCGCCGCGACGGTAACTACGGCATCATCGAGCCGGAGTTTCGCTAGCCGGAATATTGACAGCCACGCCTGAAGGTGCCATACTGTTCCCGGAGCGAGGGAGCGACGTTGGCAAGAAAAAATTATCTCTACCTGGGCTTGGCCCTGGCCTGTTTTCTGGGGATTATCCTTATCTTCGTCTTCGACGGGTACGTTGGCGTCTACGATAGCCTCGTCATGGATAACGGTGTCTTCGAGCAGCGGGTGGAGGGCGACCAGTGGGACACCGAAATGTTCGGCTATCTGGCGTCGGTGAGCACCGATGGCAGCGATATAGAGTTCACCTACACGGTGGCTAACCACCGCTTCTCGGCCTACGAGGCCCCCGTGGCGGTGACCCTGTGGTACGACCAGGATAAAATCGCCGACCTGGCCACGGCAACCATCTCCACCGGGGCGTTCGCATCCGCGGAACTGACCTGGTCAATTGCGGCGGCCGAAATCCTCCCCGAAGGCTTCCCCAAGGACGAGAGGTATAATACCGTTATGGTCATTACCCGCGGCGAGATAGAGCGCCGCGTCCGGGTGTATATCGAGCCCTCACTTATCAAGGAGATAATCATACCGCCGCCGCCCGGGTAGCGGCGGGGGTAAATAGCATGAAACTGGAATATATACTATATGGCTTTGGTATCCTCCTCTGCATCGCCGGTGTCGGCTATCTGGCGGCGGAGTACGTCAGCTACCTGTCCGAGGTCGGCAAGATTGGAGCACTACTGCTCACGGTGGGGCTCTTCGCCTTCCTGGGCAAATTTTTCCAAGGATTGGGGTGGTAGCTTATGGCAGCCGCCGTGGCAGCACTGGCAACGCTGGCCTTCATCGGCTGGTTTATCGCCTGGGCGATTAAGGAAAAGGGCGTCAAGGCCCATTCCGTCAGCTACGGCGTGGCCATCGTGGCCGCCATCATGACCTACGCCTATTTCCTGAGTATGGACCTGCCGCAGCTGGTGAAAATCCTGGTCAGCATCATCCTGGGTATCATCCTCATTATCGTCGGCGCTATCTACGCCCGCCGCCTGGCGGGCCGGTCTTAAGGGTATGACCGGGCTTTATTTCGCTGTCTTCCGCACTGATGCCGGCTGGGTGGGCCTGCTGGCCTCGCCCCGGGGCCTGCGCCGCCTCATCCTGCCCCATCCCTCGGAACAGGAAGTCTGCCAGCAGCTGGCCGAGGATGCTACCGGAAACCCCGCCTTATTTCAGGACTTAATCGCGCGCCTGCAGGCGTATTTCTCCGGCCGCCGCGTTGCCTTCCCCGATGAGTTAGACTTGAGCTTGGCTACGCCTTTCCAGCGGGATGTCTGGCGGGCGGCGCGGGCTATCCCCCGCGGCGAGACGCGGACTTACGGCTGGCTGGCCGGGCAAATCGGGCGGCCGGGCGCGGCGCGGGCGGTGGGGCAGGCCCTGGGGAGGAACCCGGTGCCCGTCATCGTCCCCTGTCACCGCGTGCTGGCCGGCGATGGCGGTATCGGCGGGTTCAGCGGGGGTCTGGACATGAAACGCTACCTGCTGCGGCTGGAGGGGAACTCGGTCTAGCGGTTGGTTATTCCCGCGAGCGTGGCCGGGCGCGGTAGAGGCGCCGCCGGGCCTCGGCGGTGCCCCGCAATTTCAGATTCAGGTAGTCCGTCTGGTACTCCTCGATGAGCCCCTCACTGGCGAAGCTGAAGTAGCGGTTCTCCCCGATGATGATGTGGTCGAGCACCTTGAGCTGCATGACGATGCCGGCGTAGACCATCTCCCGCGTCAGGGCCTTATCGCTCTGGCTGGGGGCGGGGTTGCCGGAGGGGTGGTTGTGGGCGAAAATCAGGGCGGCGGCGTTATGCTTCAGGGCCCCCTCGACGACCTCGCGGGGCGAGACGGGGCTGGCGTTGACGGTGCCAGTGGCGATATCAACAGTATCCAGAATGCCGTCCTGGCTATCCAGGTAGATGACCTTGAAGGCCTCCTTCTTGAGGCCGCGCAGGGCGTGGTAGAGGTAGTCGAAGACCTCCTGCGACGACTTGAGGTAGGTCTTCCCCAGGGCCCTGGCCCGCAGGAACTCCCGCGCCACCTCCTGCACCAGCTTGATGCCGAAGGCGTTGTGCGCCCCGATGCCGTCAATTTGCTGTAATTCCTCGGCGGGGGCCTCCAGGACGCCGCGCAGCGTGCCGAAGCGCTTGATGGCCTCCTTGGCGGGTAGCTTGCAGTCTTTGCGCGGTGTACCCAGACTGAGTAATAGCTCCACGATTTCGTAGTCGTGGAAGCCCGCCAGCCCCGACTTGAGGAAGCGCTCCCGCAGCCGGCGGCGGTGCCCCTGGCGCGCATCCTCAGCTGTCATGCCGCTCCCTCTGAGGTACTCTGGCGAAATTGTAGACCTTTTTGCCTCGCCTGGCTAGCTTAAAAAAGCCGGAGCCGGTGATGCCGGCGATGATTTCCCCGTCGTTCAGGTGATGGTCGCTCATCGAGAGGATGCCGTCCGGTTTGAGGACGCGGTGCAGCTCGGCGAGGACTTCGTCGGGGCGTTCCAGGTGGTGCAGGACATCGTACAGGAGCACCATGTCGAGGCTCCCGTCCGGCAGGCCGGTGGCGCTGTCGGCGAGGATGGTCGTCACGTTGGCGAGCCGGTGCTTCTTCACCAGGGCCGCGACCGACCGTATCGCCTGGGGGCTCACGTCCAGGGCGTAGATTTTCCCGGTCGGCCCGATGAGCCTGGCCAGCGGCAGGATGTAGCCGCCGGGGCCGCAGCCGAAGTCCAACACCCGTGCCCCCGTCTTGACGCCGGCGTCTTTGAGGACGTTCTTCCGCGGCCGGATGAGGTCGCGGAAGCGGAACATCAGGGCCATCAGCCGGAAGCTGGTTCCCGTGGGCGGCTTTTCTTTATGCATCTCCAGGTAATTTCGTCCTTTAGCGCTTGGGCAGTCCCAGCTCCTCGCGGAACTGGAGGTGCCGGATGATATCGGCGCGCGAGAGCAGCCCCACGCAGTGCCCCTCCTGCTGGATGGGCACCTGGTTGATGTCGTGCTGCGCCAGCAGCTTCATCACCGTGTTCAGGTCGTCATCCGGGGCGGCGGTGTAGAGCGGCTGGCGGGTCATAATCTCGGCCACCGGTGTCGTCGCCCATTTCTCCTGGGGGAGGCCGCGGACATCGGTGATGGTGACGATGCCCAGCAGTGTCCCGTCGCGGCAGACGGGCACGGCACGGCCGTGCTGGCGGCGGAAGATGTTCTCGACCATCTCGGCCACGGTCGTCTCCGGTGGGATGGTAACCGTGTTGAGGTCAACGAAGTCCCTGACCTTGACGCCGCTGAGGCTCTGGCGCACGGCGACCTCGCGGCGGCTGGCCGAGGCCGCGCCGCTGAGGAACCAGCCGATGAAGACCGTCCACAGGCCGAATATGAAATCACCCACGACGATGAAGTAGACGCCCACACCCATGAGTGCCCAGCCCATCAGCTGGCCGATGCGACCGGCGATATTGGTGGCCTTAACGAGGTCGCCGGTGGCCCCCCAGATGATGGAGCGCAGCACGCGCCCCCCGTCGAGGGGGAAGCCGGGCAGGAGGTTGAAGACGGCCAGGATGAGATTTATCACGGCCAGGTAGTTGAGCATGGCCGCCAGCGGGCTGGTGACGTCGGCCGGTATCAGGTAGAGTAGCCAGAAGATAAGCGCCAGCACCAGCGACGTCCCCGGCCCGACGATGGCCATGGTGAACTCGGCCATCGGTTTCTTGGGCTCTTCCTCAAGATTAGAAACGCCGCCGAAGAAAAAGAGGGTGATGCTGTTGACCGGGATGCCGCGGCGCTTGGCCACCAGCGAGTGGGCCAGCTCGTGCAGCAGCACCGAGACGAAGAGCATCAGCGCAGCGATGATGCCGGTTATCCAGTAGGTGAGGGTATCCCAGCCGGGGTAGGCCACCGGGAAGAACCCCATGGCCAGCGACCAGGAGATAAAGATGAAGATAAAAATCCAGGTATAGTGCACGCCGATATCGATACCGGCGATGCGGAACAGCTTGAAAGAGCTTTTCATCGGCAGTCTCCTCAGAATAAGAGTATAGCCTAAAATGGCTCCAAGCGGAAGCCGTCATCCCCCACCAGGGCGGCCAGTCTCTCCTGCAGGGGCGGGCCGAAGGCGGTCTGCAGGTTGGGGAGCTTGAGGGCGACGGCCCCTTCGCCGTTGACCACGTTGAGGCGCACCTCGTCGCGGCCGGGGAATTCCTTGAGGACGGCCAGCACCCGGTTGAGCCGGTCGATGTCGCCGGTCTGGTCGTCGGTCTGGCGGATATCGATAATCAGGCGGCGCCTCTCCCGGACGGGGGCGGGCCTGGCCTCGGGCGGTGCGGCGGCTGGGGTGGTCTTCTCGACCGGGGCGCCCTCCGGCGGGGGCTCGTAAAAGCTGACGCTATCGCAGACGACGCTGACCTCGTCGTCGCGGGCGCGTACCTTGCCCTGCACCACCAGCTCGTTACCCTCCTGCCAGAACTCCTCCGTCTGGCTGAAGACGCGGGGCCAGGCGATGACCTCGACCTGACCG
>DAOULO010000071.1:0-5275 GCA_034420195.1 Dehalococcoidales bacterium
ACAACTGTTCCACAATTTCCTTCTTCAGCGCCATATCGGTTACCGGCTTGAGCTGCCCGCCAACCCTTACCTGCACGCGGTCGGCGTAATAGCACAGCTCGACCTCGGGGTTGGCGATAAGCTGGCGGTAGACGTCTTTATCGGCCTGCATGGAAAAGATGATGCCCCTTTCGTCGGCCCGGAAGGTCCCCATGGCGCGTACGTGGGGCTTGTTGCCCTCCGCCGTGGCCAGGTAAGCGATGTGGTTTTTGGTCATGAAGGCCAGTATCTCTTTTTTATCCATCTCCGTCCTTTCATAACAGGTTTTGCAGGGGAATTTTAGCACATACTTCGGGTTTACGGCAACGCCGCGGCGGGCTGCTCCGGGGCGACGCTATTTCCCCAGCTTGGCGATGACGGCGTCGGCGACCTGGGACGTGCCCACGGCCGAGGGGTCGCCGCGGTTGGGCTTCATGTCGTAGGTAACGCTCTTACCCGCGGCGATGACGGCGGCGATAGCCCCTTCCAGCCGGTCGGCGGCCTTTTGCTCGCCGAGGTGGCGCAGCATGAGCACGCCGGAGAGCATCATGGCCATGGGGTTGACGCGGTTCTGGCCGGCATACTTGGGGGCGCTGCCGTGGGGCGGCTCGAAGATAGCCGCCCCCTTCCCGATATTGGCCCCGGGGGCCAGCCCCAGCCCACCCACCAGACCGGCGCCGAGGTCAGAGATGATATCGCCGTAGAGGTTGGGGGCGACGATGACATCGTACTCCTGCGGGCGGCGTACCAGCTGCATGCAGAGGTTATCGATGAGGGCCTCCTGGAAACGAATGTCCGGGTAATCTTTAGCCACCTCGCGCGCCACGGTCAGGAAGAGGCCGTCGGTGTACTTCATGATGTTGGCCTTCTGCGTGGCTGTCACCAGCCTACGCCCGCAGGCGCGGGCGTACTCAAAGGCGTACTTGATGATGCGCCGCGAGCCGCTCTCGGTAATCATCTTGATGGAGAGGCCTGAGTCGGCCTTGATAACATCACCTTTTTTCTCATTGATGAACTTGATAAGGTCTTTAGCCTCGGCGGTGCCCTCCTCGAACTCCACCCCCGCGTAGAGGTCTTCGGTGTTCTCGCGGACGATGACGATATCCACGTCCTTGAACGGCGTGGGCGCGCCGGGGTAGGTCTTGCAGGGGCGCACGCAGGCATAGAGGTCGAGGGCCTTACGCAGGGCGACGTTGACGCTGCGGAAGCCGGTGCCGACCGGGGTGGTCACCGGGCCCTTGAGGGCGACCTTGTTCTTGCGGATGGAGGCGATGACGGCATCGGGGAGGGGCGTGCCGTATTCCTCGATGACGCCGGCGCCAGCGTGGACTATCTCCCAGTCGAACTTGACGCCGGTGGCCTCCAGGACGCGCCGCGTGGCCTCGCTGATTTCGGGGCCGACCCCGTCGCCGGGGATTAAGGTTACTTTATGAGCCAATAGCTTTCCTCTCTAGTACGCTTGTTTCCCCTACCCCACCCCGTCTGAGTTATCTATTCCCACCCAGGCCACCCCGTATCATCATCGGCTTAGCCCGCAGTTCATACCTCCACCCCCAAAGGGGAGTAGCCTGCGGAGAGGGGCGCCAGCCCCTCTCTCTATTATACCCCCTTCCCTTCATCAAATCCCTAAGGGAAGGGGGCAGGGGGATAGGTTTCCTCTAAATATCTAAAGCTTAAAATCGCCGTGCTTCTGGATGTAGGGAATCAACCCACCCTCGTTGAGAATCTTGAGCATGACCGGCGGTATCTTGCCGAAGGTAAGCTCGGCGCCGGTGGTGAGGTTGCGCACCTTACCGCCCGCCAGGTCAACCTCAAGCTCGTCGCCGTCGTTAATCTTGTCGGTATCGCAGATGAGGACGGGCAGGCCCAGGTTGATGGCGTTGCGGAAGAAGATGCGGGCCACGCTCTTGGCCAGGATGGCGCTGACCCCGGCCATCTTGATGACGAGGGGGGCGTGCTCGCGCGAGGAGCCGAGGCCGAAATTGAGCCCTCCGACGATGAAATCGCCGTGCTTGACCTTTTTGGCAAAATTTACGTCGGCGTCCTCCAGGACGTGCTTGGCCAGCTCCGGCAGGTTGCTCCTGAGGTGGGCATAGCGTCCCGGAATGATGTGGTCGGTGGAGATGCCGTCGCCGAACTTGTGCGCCCTTCCCTTGAGCATCAGAGCACCTCCCGGGGGTCGGTAATCTGGCCGGTCAGGGCCGTGGCCGCCGCCGTGGCCGGGCTGCCCAGGTAGATAAAGCTGCTGGGGTTGCCCATGCGCCCCTTAAAGTTTCTGTTAGCTGTCGAGAGGCAGGTCTCGCCGTCGCCGAGGGCTCCCTGATGCAACCCCAGGCAAGGCCCGCAGCCCGGCGGCAGGATGATGCCCCCCGCCGCTACCAGGTCAGCGATGATGCCCGCCGCCAGGGCCTCGGTAAGCACCCGCCGCGAGGCCGGGGCGATGATGAGCCGCACCGACTTCTTGCGTTGCTTGCCCTTGAGGATAGCGGCGGCGGTCGCCAGGTCTTCCAGCCGCCCGTTGGTGCAAGTGCCGACGACCACCTGGTCTATCTTGGTGCCCTTGAGCTCTTTAGCCAGAGCGGTATTATCTACCGTATGGGGCTTAGAGACGGTCGGCTCTAATTTACCGGCGTCGATTTTAATCTGCTTTTCGTAAGTCGCGCCCTTATCCGGGGCCAGCGCTCGGTAGTCCGGCGCCCGCCCCTCGGCCTTGAGATATTCCTTCGTCATCGCGTCGGCGGGGAAGAGCCCCACCTTGGCCCCGGCCTCCACGGCCATGTTGGCGACGGTGAAGCGCCCGCTCATACTCATTCTGGCGACAGCATCGCCGCCGAACTCCAGGGCTTTATAAGTCGCCCCGTCGGCCCCTATCAGTCCGATGAGGTGGAGGATGAAGTCTTTGGCGCTCACTCCCTTCTGGAACGCGCCGCTTACTTCGATGCGAAAGGTCTCCGGGACGCGGAACCAGGTGCGCCCCAGCCCGAAGGCCACGGCCACGTCCGACGACCCCATGCCGGTGGCGAAGGCCCCCAGCCCCCCCGCCGTGACGGTGTGCGAGTCGGCCCCCACGATGACATCACCGGGGCGGGCGTAGGCCTCGGCCACAATCTGGTGGCAGATGCCGTCGCCGGCCTCGGAGAGCACGCCGCCGGAGGAGTGCGCGAAGTCGCGCAGGAAAATATGGTCGTTAGAGAGATTGGCGTTGGGGCTGGGCGCGGCGTGGTCAATGAACAGAACCGTCCGCGCCGGGTCGGCCAGGCTCATGCCGGCGGCCTGGAACTGGCGGACGGTCAGCGGGCCGGTGGTGTCCTGCACGAAGGCCAGGTCAACGCTGGCGATGACGATATCGCCGGCTCTGGCGTCGGTGCCGGACTTTTCGCTCAAGATTTTTTCGGCTAAAGTTTTGGGCATAAAGTATAAAATCCCTCTCGGTCTCCCTTTTTCAAAGGGAGAAGCTATGACGCTTTCTTTTCCTTTTTAAGTTTCCCCCTTTGAAAAAGGGGGATTAAGGGGGATTTATCTCCCCTACATCGGGATATTCCCGTGCTTCTTCTTCGGGCGGGTCTCCTGCTTGTTCTTAAGCGCCTCCAGCGCCGCGATGATCTTGGCGCGCGTCTCGCGGGGCTTGATGACGGCGTTGATGTAGCCCATACGCGCCGCCACGTAGGGGTTATAGAGCAGCTCGCGATATTCTTCTATCTTCTGCTGTTTCAGCGCCGCCGGGTCTTCGGCGGCCTTGATTTCTTTACTGAAGATGATGTCCGTGGCCGCCTCGGCCCCCATCACGGCAATCTCGGCGCCGGGCCAGGCCAGGGTGTAGTCGGCCCCTAGCCCCTGCGAGCACATGGCGATATAGGCCCCGCCATAGGCCTTGCGGGTAATCAGGGTAATCTTGGGCACGGTGGCCTCGGCGTAGCACCACAGCAGCTTGGCCCCGTGGCGGATGATACCGCCCCACTCCTGGTGGCTGCCGGGGAGGAAGCCGGGGACATCGGCGATGGTGAGCAGGGGAATGTTGAAGGCATCGCAGCCGCGGATGAAGCGGGTGGCCTTATCGGAGGCATTGATATCGAGGCAGCCGGCTAGGAACTGCGGCTGGTTGGCGATGATACCGACGACGTGCCCGTTCAGCCGGGCGAAGGCGGTAATCATGTTCGTGGCGAACTGGCGCGAAGGCTCAAGATACTCGCCGTCATCAACGATGGCCTTAATGACGTCCTTCATATTGTAGGCCTTGTTGGCGTTATCGGGCAGGATTTCGTCGAGGGCGGCCTCGGCGCGACCGGGGGAATCAGTGGGGGTAATATAAGGGGGCTTCTCGTCGCAGCTTGAAGGCAAATAGCTCAAAAGTTGCTTGATTTCCCCAATGGCTGCTTCGTCATTATCGCAGGCGAACTGGGTGACGCCGCTCTTGGTGGAGTGGGTCAGCGCCCCGCCCAGCGACTCGTTATCGATTTCCTCGCCGGTGACGCTCTTGACGACCCCCGGCCCGGTGATGAACATGTAGCTGGTCTTCTTGACCATGAAGACGAAGTCGGTCATGGCCGGCGAGTAGACGGCCCCGCCCGCCGCCGGCCCCATGATGGCCGATACCTGGGGGATGACCCCGGAGGCGGCCGAGTTGCGGAAGAAGATATTGCCGTAGCCGTCCAGGGCGTTGATGCCCTCCTGGATGCGGGCGCCGCCGCTATCGATGAAGCCCACCATGGGCACCCGCATCTTCATGGCCAAGTCCATGATGCGGCAGATTTTTTGGGCGTGCATCTCACCCAGGGTGCCGCCGCGCGACGTAAAGTCCTGGGCGTAGGCACAGACGGTGCGCCCGCTCACCTGCCCGTAGCCGGTGATGACGCCGTCGGCGGGGATGGTCACTTTATCCATGCCGAAGTTGGTGGAGCGGTGCCGGACGTGCAGGTCCATCTCCTGGAACGTCCCCTTATCGAAGAAAAGGTCAAGCCTCTCCCGCGCCGTGAGCTTGCCGGAGTCGTGCTGCTTGGCCACCCCCTTCTCCCCACCTCCGGCCTTAAGCTCGGCTTCCAGCCTGGCCAGTTTTTCTAAATCTTCTTTCAAAGAGCACCTCGTTATTTGAGATTAACAAATCAATGATAACATACGGGTGTTTCACGGGCAATAGAACTGCAGGCTAAGCCGCGGATGATACGAGGGCGGTAGGGTGGGAATAGATATCAAAGAAGGGGTGGGGTCTGGCGAAAAGCCCTACGCCGGCTCGCCTTCGGGCAGGTCGATGATATAGCCC
>DAOULO010000072.1:0-20927 GCA_034420195.1 Dehalococcoidales bacterium
CAACGAGGTCAGTACGCCACTGGGTGATAGTCAGACTGAAACGAAGGGCGGCTACTGGGTCTTCAACGTTCTGGAAAAGGATGATAACCGGGAGCTAACCACCGGCCAGAAAAACGGGCTCACCAACGATTTGCTCGAGAGATGCTCGGCCGAACTCGAGAAAGACCCGAATTATGATGTCGAAAGCCTGCTGACCCCGGAGATGGTGGTCACGGCGCTCAATGAGGTGGTATTAGCTCAGGGAGAGGGCTCGGTCCTGATACGTACCGCCTCCTTGCCGGCCGCTGAAGCCGGCGTATACTATTCCCAACAGCTGGAGACGTACGGTAATCAGCAGGGTAACACCTGGTCCGTCATCGAAGGGAATTTACCCCAGGGCTTGAGCCTGGACGGCGCCGAAGGCGTGATATCGGGGACGCCTGAGCTGGCCGGTGGGTCGAGCCTTACCTTGAGAGTGGACAGCGGTTATCATTATTGGACACAGGAGCTTTTCCTGCGCATACACTTTCCGCTCTCGGTGACGACAGATTCACTGCCCGATGCTCAGGTAGGAGTCCGCTACTCGGCAACCCTTGAAACCTTCGGCGATAGCCCCTCCTATACCTGGTCAATAGTTACCGGCAGCCTGCCGGACGGTTTAGACCTTAACGAGACCACGGGCACCATCTCCGGGACGCCGACGGCTCCCGGCACGTACGACTTCACGGTGCAAGTGGATGATGGTTGGGCCAAGGTAACCCAAACCCTTTCGCTAAACGTAATCGCCGAGGCATCGCCTGACAGTTGAAAATAAGATGATAGTTTACCCCCGGCATCCTTAGCTTCTTTCATTAAAATTTACAGAAAGGTAGCCAGATGAGCCAGACCGCCCGCCAGCTCCGCCGCGAGAGAGAAAAGAGAATCACCGACGCCATCCAGCTCCGCCTGCCCGACCGGGTGCCCATTATCTGCGCCATGGGATATTTCCCCGCCAAGTACGCCGGCATCCCCTGTTCCGCTGCCTACTACGATTTCGACGCCTGGTACGCGGCCTACGAGAAGGCCCTCAAGGTATTCCAGCCGGACATGATTTTCCCGCAGCCCTTCCAGCCGGGCAAGGCCCTGGAAATCCTGGAGCCGAAGCAAATGCGCTGGCCGGGCTACGGGGTCGACCCGTACCAGGGGCACCAGTCCATCGAGGTGGACAACATGAAGCCCGATGAGTTCGACCTCTATATGAGCGACCCTTCCGACTACATGCTGCGGGTGTTCATGCCCCGCAGCAGCGATAGGCTGAAGGGGCTGGCGAAACTGCCGCGACTTTCCGACCTGGGCGGCAGCCCGATGGCGACACAGATGCTGGCGATGGCCTTTACCGAGCCGGAACTGAACCGGACCATCCGCACCCTGCAGCAGGCCGGGCGGGAGATGCGCCGCTGGCGCGGCAAAATAAATAAGTTCAACAACCTGGTCAGGGACATGGGTTTCCCGCAGTACTTCCAGGGGGCGGCCATGCCCCCCTACGACGTCCTCTCCCATTCCATGCGGGGGATGAACGGGGTGATGATGGACATGTTCCGCCAGCCGGACAAGCTCATTGAACTCTGCGAGTTCGTCCTCCAGAAAACGCTGGAAAGACCGATGCCCCCGCCCAATGAGTACGGCAACACCCGGATGTTCATGACGGTGACGCGCGGCTCGGACGATTTCCTCTCCAAGGAGCAGTTCGATAAGTTCTACTGGCCCACCTTCAAGAAACTCGTCCTGGCCCTCATCGAGCGGGGGGCCACGCCCTGCGTCTTCTTCGAGGGCAACTGCACCTCGCGGCTGGAGTACCTGCTGGAATTCCCCAAGGGCAAGATGCTGGCCCGCTTCGACCGGACGGATATCTTCAAAGCCAAGGAAATCCTGCGCGACCATATCTGCATCGAGGGGAACGTCCCCTCGTCGCTGTTGCAGGTGGGGACGGTGCAGGCGGTCAAAGACCACTGCAAGCAGCTCATCGATGTGGTGGGTAAGGGCGGCGGCTACATCATCTCGCCGCGCTCCTCCACCGACGAGGTCAACCCGGACAACCTCAAGGCCATGATTGAGTTCACCAAAGAGTACGGCGTCTACAAATAACGCCGTATCAGGCGTCCTGCTGCTGGCCGTCGGCGTCGATGAATATCATCTTGTCGCGCATCTCCTCGGCCACCAGCTTCTTGAGCGACGTCTCCGTCAGCTTGGGGGCGTACTGGCACTGGATGAAGAGGAAGGGCCGCCGCACTTTCAGTACCCGGAACGGGCAGTGGACAAAGTTGGCCGGTATCCATATCATCGTGGACTCGGTAATGATATGGCTCTCCATCTCCGGCCCCATACACATCTCCATGTCGGCGCCCAGGTCACGGGGATTATCCGGGTCGGTGCCCAGGGCTACTAAAAGCTCCGGGTCCTGATGGATATGGGGCCCGTGCCCGGCCCCTTTGGTCGCCTCCTCGCCCATGAGCATCACGGAGAAGTATTTACTCCCAGAGATGATGTCGTTATCGGTAAAGGCCACCATCGCCGGCATCTTGGCCAAACCCTTGAAGCGCTGCGCGTCGGGCAGTTCGTGGAGAAAATATTGACTGTATTTCATCTTATACTCTGACGATGGCCTTGGCCGGGCACCACCACTCGTAGGCGAGGCACTCGCCGCACTCGGTGCATTTATCGGTGTCTATCCGGGTGGTGTAGAGGATTAGCCCGTCGTCCTCCTTGACCTTCTCGTCCACCACAATCGCCTGATGCGGGCACTGGGTGACGCAAAGGCCGCACTTTAAACACTTCTTGATATTTATCTTGTAAACCACGTTAGCCTCCGCAGGTTTATTTAATCGCCGTTTAGACCATTATCTCCGGGTATTTGTCGTCCGGCCACATCGACCAGTCCATTCTGGCGCGGGCTTCTTGGGGCAGGATTTGCCGGTAGGACTTCTCCGTATGCACCGGGCCCTGATTGAACTCCATGAATATCCAGGGACGGTCGCACCGGACCGGTTTCCAGGGGGAATGGATGAAATTGGGGGGTATCCAGATGCAGCAGGTGCGGGTAATGTGGTGCTCCTCAAGCTCCGGCCCCAGGTACATAATGACCTCCGCCCCCAGGTCCATCGGATTTTCCGGGTCGGTGCCGATGTGAAAAAGCAGCTCGGCGTCCTTGTGGATGTGGGGCGGGTGCCCGGCGTAGGGAAAATCCCACTCCGGCTGCATGCCGAACCCCGGCAGTATCCAGTGAATCAGGTAAAAGTTGCTGCCCTCGGCCAGGTTATTGTCCATATAGGCCATGACGGGGCGGCGCTCCTTGGGGAACATCTTGGGGTCGTACTCGTAGATGTACTTGGCGTATTTTTTCTTGGCGGCCATCTTCAATCCTCCTGACTGGGTTGATGATTAGTTTTCAGTTTACTCTTTCCGGCGCTTCATTAGCAAACGGCGCCCGTTTGACATCCGGCGACCGGGGTGTATAGACTGCTTCTAGCTATGGAGCCAAATCCCGTTATGGTGGGGGCATGAAATGAGAGCGGCAGTCTGTTACGAATTCGGCCAGCCTCTGGTAATCGAAGAGGTCGTTTTAGACCCGGTAGGGAAGGGGGACGTTAAGATACGCCTGGCGGCGACCGCTATCTGCCACAGCGATATCCACGCGATTAAGGGGGAGCACGGCGCCTGCCCCCTCCCGGCTATCCCGGGTCATGAAAGCGCGGGTTACGTCGAAGAAGTGGGGGAGGGAGTCGGCTACGTCAAGCCCGGCGACGCGGTGGTGGCCAGCATCATCCCCGAGGGCTGCGGGCAGTGCTATTACTGCCGCATCGGCAGCCCCGCTTTATGCCAGACCAATAAGCTGTATTTGTTCGGGGAGGGGAGGTTTACCAGTAAAAAGGGCCAGCGTATCGCGCAGTACGCCGGCGCCGTGGCCGGCTTTACCGAGTATGCCATTATCCCGGAACCCCATTTGGTGAAAGTGCCCCCAGACCTGCCTATGGATAGGGCGTGCCTGCTGGCCTGCGGGGTAATATCGGGCTTCGGGGCGGTGATGAATCGCGCCAGGGTTACCGCCAACAGCAGTGTTGCTGTCATCGGCTGCGGGGGTGTGGGACTGAACGCCATCCAGGGGGCGTGTCAGGTGGGGGCTTTTCCGGTTATCGCCGTGGATGTACGCGACAGCAAGCTGGAGAGGGCGCGCCTTTTCGGCGCAACACACACGGTCAACGCGGCGAAAGAGAAGGACCCCATCAAGGCGGTGCAGGAAATAACGTACGGTCGCGGGGCGGACTACGTCATTGTGGCGGTGGCGGGCATCGAGATACTGCGGCAGGGGTTCCTGATGTCGGCACCGGACGGCACCACGTGCGTTATCGGGCACGGTCACGGGGAGCAGCTTTCCGCCTGGACGCCGACCGACTTCATGAGGGGGAGAAAGCTGACGGGCAGCGCCATGGGGGCCGTGAGACTCAGGATGGATATTGCCCGCCTGATTGAACTATACCAGGCGGGGCGACTCAAGCTGGGCGGGCTTGTCTCCGGACATTATCCTTTCGAGCAGATTAACGAGGCGCTGGCATCCTCGGAGCAGGGCGAGGTCATCCGCAACGTAATTATGTTTTAGAGCCGCGGGCTAGACCAGTCCCGCGGTGGTGCCGTACATCCAGCCTTCGCTGACCTTGCCATCCTTGAGGCGGAAGAGCCAGAGCTCGTTGGCGGTTACTTCCTGACCTTTCCCCGGCGGCAGTCCCGGGAACTCGCCGGTAAACTTCTCGCTGCCATGATATAAAAACCCCACGAGATTGCCTTCCCCGGTTAAGTACTTAATATCAATTTTGATATCGGAAAAGGCCTGCCGTGCCATGGTGATGAACTGCTTGTGGGCCTCCCGGCCGACAACATCCTGCAGCGGCGGCGTCAGGTGGTAGACGACATCGGCGTGCTCGAATTCGTCCAGGGCGTCGACGTTCCCCTTGAGCCAGGCCTCGTCCTCGGCCTTGATGTATTTCTCGGCAAATTCCTTGGTATCCATTTATTCCCCCTTATCCTGATGGCGTGTCATCATCATAGTACCTGATTTGTTTATCTGTCAAACGTTTGTCAAATACGCCGCTGAACGTGTAGAATATAATCGGAACCAGGCTTTATCCCACCTAAATTGCCATCCGATGATTAATCCGCTATGGGTTGCCCGGTGAAGAACAAGCCTCTGGCGAGGAGGATTTGAGTGAATAAGCTAGCCGAGATAACGATAACCTCCGATGCCCCCGGCGCCCGGCTCTTCATGCTGGGCAACGAGGCCATCGCCCGCGGGGCCATCGAGGCGGGGGTGCAGGTGGTGGCCTCCTACCCCGGCACGCCTTCCAGCGAGATTACCACCGCCCTGGTGGCCGCCGCCGAGGCCGCCGGGATGTACGCCGAGTGGTCGGTCAACGAGAAGGTCGCCCTGGAGGTGGCCATGGCGGGGGCGGTGAGCGGCCTTAGGTCGCTGGCCATCATGAAGCACGTCGGCGTCAACGTGGCCCACGACCCGCTGATGTCGGCCAGCTACATGGGGCTGGGCGGCCTGGTGCTGATTACCGCCGACGACCCCGGCCAGTGGAGCAGCCAGAACGAGCAGGACAACCGCTACATCGCCCGGCAGGCCTATATCCCGGTGCTGGAGCCCGCCTCCGCCCAGGAGGCCAAGGACATGATGGCCGACGCCTTCCGCCTCTCCGAGGAGTTCGGGCAGATGTTCATGCTGCGCTCGGTGACACGCATCGGCCACGCCCGCAGCGACGTGGTGCTGGGCGGCATCAACCGTGAGAGGCGAAAGGGCAAGTTCGTCAAGAACCCGGTCAAGCTCGTCTGCCTGCCGGCCAACTTCCGCCAGAACCGCCGCCTGCTGGTGCAACGCATGGAAAAGATACGGGCGGCCGTGGACGGCCTGCCCTATAACCACCTCGACCTGAAAACGGGCGCCAAACTGGGCGTCATCGCCTCCGGCATCTCCTACGGCTACGCCCTGGAGGCCATCCAGTGGCTGGGGTTGGCGGACAAGGTCTCCGTCCTCAAAATCGGCACGCCTTACCCGCTGCCGGTGAAGCTCACCCAAAAAATGCTTGAGGCCGTGCCCGAGGTGCTCGTCATCGAGGAGCTGGAGCCCTTCGTCGAGGAGGCCGTCAAGGTCGTCGCCGACGACATGAAAATCGCCACCAAGATTCACGGCAAGGACGTCATCTCGCTGGTCGGCGAGCTGGGGACGCGCCCGGCCGCCGAGGCGCTGGCCAAACTTACCGGCGTCGAGCCTCCGGTGGACTTCGCCGAAATAGATAAAATTAAGGAAGAGACACAGGCCCTGCTGCCGCTGCGCCCCCCGACGATGTGCGCCGGCTGCCCCCACCGCGCCTCGGCCTACGCCATCAACATCGCCGCCCGGCGCTACCAGCAGGCTACCGGCAAGGAGGCGGTCAAGACTGGCGACATCGGCTGCTACGCTTTATCGGCCACGCCGCCGCTCAACGCCGACGACATCGCCGTCTGCATGGGGGGCGCCTTCGGGCTGGCCAACGGCTTCGCGCAGGTGCTCGATGTCCCCGTCGTCGCCCACCTGGGCGACTCCACCTTCTTCCACTCCGGCATTCCGCCGATGCTCAACGCCGTCTACAACCGCGCCAACCTGACGATGGTGGTCATGGACAACTCGACGACGGGCATGACCGGCTTCCAGCCGCACCCCGGCGCCACCGGCGACAGCACTCACGACATCAAAATCGAGGCCCTGGCCCGGGCCGCCGGCGTCAAGTTCGTCGAGGTCGTCGACGCCTTCGACCTGCCCAAGCTCATCGACGTCATGGAGCGGGCTATAAAATACGAGGGCCCCGCGCTGGTGGTGGCCCGCCGCCTCTGTAATATTTTGGACGCGCGCCAGAAGCGCAAGGCCGGCGAGAAGGCCGTCCCCTACGTGGTGGACAAGGAAAAGTGCCTGGCCGGTAGTCCCCCGGCCTGTCAGGCCACCTGCCCCCTGCACATTGACATCCGCGGCTACGTGGGGCTGATGAAAGAGGGTAAGTTCGATGAAGCGCTGGCCTTAATTAAACAGACCTTGCCCTTCCCCGGCATCATCGGGCGCATCTGCACGCGCCCCTGCGAGGGGAAGTGCGTCCGCGGCGAGGTGGAGGCGGCCATCGCTATCAACGCCCTCAAGCGCGCGGCCGCCGAGTACGGCAATTACAAAGAAGATTATACTATCGCCACGGCTCAAAAGGAGAAAGTGGCCATCGTCGGCGGCGGGCCGGCGGGCCTCATGGCCGCCTACGACCTGCGTAAGGCCGGCTACGGCGTCACCATTTACGAGGCGCTCGGTAAGCTGGGCGGCATGATGGCGGTGGGTATCCCCGAGTTCCGCCTCCCCCGCGATATTTTAGCCGCCGAAACGGGCATTATTAAGAAGCTCGGCGTGGAAATCAAGCTCAACACGCGGGTCGGTGAAGATATCCAGCTGGCCGACCTCCAGCGAGACTACGATGCTGTTTTCCTGGCCGTGGGGGCGCACCAAGGGCGCCAGCTCGGTATCCCCGGCGAAGATAGTGAAGGCGTCATTGACGGTACTGAATTCCTCCATCAAGTGAATACCGGCGGCAAGCCGCCCGTAACGGACAAGGTCGTGGTCGTCGGCGGCGGTAACGTGGCCGTCGACTGCGCCCGTACCTGCTTAAGGTTGGGTTTCAAGGACGTCACCATCGCCTACCGGCGCTCCCGCACCGAGATGCCCGCCATCGCTGAGGAAATCGCCGGGGCCGAGGCCGAGGGCGCCCAACTGGCTCTCCTCTCCGGCCCGAATAAGATAGTCGTTGAAGGCGGCAAGGCCGCCGGGCTGGAGTGCCTCCGGATGGAGCTGGGCAATCCCGATGCCAGCGGGCGGCGCCGCCCCGTGCCGGTGGCCGGCTCCGAGTTCGTCATCCCGGCGGGCCTGATTATCGCCGCCGTCGGGGAAGAGCCCGACCTCAGCTTCCTGAACGGCGCGGCCGATGCCGCCGTATCCGGCGGTTTCATCCCGGCCGACCCGGTGACCCTGGCGACGAATGTCAGGGGCGTCTTCGCCGGCGGCGACGCCGTCACCGGCGCGGCCACGGTCATCCAGGCGCTGGCGGCGGGCCGTAAGGCGGCTATCTCTATCGCCAGGTTCCTCAGGGGCGAGCCGCTGGAGGTGGGTAGGGAAGGCGAGGCTGTTTTCGAGAGCCAGCTCATTATCGATACCTGGGGGGTCGCCCCGGAAGAACGCACCGCCATGCCGGCATTGCCGGTAGTGCAGCGCCGCGGCAACTTCAAGGAGGTCGAGCTGGGGCTGACTAAAGAACAGGCCGTGGCCGAGGCCAAGCGCTGCCTCTCCTGCGACTGTAAGATATGCATCAACCTGCTGGGCTGCCCGGCCCTCGTCATGGAGGATGGCCAGGCGGCGGTGGACGCCACCCAGTGCCCCGGCTGCGGGGTCTGCGCTCAGGTCTGCCCGCACGATGCCATTAAACCGGGAGCGTGATATGACGACGAAGAAAGAACTTAACATAATTATAAGCGGTGTCGGCGGCCAGGGGGTGGTGCTCCTCTCCGAGCTGCTGGGCACGGCTGCCGTCCAGGACGGCGTGGCCGTCAAGGGCTCGGAGGTGCTGGGGATGGCCCAGCGCGGCGGCTCGGTCTTTTCCAATATCCGCCTCGGCGGCGATGTCATCGCCCCGATGACGCCGGAAGGGAAGTGCGATGTCCTCATCGCCGTGGAGCCCTCCGAGGCCCTGCGCAACATCCAGTACCTGGCCAAAGGCAGCGTCGTCGTCATCAACTCCACCAAGGTGCTGCCGTTCACTGTCTTCCTGGGTCGGAGCGGCTACCCCGAAATCGACGCTATTGTCGCCAAGCTCCACACCGTTACCGACCGGGTGATTACCCTGGACGCCGCCAAGCTGGCCGAGGCCGCCGGGAGCTTACAGGCCACCAACGTGGTCATGCTGGGGGCGCTCTACGGCACCGGACTGCTGCCGATAAGCCTGGATACGGCCAAGGCGGCGATACTGGGGCGTTTCAAGGGCAAGGTGGGCGATATCAATATCAAGGCATTTGAGCTGGGGTATGATGAGGTGAAGAAGGCGCTCCAGGGGGCTAAAACCAGGGCGAAATAAGCCCCGCCCCGCCGCCCGTAGTTTTTCTTTCCCACCCAACCCGCCCCGGGTCTGCTGCGTCCTTACCCGTGAATTGCTTTCCCCACTCCCAACCTCCGGGCTAAGCTGTGAATGGGCCGAGGGCGGCGTGGGTGGGAATAGATAACACCGAAAAGTAGGGCAGGGTGGTGTAAGCCCCCCAATTATTTGACACACCCCTCCCCCTTTTTATATCCTTTTACGAGACGAGTTACAGCACGTAAACAACAAAAATCCAATTCACCTCAGGAGGCCACTGTGAAAACTATCAAAGAGCCCGCCAGAGAGACCAAGGTTTGCTACGAGGCCGATGTCGTCGTCGTCGGCGGTGGGCCGGGCGGTATCGGGGCGGCGGTAGCCGCCTCCCGCAACGGCGCCGATACGGTACTTATCGAGCGTTACGGCTGTCTGGGCGGCATGGGCACCGGCGGTCTGGTGACCATCATTCCCCTCCTCACCGATTACACCGGCCAGCAGCAAATCATCGGCATTACCCAGGAGTGGATTGACCGCCTCATCGCCCGCAACGCCGTGGATTTCCCCCAGCCGGAGCACTGGGGCTCGCTGGATAAAGACCTCGTCCGCTATTACTTCCAGCGCAGCTTCTTCATGACGCGGCTCGACCGGGTCAGCTACGCCGCCATCATCGATGCCGAAATCTCCAAGTACATCCTCAACGAGATGGTCAGCGAGGCCGGCGTCAAGACCTACCTGCACTCCTGGGGCACCGAGCCCATCATGGAAGGCAAAAAGTGTAAGGGCGTCATCTTCGAGAGCAAGAGCGGCCGTCAGGCGGTGCTGGCCAAGGTCGTCATCGACGCCACCGGCGACGGTGACCTTCTCCCCTACGCCGACGTCGAGTTCGAGACCAATATTCCCCCCAACTTCCGCATCGCCAACCTGGCCCTGGTGTTCTGGGTGGACGGCGTTGACCTCAAGAGGGTGAACGAGTTCCGCCAGAAAAACCCGCAACAGGCCATGGAACTCTCGCGTAAGGCCATGGAAGCGGGCGCTTTCGGCGGCTTTCTCACCAGCAATCTCCCCGACCAGGACGCCGTCGTCTGGTTCCACAACCGCTATCCCAACAAGAGCCAGATTGACGTCGAGGAGCTTACCCGCGTCGAGTTCGAGGGCCGCCAGAAGATGATGAAGACCTACGACTTCTTTAAGGCCAACATGCCGGGCTTCGAGAAGAGCTTTATCGTGCTCTCCGCCCCGCAGCTGGGTACGCGCAGCTCGCGGCGCCTCATCGGCGAGTACAAACTTACTCAGAAAGACCTCTCCGATAACCAGCCCTTCGAGGACACTATTGCCATCTTCCCCGACCTCGACCGCGGCCAGGAGTCGCTCGACCACCCGCTGATGTACATTCCGTACCGCTGCCTGCTGCCCAAGAACGTGGACAACCTGCTGGTGGCCTGCCGGGCCTTCTCCTCCGACGAGCACGTCCAGGAGTGGTTCAACCTCATCCCGCACTGCATCGCCTTCGGCGAGGCGGCCGGTACGGCCTCGGCGTTGGCCCTCCAGTCGGGGGTGAGCCCCAAGAAGGTGGACATCAAGGCCCTGCAGAAGCAGCTGGCCAAGCAGGGCGTACCCCTGCCGGACGTCACCAAAAAGGTTGAGCATAAATACGTCGGGCCGGCGTTGACCACGCCGCCTTTCGGCCAGCATTAAAGGAGTAAGTCTGAGAAATGGATATCAAGGATTGCGCCCAATTCGCCAACGATAATTCCACCTGCTACCTGGCCACCGTGGAGGGCGACCAGCCCCGGGTAAGGGCCCTGGGGATGTGGTACGCCGACGAGACCGGCTTCTACTTCCAGGCGCAGACGGTCAAGGCACTCTACAAGCAGCTCCAGAAGAACCCCAAGGTGGAGGTCTACTACTGCGCCAAGGACTTCAGCAAGGTGATGCGGGTCTCCGGTAAGGTCAGGATTATCGAAGACCTCAAAATACGGGAAAAGTGCATCAAAGAGAGGCCCTTCGTCAAGAACTTCGGCATCACCCGGCCGGATAACCCCCTGCTGGCCGTGTTCCAGATATATACCGGCGAGGCCTTTTTCTGGACGATGGCCGACAGTATGAAAGAGGCCGACTTGCCCCGCATCAAGTTTTAAGGCAGGCCGGCGCGCGCGGCCTACTGGTACTCTGGATACAGGCTGGACAACCCGGTCGTTATCGTATATAATTCTTACGTGGCGAAACTCGCAAAACAGTCTAGCTACGTAAGGCAGGAGTATCATCGTACTTCTGCTTTTATTTTTTAATTCTCCAAACTAGCCGGGCGGCCCATCTCCGCCGGAGACCTGCCCCCAGGTGAACATACTAAATTTTAGTTTGAGCTTCTCAAGCCGAACTAGGAAAGGGGTGAAATGCTACCAGGAATATTCTGGATTGTCCCCGTTGCCGGGATAATCACCATCATCTTTGCCATCTTTCTCACCAGAAACGTGCTTAAGCGACCCCAGGGCACGCCCAAGATGAAGGAAATCGGCGATATCATCTTCCAGGGCGCCTGGGCCTTCCTCAAGCGGCAGTACTCCACCATCGCCATGTACTCGGTGGCCATTGCCATCATCATCGGGGTGCTGGTGGGGGTGCTCGGCGGCACCGAGGTCAAGGGCCTCAGCGCCTTGGATATCGGCTGGCGCACCGGCGTCGCCTTCCTCGTGGGCGCCTTCTGCTCCGGCCTGGCCGGGTTCATCGGGATGTACATCGCCGTCAAGTCCAACGTCCGCTGCGCCGCGGCGGCCCAGAAGAGCCTGACCGACGCCGTCAACGTGGCCCTGCGCGGCGGCGCCGTCTCCGGCTTTCTCATCACCGCCCTCAGCCTCATCGGCGTCACGGTCATCTTCTTCGCCTACGGCGGCAACTCCAACCCACAGATTGCGCCGCACCTCATCGTCGGCTTTGGCTTCGGTGCCAGCTTCGTGGCGCTGTTTGCCCAGCTGGGCGGCGGCATCTACACCAAGGCGGCCGATGTCGGCGCCGACCTCGTCGGTAAGGTCGAGAGCGGCATTCCCGAGGACGACCCCCGCAACCCGGCCGTCATCGCCGACCTGGTCGGCGATAATGTCGGCGACTGTGCCGGACGCGGCGCCGACCTCTTCGAGTCCACCGCCGCCGAGAACATCGGGGCGATGATACTGGGCATCGCCGCCTACCTGGTCACCGATAACATCGCCTGGATACTCTTCCCGCTCTGCGTGCGCGGCTTCGGCATGATTGCCAGCATGATTGGCATCTTCTGCGTGCGGGCCAAGGAGAGCGAGAACGCCATGAACGCCCTCAACCGCGGCTATTTCGTCGCTATCGGGCTTTCCGTGGCCGGCCTGGCCGTCACGGTCTACTACATGCTGGGCAACTGGTGGCTCTTCGGCGCCGGCATGATTGGCATCGTCGCCAGCGTCGTCATCGTCTTCATTACCCAGTACTACACCGAGGCGCGCTACAAGCCGGTGCAGGAAATCGCCGAGGCCTCCAAGACCGGCCCGGCCACCAATATCATCATGGGGCTGTCGGTGGGCTACGCCACCACTTTCGCCACCGCCATCGTCATCGGCCTGGCGCTGCTGGGATCCCACTGGATGGGCGAGCAGAGCGGCGTTTTCGGGGCCGGGGCCTTCGGGACGGCCGTGGCCACCATGGGCATGCTGATGACCTGCCCCTACGTGCTCTCCATGGATACCTTCGGGCCGATTACCGATAACGCCAACGGTATCAACGAGATGGCCGGCGCCGGCCCGGAGATTCGCAAGATTACCGACCGGCTGGACGCCGTGGGCAACACCACCAAGGCCCTCACCAAGGGCTACGCCATGGTCTCGGCCGGTCTGGCCGCTTTCCTCCTCTTCCAGGCCTACCTGGATAGGGTCTCCTTCATCAAGTTCGGCGAGACGGGCCTCTACAACATCGTCGATATCGCCCGCATTGAGGTCTTCGTCGGGGCGCTGCTGGCCGCCATGATTGTCTACCTCTTCAGCTCCTGGGCCATCAAGGCCGTCGGCAAGACCGCCTCCAAGATTATCGAGGAGGTGCGCCGCCAGTTCCGCGCCGACCCGGAGATTCTCAACCCCAAAGACCCGGCCCATCCCCACATGCCCGACTACGGCAAGGCCGTGGACATCACCACCCGCGCCGGTCTGCGCGAGATGATTGCCCCCGGGCTGCTGCCGGTGCTGGGGCCGATTGTCATCGGCGTGGTCTTCCGCTACCTGCCGGGCGGCTATGACGCCGCCATGGTGGTGGCCGCGGTGCTCATGGTGGGCACCATCGCCGGTATCATGCTGGCCTCGTTCATGAACAACGGCGGCGGCGCCTGGGACAATGCCAAGAAGATGATTGAGGACGGCCAGCTCAAGGACGATAAGGGCAACGTCCTGGGCAAGAACACCCTGGCCCATCAAGCGGCCGTCGTCGGCGATACCGTCGGCGACCCGCTCAAGGACACCGCCGGGCCTTCCCTGCACGTGCTGGTAAAGCTGCTGGCGACCATCACGCTGGTAATGTGCCCGCTGTTTATTGCTGTTAATTAGCTGGGCTAAAGGAAATAGTTAAGGGGCATGATTTGAACGGTCATGCCCCTTTTCTTTTTGTGTGTGTGGGGGGGTATGGGGTCACTGCTGATGAGTACTTTTCTTAACTTCCTGAATCATGTTAAACACATGATTGACATTATCAATATCCAAGAAACGTATCGTTGAGGTATAAGTTGAAAATCTTTCAAGCCCGCTGTTTACAGGCAGATCAGAAAAAAAGGGAGCGGAGCGACGCTCATCTCCAAACTTAATTGTACCGTTACCGTTCGGGCGGACATCTTTACTGATTGTGTCAATATTATCCAGCGTTACTTCGCTGAAAATTTGTCTTCTGCCTTTGTAAATAAAGAGGGCCCTGCGGTTGGTCAAAGCATAGAACGTGCGTTTTTTCCTCCAGGCTTTTACAAAGAATCTTCCGAAAGCATAATTTATTACAACTACGCCGAACACCACGAAGAAGACTAAGGGTATTACGGGCATGTTTCCCTCAAACCATCCGTAGATTAGATTCACCATAAATCCTATAAAGCCACACATGAAGATAGATATGGGTATGAGAAAGTAATCAGCCGAGTTAAACCGCATCTTGAGATTGGGCTTTCCAGTCCAAAGGACTTTTTCACCTAAGTTGAGGTGTTCATAGAATAGTTCGTCGGCAGAATATCGTAGTATGTCATCCCCTGATGCCACGTAAGCTCTCCTGTCCAATGATAACGAGTTCATCATAGGGCTGCGATGGCTAGAATGCAAGAGGGGGAAATAGGGGAATAACCTGCGAAGAAGGGCGCCAGCCCCTCTTTTCTTATCTCCCCCTCTCCTGCGGCACGCCGGAGGCTATCATTGTCCACGGTGTTGACAAAAGGCCGCCCATAGGGAATAATCGCTACGGGGTGTACTAGCGCCCCGGTTGACCACTTTCAGGAGAGGTGGCCAGGATGACGGAAATGCCCGAAGAAAGCGGCATGACGGAAGAGCTGAGGAAGCTCGCCAGCATCGCCACGGATATGCAGCTCTTCAATAAGATGAGGATGCAGGCCATCGAGCAGCTCGGCAACCTCGCCTCCCACGAATCCCTGCTTGTCCTGCTCCACCTGGCCGCCAACGACAAGCTGCCCACCGATGAGCGAGACCTGGCCCTCAAGAAGGCCCGGGAAATCGTCAAGAAAGGCCGCTAGCGGCCTCCCGCCGCCGCGCTGCTACCGATGAGTATCGCTATCGGCATTATCGGCCTGCCCCAGAGCGGCAAGACCACTATCTTCAACGCCCTCACCGGCGGCAGCGCCGATGTTAAAGGCCATGCCGCCGGCCAGCCGGCCCACGTGGGCGCCGCCAGGGTGCCCGAGCCGCGCCTTAAAGTCCTCGACGCGATGCTGCGCCCCAAGAAGCTGGTGCCCGCCGAGGCCAGGTACATTGACGTGGGGGCCTCGGTGCGGACGCTGGCCGGGGATAAGGGCATCGGCGGGGAGCTTTTGAACCAGCTGAGCGCCGTGGATACCCTAATCTGTGTCGTCCGCGCCTTCGAGGATGACAGCATCCCCCACCCCGAGGGCAGCCTCGACCCTGGGCGCGACATCGGCGCGATGAACCTGGAGCTGGTCTTCTCCGACCTGGCCATCATGGAGCGGCGGCTGGAGAAGCTGGAGGTGTCGCTCAAGGGGGCCAAGCCGCCGGAGCGGGCGGGCCTCCTCCAGGAGCAGGAAGTCCTCCTAAAACTCAAGACCGAACTGGAAAACGACCGCCCTCTGCGTGAACTTGACCTGGAGCCGGCGGTGGAACGCATCATCCATAACTACCAGTTCCTCACCGCCAAGCCCCTGCTTATCGCCGTCAATATCGGCGAGGCGCAGGTTGCCGGGGCGGCCGCCCTCGAAAGGGAGCTGGGCGAAAAGCACCGGGGCAACGGGTGCCGCGTCATCAGCCTCTGCGGCGAGCTGGAGATGGAGCTGGCCCGGTTGGAGGCCGACGAGGCGAGGGAACTCCGCGAGAGCTACGGCCTGAAGGAGTCCGGACTGGAGCGCGTTATCAAGGCGTCCTACGAGCTTTCCGGGCTGATTACCTTCTTCACCATCGCCTCCGGCGAGGTGCGGGCCTGGTCAATCAAGCGGGGCACCAACGCCCTGAAAGCGGCTGGTAAAATCCATACGGACATGGAGAAAGGCTTCATCCGTGCCGAGGGTATCGCCTTCGACGACCTGGTGGCCTGCGGCAGCCTGGCCGAGGCCAAGAAACAGGGGCGGCTGCGCCTGGAAGGCAAGGACTATATCGTTCAGGACGGCGACGTGATTACTTTCCTCTTTAATGTTTAACTTTCGTCCCTGTCTGCTTTCTCTACCACCAGCTTGAGGCCGTCCTCGCCCACCACGCGGATTTTGTCCCCGGCGGCGATATTACCTTTGCGGGCCACGGCCCCCCAGAGCTCGCCCTTGATTTTTACCATGCCCTCCGGCGTGAGCTTGCTGGCGGCCTGGCCCCGTGTGCCGACCATCGAGGGCAGGCCCCCCGGCCCCTGCTTCCTGAGGGCGCGGGTGGTGAAGACGAAGAGCCAGATACTGAAGACCCCCCAGGCCGCCATGATGCCGATGAGCACCGGCACCGAGAGGTGAATGTTAAATTCGGGCAGCAGCCAGCGCCAGATGGCCCAGATGCCCACCTCCTCGGCGGTAGTGCTGAGGACGGCCAGTATCAGTCGGTTGCGCGTCAGCTTGTTCATGCTACGAGCTTATTATAGCAGTCCGGAGGAGATATTTTAATTTTTCCTCCCCGCACCGCCCCGTCGGTGTTATCTATTCCCACCCTGGCCACCCTCGTATCATCCGCGGCTTAGCCCGTAGTTTTTTCACTAATCTGCCCAAATGGGCAGAAAATAGTCCCATTTGTCATAAAAAACCCCTCCCGGGGACTTGACAGGATTGTAGGTAAATGGTATTATTTATTTGTAATAATGCCCCAAGTGTTTTTTGTCTTATCCTCCCTATTACATGTGTCTTTATTGCCGTATACGCGCATGCCTTCGTTCTAGCGTTTCATCCGCATCAGCACGAGTATTGTAGCGTTGCCTAAGGAGCAGAGATGGTTTTGACGCCGCCAGCCCCCGTACCCGATTCCGTATCCCGTGCCACCCGTAAGTCCTATGCCAAGCTACCCAATGTTCTGGACGTACCCAACCTCATCAAGGTGCAGCTGGATTCCTTCCAGAGATTTCAGGAAGATGGCCTCAAGCAGCTGCTGGAAGAGATATCCCCGGTTAAAGATCTCACCGGCAACCGGCTGGAGCTTACCTTCGTCGCCTACGAGTTCCGCGAGCCACGCCCCGGCCACTCCGAGCAGGAGTGCCACGAGCGCGACCAGACCTATTCCGCCCCCCTCTACGTGAAGGTGCGGCTGCTGGTCAAGGAGACCGGGGAAATCAAGGAGCAGGAGCTGTTCTTCGGGGACATACCCCTGATGACGGCCAAGGGCACCTTCATCACCAGCGGCGCCGAGCGTGTCGTCGTCAGCCAGCTGCTGCGCTCGCCGGGCGTCTACTTCACCGCCGAGGAAGACCCCGTCAGCGGCCGCCAGCTCTGCCAGGCCAAGCTCATCCCCACGCGGGGGGCGTGGCTGGAGTTCGAGACCTCCAACCGCGACGTCGTCTCCGCCAAGATAGACGGCAAGCGTAAGATACCCATCACCACGCTGCTGCGCGCCATCGGCTACGGCAGCGACGAGGAACTGCTCCAGATGTTCGCCGCCGAGGACGGCCTCTCCGACCACCATTTTATCCAGACCACCATGGACAAGGAGCCGGCCATCACCAACGAGGACGAGGCCCTGCTGGACATCTACAAGAAGCTGCACCCCGGTGAGATGCCCTCGCTGGATAACGCTCGTAAGCTCATCAAGAACCTCTTTTTCGACGCGGCCCGCTACGACCTGGGCAGCGTCGGCCGCTACAAGCTCAACAAGCGGCTGGGGCTAAAGGTCAGCCTCAAGGAGCGTACCCTGACGCGGGAGGATATCGTCGAAATCGTGCGGCACATTATCCTGATTAACAACGGCCAGGATAGCGGCGATGACATCGACCACCTGGGCAACCGCCGCGTGCGTACCGTCGGCGAGCTGGTGCAGACCCAGTTTCGCATCGGCTTCCTGCGGCTGGAGCAGGTGGTGCGGGAGCGCATGAGCATCATCGGCACCGAGGCGATTACCCCCAGCGCCCTGATTAATATCCGCCCCATCGTGGCCGCCGTCCGCGAGTTCTTCGGCGGCTCGCAGCTGTCGCAGTTCATGGACCAGACCAACCCCCTGGCCGAGCTCACCCACAAGCGCCGCCTCTCAGCGATGGGCCCCGGCGGCCTCTCGCGGGAGCGCGCCGGCTTCGAGGTGCGCGCCGTCCACTTCTCCCACTACGGCCGCATCTGCCCCATCGAAACGCCGGAAGGCCCCAACATCGGCCTCATCGGCTCGCTGGCCACCTACAGCATTATCAACGAGTACGGCTTCATCGAGACGCCCTACCGCCGCGTCATCAAGGAGCTGGACAGCCACGACGAGAGGTTGCGTGGCCGCACCATCGTCGAAGCCGTGCCCGACAGCAAGGGCAAAGCGCTTATCGCCGCCGGTACCGTCGTTACCGACCCGGTGTTCCGCCGCCTCGCCAAGCTCAAGGAGCGCCCGGTGAAGGTGGTGCCCTTCGTCTCCGACGAGATTATCTACCTCCCCGCCGACGAGGAGGACAAGTATATCATTGCCCAGGCCAACGCCACCCTGGACGATAACAACCAGTTCCGGGAAAAGCGCATCGAGACCCGCCTCGGCGACGGCTACCTGCTGGAGGCCCCGGAGAAAATCGAGCTGATGGACGTCTCCCCCAAGCAGGTGGTCAGTGTGGCCACGGCCCTGACGCCCTTCCTGGAGCACAACGACGCCAACCGCGCCCTGATGGGCGCCAACATGCAGCGCCAGGCCGTGCCCCTGCTGCGCCCGGAGGCCCCGCTGGTGGCCACCGGCATGGAGTCGGAGGCCGCCCGCCACAGCCGGCAGGTGGTCTTCGCCAGCCACGCCGGCGTGGTGACCGATATTACCGGCGCCATTGATGAAAAGGGCAACACCAGGTACCACATCACCGTCACCCGCGACGACGGCAGCGAAGATAGATATGACCTGATGAAGTTCGTCCGCACCAACCAGGGCACCTGCATCAACCAGCGCCCCCTGGTGGATAAGGGCGACCGGGTGGCGGCCGGCCAGGTGCTGGCCGACAGCTCGGCCACCGAGAACGGCGAGCTGGCCCTGGGCCAGAACGTCACCGTGGCCTTCATGTCCTGGGAGGGCTATAACTTCGAGGACGCCATCATCCTCTCGTCCCGCATGGTCGAAGAGGACATGTTCACCTCCATCCACATCAACAAGCACGAGGTAGAGTCGCGCGATACCAAGCTGGGCCCGGAGGAAATCACCCGCGATATCCCCAATGTCGGCGAGGAGAGCCTGCGCGAGCTCGATGAGGACGGCATCATCCGCATCGGCGCCGAGGTCAGCCCCGACGATACCCTGGTCGGCAAGATTACTCCCAAGGGCGAGACGGAGCTCTCCGCCGAGGAAAAGCTGCTGCGCGCCATCTTCGGCGAGAAGGCCCGCGAGGTAAAAGACACCTCGCTGCGCGTCCCCCACGGCGAGTGGGGCAAAGTGATTAACGTTAAAGTGTATACTCGCAAGGACAGCAAAGAGGGCGGCGACGACCTGCCCGCCGGCGTCAACCAGTGGGTGCAGGTCTGGATTGCCCAGAAACGCCGCGTCTCCGTCGGCGATAAGCTGGCGGGGCGCCACGGCAATAAAGGGGTTATCTCCATCATCGCCCCCAAGGAGGACATGCCTTATCTCCCCGACGGCACGCCGGTGGACATCATCCTCGACCCCATCGGCGTCCCCTCCCGCATGAACCTCGGCCAGGTACTGGAGACACACCTGGGCTGGGCGGCCAAGGTGCTCGGCTTCCGGGCGCTGACGCCGGTCTTCGACGGCGCCGACGACATGACCATTGAGGACGCCCTCTGCCGTACCTGGATTGTCCAGCAGGCGGGCGCCGTTGACCCCAATCCCGGCAGCAATGGGACGCCCTACCAGGTGGACGTGGCCAAAGAGTGGGTGGACGCCCGCGGCTACGACGGGGACGCCGTCTTTGACGAGTCGCTCCGCGGCCGGGCCCGGGACATCGGCCTGCGCATCTGGCTGGAAGAACTGAACATCCCCGCCCGCAAGCTCAAGCCCGAGGCGCTGGAGCAGGTGGTGGAGAAGGTCAACCGGGAGGGCAAGTTCGCCCCGCCCACCTACGGCAAGGTCAGCCTCCACGACGGCCGCACCGGCGAGCCCTTCGACCAGCCGGTCACCGTGGGCAATATCTACATGATGAAGCTCATCCACCTGGTGGAAGATAAAGTGCACGCCCGCTCCACCGGCCCCTACTCCCTCATTACCCAGCAGCCGCTGGGTGGCAAGGCCCAGTTCGGCGGGCAGCGCTTCGGCGAGATGGAGGTCTGGGCGCTGGAGGCCTACGGCGCCGCCTACAACCTCCAGGAGATGCTCACCATCAAGAGCGACGATGTTACCGGCCGTGCCAAGGCCTACGAGTCCATCATCAAGGGCGACGATATCCTCCAGCCCGGCGTACCCGAGTCCTTCAAGGTGCTCGTCAAGGAACTGCAGAGCCTGGGGCTGGCGCTGGAGGTCATCAACGAGGAAGAGACCCAGATAGCCTCCACCGAGGAGACCATCGAGGACAGTCTCAAGCTGGAAGAGGAGGCCGCCACGGCGGAGGCAGAGACCGCTACGCCGGAAGCCGAGGCCGCCGCCGAGCTGGCCGGAGAGCCCACCCCGGCTATGACCGCCGAGGAGCAGGCCCTCAAGCTCTCGCAGGAACTCCAGGAGGAGATTGCCGAGGGGCGTAAGGAAACCGACGAACTGGTGACGGATGCGCCCGAGGAAACCGAAGCCAGCGCCGAAGCCACCGAAGCCAGCGCCGAAGCCGCCGAAGGCAGTGTTGAAGAGATTAAAGACAGTGCTGAAACGCCCGAAGAAGACGCTGCGGAAACTGAAGAAAACGCCGAACCCGCCGAATCGAAAGAGGTAGACGAAGATGTTCGAGATTAACGATTTTGATGCCGTCCGTATATCGCTGGCCTCGCCGGAGCAGATACGCAGCTGGTCTTACGGCGAGGTGACCAAGCCGGAGACCATCAACTACCGCACC
>DAOULO010000073.1:0-17116 GCA_034420195.1 Dehalococcoidales bacterium
TATTTATGCTAAATTTAAGGTACGCTCACGGGGCCGTAGTTCACTTGGGAGAACGTTTGACTGGCAGTCAAAAGGTAGGGGGTTCGAATCCCCCCGGCTCCACCAAATTTTAAGATTAGCCTCAAAACCAGCAAAGTTCTTTTCATCCCACAAAATTCGCCTTCAAATGTTGGTTCGAATCCCCTTTGGTCGATTTTTGGGATCCTGGCATTACTCTTGATAAATGCCAACACAATCCGAAAATTAGATTTGGCTATTATTGGTTCTTCAATGAGCAGTTAGTTTTTAAGCGGACGTGCCTGAACAGGATTATGGTCGCTCTTGGGCAGGAACAACCATCTTTACTTTCTATGAATTCTTATATTAGAATCTTATAAATTAGAGGTTTTTAAGCAGACGGCGGTGAATGTAGAACTATCCGCAAGGAGTTGGTTTTATGGAGAAATCCAACCTAAAGTTGTCTAAGAACCATGAGGAAATTCTTTCCAAATTCAATGAACTTATTAGTAAGGCGAAGGACGCTTGTGAGACGTTCCGTAGAAGTGACGATGGTACATTGCCAGGCGATATGTATTTCGAGCTTCGCGTGAGTTCTATAAATCTGTTAAGTCGCCTTGCCTCCGAGGATAGCATCTACGTTCAAGAACTTAAGAAGATGAACCCAAATGCGTTTGCAATGAAAGGGGTGCTAGAAGCCGCACGAGCCGATTGGCTACAAGGCTTTATTACAGATCACAAGCTTCTGATTTCTGCTGAGGTTTTTTCGGATATCCTTGTGCAAGCAGAAGTGCTTCTCGACCACGACTATAAAGATGCCGCCGCCGTAATCATTCGTGCCGTACTGGAAGATGGAATCAGGAGGCTTTGCCAGTCCCATAACATCGAAACTGACAAGCGTGATACGTTACAACAACTCAACGAGAAGTTATATAAAAAACAAGTCTATACGCTGCTTATCCATAAAGAAATCATTGCTAAGTCGGAAATCGGGAACTGCGCTGCCCATGGTCGGTTCGACCAATATAAGAAAGATGATGTGGTCGAGTTTATGAAATTTGTTCTTCGTTTCCTCGCCGAGTACTTGAAATAATAAATGGCTAATCAAGTTCGGAAAAAAGGCTCGTGTAATACCTCATTTTGGCACCATACACCAGCTTGATGGCTATAGACTAAACTCTAACTCAAACGTTTTAGTTCAGCGTATTGGGCAGTACCGCCCACTTTTCTGGACTTGAACCTCACACTCTATGTGCTGAGAACGAAGGTCAAATTAAAATACTTTACAGTACTACCTATTGATACCTTGGCTCCACTTAGCCTCGATTTTTCATTGCCGGGGTTACCGTAGGCAGAACCGAATTATGTCAAGAATCGCCACCGGTTAAATTTAACCCTCTTCAAGCATCGCGCACGCAACGCACGTAATTATAGATGCGAACGGCATCCCCCTGCGGGCCGTGACCCTGGGGATAGTCAGCGGGGTTGCCGGTCTTGGGGTCGCTGCGCTGGGCCCCGGTGCCGTTGTCGCGGTAAGCGGGCGGGGCGCCGGCATACTGGGCATCCTGCCCGTAGAAGGCGCCGCCCGGCGCCGGGCTGGCGATAGCGGCGGAGTTATTGTAGCACTGCTCCTGTCCGGTATCCACGACGACGTAGTTCATAGCGTAGGCCGTGGGCGGTTCCGGCGCGGTCGTGGTGGCCGGGGGTTCTGATGGCGGCGTGGTCGGCGGTGGCGTGGTTGCCTCCGGCGGGGTCGTGGTCGGTTCCGGCGAGGTAGACGGCGGCGCCGATGTGGTTGTCGCTGGTGGCGTGGTGGTCGCCGCGGGCGGCCCGTTGCAGGCCGCCAGCCAACCGGCCAGGATAACTAAGGCCGCCAGCGCCGCGACAGCGGTAACCGAGACCGAACTATTGCCATGTCTTTCTCGCCGCATAAAATCCTTTACCAGCGGGCAAGATATATTTCTTGCGCTGGCGTGTTATTATATAGTACCTTATAGAGAAATAATCAACAAACGGCCTAGCTGCGGGGAATACCTGTTATTGGCAGGAGGCAATCATGAAAGATTTTGCGGGTAAGGTTCTTTTCATCACCGGGGGGGCTTCCGGGGCCGGCCTGGGTCAGGCCAAGGTATTCTCCGAAGCGGGTTGCCGGGTCGTCATTGCCGATATCCGCCAGGACCATATCGATGAGGCCATGGCCTATTTCAAAGACAAAAAGGCCGAAGTCCACGCCATCAAGCTGGACATTACCGATAGAAAGGCCTACGCAGCCGCCGCCGACGAGGTGGAAAAGGTTTACGGGAGTCCGCCTCAGATGTTATTCAACACGGCCGGGGTTAACGCCTTCGGCCCGGCCGAGGCCTCCACCTTCGAGGACTACGACTGGGTGATGGGCGTCTGCCTGGGCGGCGTCATCAACGGCCTGGTGACCTTCGTACCGCGCATGATTCAGGCCGGTCAGGGCGGCTATATCGCCGCCGTTTCCTCAATGGGCGGCCTCATGGGCGGCCCGACGACGGCCCCCTACTCGGCGGCCAAGGCGGCCGTTATCAACCTCATGGAGACCTACTACATGGCGCTCAAGCCTTACGGCATCGGCGTCTCCTGCCTCTGCCCCGGCGGCATCCGCACCAACATCGGCGAGTCCAGCTATACCCGCCCCGAGCACCTGGCCAACACCGGTTACAATACCAACGAAAAGACAATCGCCTTCATGCGCAAGCATTACTCCTACGGCATCGACCCTGAGGAGCTGGCCAAGATCCTCAAGAAGGGGATTGAGGACGAGGTGCTCTACATCCTCCCGATGCCGGAACCGGAGAAGATGATGCAGAACATTGCTCAGCGGCTCGTCAACTATACCACCCCGGAAGGCATGAAGCAGCAGGAGAAGCTGATGGCGCAGCGCATGGAAGAGAGACGCCAGAACCCCGGCCCCATGTTCGAGGGGGCTGACGAGGCCGGGTGGGGCAAGGCCCGCGAGGATTTGACCTGGGTTAAACCACAGAAAAGGCCGTAACAGCCGGGGCCCCACCTAGAGAAATCTGACGGAGGAAGATAATGCCGATTCAACTATTAGATAACGTAATGAGCCCCGAAGCCGGAGTCCAGAGGGTTCCGGGTGCATTTCCACCGGGCATGGGTGCCAATCCATCGGCTAGAGGCAGGACTCCGCCGGGCATGGGCGGCCCGGCGCCTTCGGGCCCCCCGGCCAAGCGGCTGGACAGCCTGGACAATAAGACCGTCTACCTGGTGGATACCGGTTTCGGCGGGAGCTACCAGTTCATGCGGCAGCTGCAGAAGTGGTTTGCCGAACACATGCCGTCGGTGACCACGGTGCGTAAGCGCAAGCCGGGCAACGTCTTCATGGATGATAACGACGACCTCTGGGAGGAAATCAAGGAGAAGGGGCACGCCGCCGTCGTCGGCGTGGCCGGCTGACCGGGCTGCGTTGGCGCGGTCGCTGCCAGCAGCCTCAAGCTCGAACAGAAATACGGTATCCCCGCGGCCCCCGTCTCGACGCTGGGGTTCAAGAGCGTGGTGGAGAGCAACCCGGGCACCATGACCCTGCCCTTCGTCTTCACGCCTCACCCGGTCATCGGCCTGTCCCCCGAAGCCCTCGATAAATACATCGTCGGCAACGACCCGGATACCGGTAAGCCCGTCATCGAGGAAGTCATCGCCGTCCTGACCAAACCCGTCCACCAGAAGAAGGCGCCCCCTGCGGCGGCCACCCCACCCGAGGCCGCCCCCGCCCCGACCTTCCTCAAACCGGACACGGAAGATAATCTGCAGCGCCTCTTTTACGAAAAGGGGTGGACGGACGGACTGCCCATCATCCTCCCCACCGAGGAGCGGGTGCAGCAGATGCTGACCGGCACCGGCGCCGCCCCGGACGAGGTGGTGGCCGAGACCTTCATGTTCGCCACCCGCGAGACCGTCCGGCACACCGTAAGCGAAATCGCCGTCATCGCCGTCATGGCCGGGGCCAGGCCGGAGTACTTGCCGGTGATACTGGCCGTCGCCTCCACCCGACAGCCTTCGCTGATGCCCTCGACGACGGCCTTCGAGGCGATGCTGCTGGTCAACGGGCCCATCCGCAACGAGATTGGCATGAACAGCGGCATCGGCGCGTTCAGCGCCGTCAATATGGCGAACTCGGTCATCGGGCGGGCCTGGACGCTAATGAGCATCTGCTGGGGATTCGCCAAGCCCCGGCAGACGCTGTGGAGCTCCCAGGGGAACAATCACACCTACAACAATATGTGCGCCGCCGAGAACGAGGAGAGGAGCGTCTGGGAGCCTTTCCACGTGACCAAGGGTTTCAAGGCCGAGGAGAGTGTCGTCAGTATCTTCCGGGGGTGGGCCTTCCTCAACAGCTACGGGGCGGCCTCCCAGCGATCGCTAATCGAGGAGCTGAACATCCAGCTGGCGGCGATGCCCCCGATGAACTCGGCAGCGACCATCATCCTGGACCCACTGGTGGCCCGGAACCTCAAGGAGAACGAGGGCTTTAAGACCAAGCAGGACTTCGCCCGCTGGATGTCGCAGAACATCAAGATGCCGGCGGGACAGTTCTGGAAAAACGACAATATTGACATGCTGGTGGCCTCCCAGGCCTACAAGGGCGTGGAGCCTTACGCCTCCTGGAAAAAGCTCCCCGACGACGCGCTGCTAGCCCCCTATAACAACCCGGATAATATCAATATCATCATCGTCGGCGGCGAGACCAGCCCCCTGTGGAAGGTGGCCGATTACAGCCACGCCGCCAGCGTCCCCGTGGATAAGTGGCGCGCCGCCAGTACCGACGAGTGCGCCGACGGAACCTGCGGGCTGCCCGACGAGCCGGGCGACTACGACTAGCCCGGCTGTGCTGCTCATTAATTCCGGCCCGATTGACGCCGTCAGTGAGACATGATAAAATATAATCAAATATGCGCATATAAGGAAGCAAGCGTGCGTCAGTTAGTAAGCGCGGCCAAGGCCCTGTCCGACGAGACCCGGCTCCGGATACTGAACCTCCTGCTGGAGCGGGAGTGCTGTGTCTGCGAGGTGATGCAGGTTCTGGACATATCGCAGACCCGCGCCTCGCGCAATCTGAATATCCTCTACGCCGCCGGTTTCCTCAAGGTGCGCCGGGAGGGTCTATGGGCCTACTACTCCATTGACAAGACCGGCCTAGTAGACTATCTATTGCGTTTCCTGGAGTCAATCGAGCGCGGCCTGAAGGATAACCCGGTGGCCGTAGCCGACCGAGCACATCTCAGAGAGGCGCAGCGGCTCGGGCCCGGCTTATGCCAGCCATCCCGAAACTAGCTTTAGCGTAGGCAATGGAGGCAGGTTCGTGAAAAGGGTGCTCTTTATCTGCGTACACAATTCCGGCCGCAGCCAGATGGCCGAGGCCTTTTTCAATAGTATGGCGGCGGGTAAAGCCGAGGCCATTTCGGCGGGTTCAGAACCGGCCCGTAAGGTCAATCCCACCGTCGTCGCGGCCATGCGGGAAGAGGGCATTGATATCGGCAATCGCAAGCCGAAACTGCTCACGCCGGAGATGATGGAGGGTATCGATAAAGCCGTTACCATGGGGTGCCAGAACGCCTGCCCGGTAACCACGGTGCCCACCGAGGACTGGGGGCTGGCAGACCCCGAGGGCAAGCCCCTGGCGCGGGTGCGGCAAATCCGCGATGAAATCAAGGCCCGGGTCGCCCGGCTCATCGAGGAACTGACCCAAAGATGAGCCAGCCGGCTTGTAAGACCCCGGGGTTATCTTTCCTGGACCGCTTCCTGACCTTATGGATTTTCCTGGCGATGGCGGCCGGGGTGGGACTAGGCTACTTCGTCCCCGACGTGGCCGATTTCCTGGACTATCTCTCGGTGGGCACCACCTCCATCCCCATCGCCGTAGGGCTGATACTGATGATGTATCCCCCCCTGGCCAAGGTCAAGTACGAGGAGCTGGGCCAGGTCTTTCGCAACTGGCGGATACTGGGGCTCTCGCTCGTCCAGAACTGGATCATCGGCCCCGTCCTGATGTTCCTGCTGGCGGTACTCTTCCTGGGCTATCTCTGGCCGATGCCGGAGTACATGATTGGCCTGATTATGATTGGGCTGGCCCGCTGCATCGCCATGGTCATCGTCTGGAACGAGCTGGCCAAAGGCAACAACGAGTACGCCGCCGGGCTGGTGGCCTTCAACTCCATCTTCCAGATTCTTTTCTACTCGGTCTACGCTTATGTTTTTATCACCGTCCTGCCGGGCTACTTCGGCCTGAAAGGCGCGGCGGTGGACATCACCATCGGACAAATCGCCCGGAGCGTCTTCATCTACCTGGGGATTCCGTTCTTCGGGGGGATGCTTTCCCGCTTTGTCCTCAGGAAGGTCAAGGGAACAGACTGGTACGAGCAGAAGTTCATCCCCAGAATCAGCCCCATCACCCTGGCGGCGCTGCTGTTTACCATCGTCGTCATGTTCTCGCTCCAGGGGGAAGTAATTGTCCAGCTGCCGCTGGACGTGCTCCGGATAGCCGTGCCGCTATTAATCTACTTCGTCGTCATGTTCCTGGTCTCTTTCTACATGGGCAAGAAGGCGGGGGCAGACTACTCCAAGACGGCCACGGTCGCCTTTACCGCCGCCAGCAACAATTTTGAGCTGGCCATCGCCGTGGCGGTGGCCGTCTTCGGCATCGGCTCCGGCCAGGCCCTGGCAGCGGTTATCGGGCCCCTCGTCGAGGTGCCGGTGCTCATCGGCCTGGTGAACGTCGCCCTCTATTTCCAGCGCCGCTTTTTCCGGCCCGCCGACGCCACCGAGTGCATTGAAAAGGTGTCGGTAAACGAATAGGCAGCCATCCCTGTCCCGACGCCGCCCAAAGCACCCCGAATTTTCTGAAAAAGGCATATTTTGTCCCGTTTTTCTCCAAACGGGCACATACGTACCCCTGGGGGCTATAATTACCGGTGTATTATTTGACAAGAAGGTGTATAATTATAGTAACTTTTATATATTAAAGTAAGGATGTTTAAGGTGATGCGTAAAAAGCTATTTCGCCGCATACCCGTTATCGTCAGCCTGCTGGCCGTGGCCAGCCTATTATCTATCCTGACGGTCAGCCCGGTACTGGCCGCAACGGTGCCGGTTATCGCTAACCTTGACGGCGATAGTGTCACCTACCAGGAGAACGCTGCCGCCGTCAAGATAGATAACGGCGGCGATGCGACGGTAACCGACGACGGCACCGGCTATAACGGGGGCAACGTAACCCTGGCCATCACCAACAGTACTGCCAATGATAACTTTGGTGTCGATGGCGTCAACGTCCTATCCGGCGGTGACGCCACCATTGCCGCTGGCGAGACCATTAACGTCAGCGGGACGGACATCGGGACGGTCGACGGCACCGACGACGGCCAGGGCGGCAACGACCTGGTTATTAACCTCACCGCCCTCGCTGCCGATGGTCTGCTTTCTACCCTGCTGCAAAACATCACTTTTGCCAATGTCTCCGAAAACCCGAACACCACCGCCCGAACTGTGGCTGTCACGGTGGCCGATAACGCTGACGGACCCTCCCTTGTCTCCACCGTGACCGTGAATATCACCGCCGTCAACGACCGCCCGGTGGTGGGTAATCTCAACGGGGACTCGGTGAACGTGGCAGCCGGCGGCCCGCCGGTGGCCATCGACCAGAACGGCAACGCCACCGTCACCGATATCGACTCGGCCGATTTCAACGGCGGCAACCTCACCGTAACCCAGACCGCCGGCACCGTCAACGGTAATTTCGGCGTCGATGGCACCAATGTCACCTCCGGCGGTGACGCCACCATCGTCGCTGGCGAGACCATCAACGTCGGCGCGACGGCCATCGGCACCGTCCACGCCGTCAACGACGGCCAGGGCGGCAACGACCTCGTCATCACCTTCAATACCGCCGACGCCACCCCGGCCAACGTGCAGACGCTGATACGCAACCTCACCTACTCCACCCCCTCCAACGGCGTCGCGCGCACCTTTGACCTGACCGTTAACGACGGCGACGGCACTGCCAACGGTGGTCAGGACACCAGCGTCGCCGCCACCTTTACGCTGAACATATTGCCCCCGGAGATGAACGTCATGCTGGACACGACGAATATCGCCGACGGCGGCAATATTAATATTGGTATTCAGGTGATAAATACCTTCGGTACGTACACCTTCACCATCCAGAACACCGGGACGGGCATCCTCAACCTGACCAATCCGCCTGTCCTCGGCGGCGCCGATGCCGCCATGTTCTCCATCGTCCAGCAGCCCACCACGCCCGTCGCCGCCGGCAACAACACCACCTTCGTCCTGGGTTTCACACCATCAACTGCCGGCGCCAAGACGGCCACGCTATCCATCACCAACAACGACAGCGACGAAAACCCCTACAACTTCACTATTCAGGCCACGGGTTACTACCCGTCGCAGTCGCCCGGGCCAGGCACCACTATTCCCACCACCTACGTCACCGGAGGGACGCTGAATCTCAATACCAACGGCTACGGCCAGGTACAGCAGAACTACAACTATACTTCCGACAATGGCGTGCTGAATTTCAGCATTAATGCCGGCACCACCGCCCGGGACGGCAACAACAATCCCCTGACCAGTATCACGGCGACCGTCGTCAGCAATCCCCCGCCGCCGCCGCCCGGTGTTAACATCGTCGGGCCGGTCTTCAACCTGAGTCCCTCGGGGGCCGCCTTCACTCCAGGGCTGACGCTTACCTTCACCTACGATGACGCCGACATACCCCCCGGCGTGGCCGAGACAAGCCTAACCATCGCCTTCTATAATGAAGCCACCGGGCAGTGGACCGTCCTGCAATGCACCGTAGACCCGGCCACCAATACCATTACCGCCACCGGGGTGGACCACTTTACCAACTTTACCATCACCGGTGAGTCGCCGCCGCCCGCCCCGGCGGAGTTCTCCGTCGCCAACCTCACCATCAGCCCGACGGAAAGCCAGACCGGGGAGACAGTGACCGTCTCCGTGGCCGTGGCCAATAGCGGCGGCACTGCCGGGGACTACGCCGTCACGCTCACGGTCAACGGCGCGGTGATAGATACGACGACGGTGACGCTGGCGGCCGGCGGGACGGGTAATGTCGACTTCACCCTGAGCGGTCAGCCGGCCGGCACGTACGATGTCAACGTCAACGGGCTTACCGGCAGCTACACGGTTACCGAGCCTCCCGCCGAACCCGAGCCCACCACGCCGGTAGCTCCCGAGGAGACAACGCCAACGCCGACCGAAACGATGACGCCGACGGAAACGACGCCGCCGGCAACGCCGACACCGACGCCAACGACAGCGCTGCCGCCCCAGGCCGAAGAGGAAGGTTTCGCCAGCTGGTGGTGGATTGTGATTGGGGCGGGTATCGTCGTTATCGGGCTCATCATCTGGATGTCCACCCGACGCCAATCGTAACCCCCCGACGTCCCTTACGGGGAAGCGCAGGCCACGGTTACATCGTGCCGTACTGGCGTTCGGGCCATACCCGCCGCCACACTGTCGCTGACCTTGATTTCATGGGTCGCTACCCCATATAATTCCAAGCTTCGGGGAAGAACCGCGTTTGGCAGGGGGCAGGCCGGATGCTATAATCAGGGCAGCAAGGGAGGTAAGTATGAGCGCAAATCAGCTGGACTACGCCATCTTCGATGAGTTCAAGTTCGAGAGAAAACCCGTCGGCGTGCGTTTCTCCATGGACAAGCCCCAGGGCATCGCCGCGACGGATAAATCGCTCGCCCTCTGCGAGCTTTTCAAGGAGGCCCAGACGGGCCCGCCGTTTTACGTCACCAGAGAGAATACCCAGTGCGGCGAGCAGGTGGCCGGTTTCGTGGACTACCCGCCCATGATGTACAGCGGCCAGCTGGGCCCCATGTTCGCCATGTTCAAGAACCCCGGCGCCAACCGCCGCATCTACGATTACGTACCCCACCTCCCCCTGCAATCCGTCAACTACATCTCCCACGCCTCGATTGACAAGATGACCTTCGACCCCGACCTCCTCATCATTACCGCCGATACGCGCCAGGCAGAAATCCTGCTGCGGGCCTCCAGCTTCAGCGACGGCAAGATGTGGCACGCCAAGGGGACGACCTGCCTGGCCTGCGCCTGGATATACGCCCACCCCTACCTCAGCGGCGAGATGAACTACACCGTCAGCGGCCTGGGCTTCAGCATGAAGGCGCGCCATGTCCTCCCCGAGGGGCTCTTCATCATCACCTTCCCCTTCGATACCATCGGCCCTCTCATCGAGAACCTCAAGGTGATGGAGTGGGAGCCTTACTGGTTCAAGCTGGGACGGGACGGCTTTGTGGAAGAGGTGAAGAAGCGGAGCACCGCCCTGAGCCGGGAGCTGGGCCAGCCCCCGGCCGCGCCGGGCTCGCAGGCCAAAGCCTAGCCCCCAAACCCGGCTGAATTAAAGGCACCGGAGGAGACCTCCGGTACCTCGTTTTTTCGCCGAATACAGGACGGCGGCCTAGGCCGACCAGAAGGGTTGCGTCTCGTCCTCCGCCAGCGGTTTGGGGCTGCGGATGAAGAAGGTAATCACCGTGGCCACCGCCGCCAGCACCAGGACGGTGAGAAAGGCGGGGTTGTAGCTGCCGGTGCTGTCGAAAATCCAGCCGTAATACACCGGCGCCAGCAGGCCCACCGGCGCCAGAAAGAACACCATCGTGCCCAAGATGGAGCCGAAGGCCTTGCGGCCGAAATAGCGGCCGATGATGAGGATAACCAGCGGCGTCACCGCCCCGGAGCTGAGGCCGTGGCAGGCCAGCAGCACGTAGATTGCCGGGATGCTCTGGAAGAGGAGAAAGGTGCCCAGGCCGATAACCTGTAACAGCAGGGCCGCCGTGAGCAGGAACTGGAGGCGCGCTTTAGGGATACGGTCGGCGATGATACCCCCGAAGAGCCGCGAGGGGATACTGAAGAAGATCATCATGCCCATCAGACCGCTGGCGGCGGCCTCGCTGAGGCCGTTATCGGTGAGGAAGGGATGGGCGTGCAGGTTGAAGGCGCTGGCCATGATATTGTGCACGCTGAAGACGCCGATGAGCAGCCAGAACGTCCCCGTCCGGGCGGCCTGGCGGAAGGTGTACTCCGTCTCCTGGACGCCGGAGGCGTAGCGCACCCCCCGGGCCAGCATGTCCTGTTTATCCTCCTCGCTGTCCTGGCTGGTATCGGCCCCGTCGGGGAGCAGCCCGTAATACTCCGGGCGGCGGGGTCTTATCAGCCAGAAGGCAAAGGGGATGCTGGCGAACATGATGATGCCCCAGATGAGGCAGACGCCCCGCCAGCCGTGGAGGCCGAGGAGAGAGGTGACCACCTGGACGACGAGGACGCCCAGCACCCCGATGAGGCCGAACTTGATGCCCATCGCCAGGCCGCGGCGGCGCACGAACCAGTCGCTGATTTTCTTATCGCAGGCCACCGTCAGGCCGATGTTGAGCCCCAGCCCAATCATGGCGCCCCAGACCACGTAGTACTGCCAGGCCTGGGTGATGTAGTTCATCAGCACCAGGCCGGTACCGGCCAGGGCAATGCCGAAGATGACAAGCCACCGGGGGCCGAATCTATCGGAGAGCCAGCCCACCGCCGGGGAGGTGATGCCCCCCTGCAGCCGCCCGACGCCGGGGGCCCAGGAAGTAGCCGCCCGCGAAAGCCCCAGATCGGCGGAGATATTCTTGAAAAAGACGGAAATGCCGTAGGTATTGAAGCCGTGACCCAGCCCGGAGATGATGCCGATGAAGATAACCGACCACCATCCGAAGTAGATACCACGGCGAGGGCGCTTGGTCTCTGGCAAGGGTTTACCTCGTTTCCGGGGGCCGGTCTCAGGCCGGGGACTTGCCGAGTGCGGTTACGTCCAGGTTGTGCTCCCAGGGGCTCCGCGAGACGTGCATGGCCACGAAGGTGGAGGTGCGGACGATATCCGGTATACTGGCGATGATGTCCTTGACGAATTTATCGAAGTCGGCCGGCGTGTTGAAGACGAAAATCCCGATGATATCGTAAGTGCCGGTACAGCCGCACAGGTAGTAAACATTGGGGCTTTCCACCAACCGCTCCTCGACCCGCTCGGCGGCGCCCACCTTCACCTCGATGCACATGACGCAGATGAAGCCCAGCCCCAGTTTCTGGGGATTGGGTACGGCGCTTATCTTCATCGTGCCGGTCTTGAGGAGGCCCTTGACCCGGTTGCGCACCGTCCCCTCCGACACCTTGAGCTTGCGCCCGATTTCCCGGTAACTCTGGCGGGCGTCCGCCTGCAGTTCGCTGATTATTTGCCTACCGAGTTCATCCAGCATGACCTACCTCCCGAACCGGATTGAATATGATATCTCCCTGGAATTATATGCATTCTGGTAAATAAATGCAAATTATGAGGCAGTTTGCGTAATACGATACCGCCATCGCCACCCGAGGGGCGGTAGATTACGCAGTCCCGGCGCGAACCGACCTTTCCGGACAGCGTTGATTTCCCCGAAGAAGGCATTATATAATAATTAATCATCCTGAGGAGGTTACCATGCCCAACAGCGTTTACAAGATTATCACCCTGGTCGGTACCAGCCCCGAATCCTGGGAGAAGGCCGCCACCAACGCCGTCGAGACGGCCGCCAAGACCCTGAAAGACCTGAGGATTGCCGAAATCGAGGAGCTGGACATGCAAATCGAGAACGGTAAGGTCTCTAACTACCGTGCCAAGGTAAGGGTCTCCTTCAAGTATCACGGTAAAGAATAGTCTTAAGCCCGCCCGGTAGGCTATAATAGCTCCGATGGCAGATACCCGACACCGGGCCAGGATACTGGCCCTTCAGGCGCTTTACGAGGCCGACTGCGGCAGCCGCGCCGCCGGGCCGGTAGTGGCGCGCTACCTGGCCGAGGCCGACCTCTCTGAGGACAACCAGGCCTTCGCCCGCGAGCTGGTGGCCGGCGTCTCACACCACCGCGACGAAATCGACGGCCACATCCGGCGGTTCGCCCCGGCCTGGCCGGTCGACCAGATTGCCGTCATCGACCGCAATATCCTGCGACTTGCAATCTTCGAGATTTTATTTGATAATAAAGTGCCGGTAAAAGTAGCCGCCAGCGAGGCCGTTGCGCTGGCCCAACGGTTCGGGAGTGGTACATCGGCCAAGTTCGTCAACGGGGTGCTGGGGGCGGTAATCACACTGGCCAGCCGCTAGCAAGAAAAGGGGGTAATGTGGCAACTATCTTTGAGAAGATTAAAGCTATCGTTGTGGAGCAGCTCGGCGTCGATGCAAAAGACGTGGTGCCCACAGCCAGCTTTGTTGAAGATTTAGGCGCCGATTCGCTCGACCTGGTAGAGCTGATTATGTCCCTGGAAGAGGCGTTTAGTACCGGAGACCGCAAGGTCGAGATACCGGACGAGGACGCCGAGAAGATAGTTACCATCCAGGACGCTATCGACTACATCAAAGAACAGGGGGCGGAGGATAAATAACCCGCTGCCTCCCCGCCGCTAGCCCCACCCGCTAAATCCCCCCGGCCCATCTGACGGCATTGCGGAATACCGGCAGGCCGTCGCCGGTCTTCCGCCGTCTTTCCCGCGTCCAGCGGGGGTGCTGCGTACCGCGGATGAACCGCTCCGGGTGCGGCATCAGAGCGAAGACACGCCCCGATGCATCGCAGATACCGGCGATATTACCCTGCGAGCCGTTGGGATTATACGGGTAGCCCGCCTGAATATTTCCCGCTTCGTCAACGTACTGCACGACGACGTTGAGCTTCTCCAGCACGCCCGGCGCGGCCACCAGCTTGCCCTCCCCGTGGGCGACGGGGATGTACAGGCTCGTCATGCCTTGGGTGAAGACGCAGGGGCTCTTCTCATTCACTCTCAGATGCACCCAGCGGCACTCGAACCGGCCGGAGTCGTTGGTGGTCAGGGTAATCGGCTGAGCGCCGGTGCCGTCCAGGCCGGGCAGAATCCCCGCCTTGACCAGCACCTGAAAGCCGTTACAGACGCCCAGGACGAGCCGCCCGTCGGCGACGAACTCCTTGATTTCATCACCCAGCCGCAGACGTATTTCGTTGGCCAGGATTTTACCGGCGGAGATATCGTCGCCGTAGGTGAAGCCGCCGGGGCTGACCAGTATCTGATAGTCGGCCAGGGTTTTTTCGCGCCGGAAGAGCTCGGTCACCAGCGCCGAGTCCACCACGGCCCCCGCCGCCTCGAAGGCCACCTGCGTTTCGAAATCGCAGTTGGTGCCGGGGGCCCGCAGCATGAGGACTTTTACTTTAGCCATCTTCTCGCTACCAGCGCAGCGGCGCCTGCCAGGCCTCCTTCAGCTCGTCAATACCGGCATCCAGCACGGTCTTACCCTTAAGCCCGGTGACGGTGAACTTGTTTCCTTCCGTCACCCGCCCGACGGCGGCGTGCGCCACACCGGACAGGGCCTTTTCAAATTTATCCTTGTCTTCCGGGGCGACCTCGGCCAGGAAGCGCGTGTTGGACTCGGCGAAGAGGATGAAGTCGTCGCGCGCTATCGCTTCGCCGAGGGGTACGTCTTTCAAGCTCAAGCTCATCCCCAGCCCGCCGGCGAAGGCCATCTCCGCCGCGGCCACCGCCAGACCGCCCTCGCTGAGGTCGTGGCAGGCGCGTACCAGACCCTGCCCCATCGCCCCGGCGAGGGCGTCCATGAGCTTCTTGCCCTTTTTGGCGTCCACCCTGGGGACGCTTGAGCCGATGTGGCCGTGGAGGGCATAGTAGTGCGAGCCGCCCAGCTCTCGGAACGTCTCGCCGACGATATATATCAAATTGCCCGCCTGCTTTAAGTCCATGGAAACGGCTTTACCCACGTCGTCCATCACTGCCATCGCCGAGATTAAGAGCGTCGGCGGGATGCAGATGCTCTCCTGGCCCGTCTCGTACTCGTTATAGAGGCTGTCCTTGCCGGAGATGAAGGGCGTGCCGTAGACGATGGCCATATCGTAGCAGGCGCGGGCCGCCCGCACCAGCGTGCCGAGGCGGTCGGGCTTCTCCGGGTTGCCCCAGCAGAAGTTGTCCAGCAGGGCCACCTCCTTGAGATTGCCCCCCACGGCGATGACCTGCCTTCGCGCCTCGGCAATGGACGCGGCGGCCATCCAGTAGGTGTCGATGTCACCGTATTTGGGGTTGATGCCGTTGGCGATGATGATGCCCTTATTCGTATCGGGCAACGGCTGGATGACGGCGGCGTCGCCGGGGCCGTCGTTTTTTGCGCCGACGAGCGGTTTGAGGACGCTGCCGCCCTGTACCTCGTGGTCGTACTGGCGGATGACCCACTCCTTGGAGCAGACGTTCCAGGCGCCCAGAATTTTCTTTAAATCGCTGGCCAGGTCGGCGGACTCAGGCAGTTCCGGCTCGGTGTGGCGGGCCGGCTCCCAGGCGGCGGCGCGCGTCAGCTGTGGCAGGCCGTGGTGGAGGAATTCCATGTCTAAATCACCGACGAGGTTGCCTTCATAATAGAGCTTGAGGCGCTTGTCGTCGGTGAACTCGCCGATGACGGTGGCCTCCACGTCCTCCCGGCGGAAGAGCTCCAGTAGCTCGTCCACCTTGTCCGGCGGGCTGGCGACAATCATGCGCTCCTGAGACTCGGAGACCCATATCTCCGTGTAGGAGAGCCCGGCGTATTTCAGGGGTACTTTTTCTAAATCCACCCGCACGCCGGTGGTCTCGCCCATCTCCCCCACCGCCGAGGAGAGCCCGCCGCCGCCGCAGTCGGTGATTCTGACGTAGAGACCCCGGTCGCGCGCCCGCAGGATGGCGTCCAGCGCCTTCTTCTCCACGATGGGGTTGCCGATTTGCCCCGAGCTGGAGGAAATTGTTTCGGACTCTTTGTTCAGTTCGCCGGAGGCGAAGGTCACGCCGTGGATACCGTCGCGCCCCGTCCGCCCCCCGATGAGGACGACCTTATCACCGGGCTGCTGCTGGCCTTTCTGGGCCATGTGTTTGGGCATCAGGCCCACCGTGCCGCAGTAGACCAGGGGGTTGCCCACGTAGCGCGCGTCGAAGAGGATGGCGCCGTTGCCGGTGGGGATACCCATGCGGTTGCCGTAATCGGCCACGCCGGCGCGCACCCCCTTGAAGATGCGGCGCGGGTGCAGCACGCCCCTGGGGAGGTCTTCGTGGGGCAGGTCGGGCGGGCCGAAGCAGAAGACATCGGTATTGAAGATGGGCTTGGCGCCCAGCCCGGTGCCCAGCGGGTCGCGGATGACGCCGCCGATGCCGGTGGCCGCCCCACCGTAGGGCTCCACCGCCGAGGGGTGGTTGTGCGTCTCCACCTTGAAGCAGACGGCGTAGCGCCCGTCGAAATCAATGACGCCGGCGTTGTCCTTAAAGACAGAGAGGCACCAGGGCTTGTTCAATTCCTCGGTGGCCCGCATGACGGTGCTTTTCATGAGGTTATCGACGACCTCACCGTTCATGGTGATTCTGGCCTTGAAGGTCTTGTGGATGCAGTGCTCCGACCAGGTCTGGGCGATGGTCTCCAGCTCGACGTCGGTGGGCTGGCGGCCCAGCTTACGGAAGTAGTCCTGGATGATGCGCATCTCTTCAAGATTCAACCAGAACCTGCCCTTGGAGAGGGCCATGAGGGCGTCGGCGTCCATGGCAGCCAGCTCGATGGTGGCCGGGGAGAACTTGTAGGTAGCCGCAGGCAGCGATACGCCCTCGCGGGCGGCGACGACGTGCTGGACGACGCTGTTGACGAGGAGCTTATCGCAGATGGACTGCAGCGTGGCGTCGTCGAAGTCGCCCCAGACCAGGTATTTCTGGGCGGTGCGCACCGCCTCGAGGCCGGTGATGCCCAGGTCGGCGATGCCTTTACGCACGCTCTCTTCGACCGGGTCCATGACGCCGGGGTTGTAGGCCACCTCCACCAGACGGGCGTCGGGGGGCGGGGGTGCATCTTGATAGGAATATTCCTGGGTGATGGGGTCGGTGAGGAGCTCGCGGCAGATGCGGCGGATATTCGGCTCGGTGAGGTCGCCTTCGAGGAGGTAAACGTCGCTGACTTTAGCGCGATTGACGCCGGAGATACCGAGGTCAAGGATATCTTTTTCCAGGGCGCCGGCCCGGGGG
>DAOULO010000074.1:0-15678 GCA_034420195.1 Dehalococcoidales bacterium
CTGCTCGGGCATACCCAGCCGCCAGTAGAAACCGTAGGCGTGGGTGGCCCCCCAGTGCCAGCCCTCCCAGCTATCGGGGTTATCTAAAATATCGGTGAAGCCGATGAGGTTGAAGAAGCGCGCCCACGGCGAGGTCTTGTAGCCGATATTGCCCCAGTTGTGGTGCGACGAGGTGCGGGACATAATAGCCTCCGGCCCGTATTGCTGGCGGATACGCTGCATCTCCCCGGCGACGATGTCCAGCGCCGCATCCCACGAGATGCGTTTGTAGCCGGACTTGCCGCGGTTCTGCGGGTTTCGCTGGCCGTCCGGGTCAAAGTCCTTGCGGATGAGGGGGTACTTGAGGCGGACGTCGGAATAGATGCGCGCCTTCTCGACGACGGTGAAGGGGGCCACGCAGGCCTTGCGCAAGGGGGAAAACTTACGTCCCCCCGCCTCGATTTCCCACGAAGGAGCGTCGCTCTCGTCCAGCACCAGCGGGCGCACGCGCACGATTTTACCGTCGCGCACATAGACCTGTACCGGCCCGCCGTTGGTGAGATTGGTTAATACTTTCTCCAAGATTAAACCTACTCCTCTTGAGAAAACAGGCTGGGACACCTTGCCCAGTTAGACCCGTCTGGCATTTTACGCCCTGCTAAAAGTATAATAAATAAACACGCCCGATTCAAACGGTAAACAGAGTCATGAGTGAGATACGCCTCTTAAGCTGGAACGTCAACGGCCTGCGCGCCGCGGCCAACAAGGGCTTTCTGGACTGGTTCCGGAAAGACCAGCCGGACGTCCTCTGCCTCCAGGAGACCAAGGCCCACCCCGACCAGCTCGCCGCCGAGCTGAAAGACCCGGCCGGCTACCACGCCTACTGGAACTACCCGGAGAAGAAGGGGTACGCCGGGGTGGGGCTCTATACCCGCGAGCCGCCGCAGGACGTAAAATACGACCTGGGCGGGGACAAGCTGGACACGGAGGGCCGCATCATCCTCGCCGAGTACCCCGGTTTCACCCTTTTCAATATCTATTTCCCCAACGGCGGGGCGGGCAATAAGCGCGTGCCCTACAAGCTGGACTTCTACGAGGCTTTTCTGAAATACGCCGACGTCCTGGTGCAAGCCGGGCGGAAGCTGGTTATCGGCGGGGACGTGAACACCGCCCATAAAGAGATTGATTTAGCGCGGCCCAAGGAGAACGCCAAGAACACCGGCTTCCTGCCCGAGGAGCGCGCCTGGATAGACAAGCTATTAGCGCACGGCTACGTGGACACCTTCCGCCACTTCCACCAGGAGACGGGGCAGTACAGCTACTGGGACATGAAGACCGGAGCGCGGGCCAGGAACGTGGGCTGGAGGATTGACTATTTCTACGTCAGCCAGAACCTGCTGCCGTCGCTTAGCGACGCCTTCATCCTGGCCGAGGTGATGGGCTCCGACCACTGCCCGATTGGGATAACACTCAAAACGGACTAATCCGCCGGCAGGTCCTCCAGACCCCGGATGACCTCGTGCATATCGTCGAAGGGCGTGCAGGCCAGGCCCTCCTCACGGCAGACACGCAGCAAATCGCCGGTGGCGAAGACCTTAACGGCGCGGCGCGCCGGGTGGATGTCGGAGCGGCCGTTGCCCACGTAGACGATGGCGTAGCCCTGCGCCAGCAGGAGTTCGGTATAGGCCTCCTTGAAACCGGCCTCCCGCTCGCGGCCGTCCGGGCCCAGGTAGCGCACCGCCACCCCGCCGGGATGGAAACGGTTTTCAGCGGCGTAAATATCGAGGCCGTCGATACCCAGTTTTTCCAGGATGGCCTCAATGTAGAAGGTCAGGCCGTTAGAGACGATGACGGGCTTGAAGCCGCGCTGGCGGCAGTAGCCCACCAGCTCGCCGAAGCCGGGGCGGATTTTGACGCGCGGGCTGGTCAGCACCAGGTCGGTCATGGCCTGCCGGCTGGCCTTCATCATGCCGAAGACCCGCTTGTTGAAGGTGCCCACGGCGATGCGCCCCGACGTGTACTCCTTGAGCTCCTCGCGCCAGCGCGGGCCCACGTAGGTGTCCAGCAGGAGGAAGCTGACGTCCTCCTCGGTGACGGTGCCGTCGAAGTCCAGCTGCACGGCTATTTTCATCAGGGGAAGGCTCCTTCCGGGGCGGTCTGGGCCCAGTCCATGATAGCCGTTCGGGACGGACGGGGTCAAGGTGATGTTTGGAAAAACCCGCCCCCGATGTTAGAATAAAAACGGGGGAAGACCATCTTACCAACCAGGCGCTACAACCTCCTCGTGGTGGATATCGACGGTACACTGGTAAACCGCGAGGGCCATATCTCGGACGAAAATCTTGAGGCGCTCGCCCTGGCCGGGGACGCCGGCATCCACATCTCCCTGTGCACCGGGCGCTCCGTCCACTCCGCCCGGCGCTACATTGACCAGCTGGGGCTGGACAACCACCACATCTTCTTCGACGGCGCCCTGGTGAGCCGCCCCGACCTCAGCCAGCCGATCTACCTCCAGACCATCGCCGGCGACTGCGTGCGGCAGATGCTGGCGTTCGCCCGCGAGCACGACCTTAACCTGGAGATGGCCAGCGTCGACCGCTTTTTCAGCGAGCGCGAGACCTGGTCGACCCAGGCCAAGCGGCAGTACTTTGACATCGAGACCACCATCGGCGATATGAGCCGCCTCTGGGAGACCGAGGCCATCATCCGCGGCGATATCGCCATCGCCAGCGAGCAGGACCAGACCAAGGTGGACGCCTTCATCGCCGCGTTCCGCGACCGGCTCCAGTTCTCCTCGGCGTACTCGCCGCGCTTCGCGGAGGCAGCCTTCATCAACGTCATCGCCCCCGGTCTGTCCAAGGGCAAGGCGCTGGCGGCGCTGGCCGCCCACCTGGATATCCCCCTGGCGCAGGTGGCGGCGGTGGGCGACTGGCTCAACGACATTTCGCTGCTGGAAACGGCGGGGCTGGGGATTGCCATGGGCAACGCCCACGAGGACTTGAAGAAGGTGGCCGACCACGTGACGGCGGACGTGGAGGCGGACGGCCTGGCGGCGGCGATTAGGGAATTTTTGGTGTGACTAACGTCAAGAACCAGGCAATATTTTCACAGCCTTAAGAGCAATGAGTTCCTTAAGCAAATCCATTGTTTTGCCAGATAATTGCCCCTTATTATATTCTATATATCCCAAATCGCGAAAATCTGATGCCAAGGACACTCCTTTTTCCTTAAAAATGACTATACGTTGATCATACTTGTATGAAGCTGCACCAAGTTCGTAAATCACATTCTCACGAGGACGAGAAATTACATTATCTTCTAAATCCTTAAACTGCTCATCAGCTGAGAAGATGAATATACCCCCAGTGCATGAATCCATTAAGTCTTTAACCTTCTTAGAAATAGGCCGACCAACATTGGCTTCTTCTTGCGCAACTACATAAGGGATATTCAGTTGATTGAGCACAGATTTTAGCTGTTCTAAGGCATCTTTGTCTTTTCCGTGGCCTATAAAAAATTGGAGGGCAGCTGGAGCCTGTAAAGAATCTGAGGGCCCTACTTCTTTTGGCTTAAGTTGTGTTTCAGGGATTTCCTTTTCACTTTCAACAAGAACTGTCTTTCCCTCTGCGGGCTCTTCCGAGGAAACTTCATGTATTTCAGTTGTAGGAGGCCCAGCTTCCGTTACAACCCATGGGGAACCACTAACATCTCTTATATACCCAACTGATTTGCCGTTTTCAATAAAAATATCAGCTGCTTCTTCTGATATTTCTGATGGTATCTTGTATGGTTCTCTTTCTAAAGTATTTCTCAAGAAATCAGCTGCAGGTAATTTACTGTTATTGAAGTGTTCAAGAAGTTGATTGAATAACTCAATCTTACGAAAGCCTTGACGCATTGCATCCAGTTTTTCAGTTTCACTCTTCGGCTTAGTAAGTTGCTCTCCTAATTGTGTAAGTTCTATCGTCTCTGAATTATAGTTGCCTACGGTGAATCCGTATTTTGCCGACGCAGCAACTAACTCACGAAAACCGCTACTCGCAGGGCTCCAATTTAGTGCCTGAGCAAGCAAAACCCTATTCATCGGACGCCCGCCATTATTATCACGAATCCCTTGTGGTATTTTAAGTGCTTCAGCCAATGCTGCTGCAGGATATGGACGAGAAGGACCTCTTGGCATATTCCCCACCTCCTAATGTACTTTGCCTTATTATACTTGTTATTATAGCATTTGTCAAGTATCAGTTATACGTTACGCTATAATCCGCATATTATGGGAATATTTATCAAAACACAGCTGATTATTCAATATATTATATTAGACATTTTATACGTGTAACTCTACTATGTCTCCGTCCTGTAAAACATGGTCTCTTTTCGCCATGACGCCGTCGTGCTTGCCGGAGCCCCAGATGCGGGCGTACTTCATCTTTTGGGCGAAGTCCTTGTGGACGGCGGCGGCGGCGGCCGCCAGCTCACTCCCCTCCGCCAGGATGATGGGGTCGGTCATGTCCGGCTTGTCGCCGGGGGTCTTGGTATAGACGCGGATGATACGTAGCATCTCAAAAACGGCCGACCGCAGGCTTTCCAGGCTGGCACCCGTGGCCGTAATGGCGATTACCGGCAGCTTATCGCCGCACTTGGCCTTTAAAGCCGCAAGCTTCGTCCCGCCGGCATCCAGGTCGGCCTTATTAGCGACCACCAGCGCCCGCTTGTAGTTCACCACGTTGTCCTCGTCAACGACGGTCACCGGCGTGAGCGAGATGTGCTTTTCTTCCAGCAATTTTGTCAGGGCATCCAGCTGCGCCACCGGGTCTTCTCCCAAATCTACCACCAGTAAGAGGCCATCGGCGCGGCGGATGATGTTGAGGAGCCACCACTCCGGGGCGGTCTCGCCCAGGGGGGGTGTATCGATGAGCTGTATCTGGATATTCTCGTAGGCCATCATCCCCGGCAGGGCCGTCTGGGTGGTGTAGGGGTAGGCGGCCACCGTCGGCTGGGCCTTGGTGAGGCCGGCCACAATCTGCGACTTGCCGGCGTTGGGCGGGCCGATGACGGCTACCTGGGCGGCCCCCGCCTTCTCAATCATCATCGAGGCGCGCTGCGTGGCCGTCCTCTTGTCCAGCGACTGGGTGAGCTTGGCGATTTTGGTGCGCAGGTCGGCGCGGAGGTGGTCGGTGCCCTTGTGCTTGGGCATCACCGCCAGCATCTCCTCCAGGCAGGCGATTTTCTCCAGGGTCGTCTTGGCCTGGCGGAAGGCCTTCTCGGCGGCCAGATAGTCGGGCGTCAGGTTGGCGGGCATGGCTAGAGCTGCTCCTTGACCCGGCTGGCCTGCTCGCGGCTCAGGCCGGTGGCGGCGGCCAGCTCCTCGACGCTGGCCTCGCGGATGCGGCGCACCGAGCCGAACTGCCGCAGCAGGGCGCTCTTGCGCCGGGGGCCGATGCCGGGGATGCCGTCCAGCACCGAGGCGAAGGTCTGGCGGCGGTGGACGCTGGTAAAATAGCCGATGGCGAAGCGGTGGGCCTCGTCGCGGAGGCGCTGTAATAACTGCAGGCCGGGCGATGATTTGGGCAGGACCACCGGGTCTTTGCGGCGGGGGAGGAAAATCTCCTCGTTCTCCTTGGCCAGGCAGGCCAGGGGGACGGGATTTTCCAGCTCTTCAAGGACAGATAAGGCCGCGTTGAGCTGGCCCTTGCCCCCATCAATGAGGACGAGGTCGGGCGGTATCGCCCAGGCGCCGCTGGCCTTGCCCTCACCGGCGCGCTTGAAGCGGCGCCGCAGCACCTCGCGGAGCATGGCGTAGTCGTCGGCACCTTCGACGGTGCGGATTTTGAAGCGGCGGTAGTGGGCCGGCTTGGGCCGCCCCCCCTCGAAGACGACCATACTCCCCACCGCCGCCGTGCCCTGGATATTGGAGATGTCGTAGGCCTCCATCCGCTCCGGCGGGGCGGGCAGCTTGAGCTCTTTCTCGATTTCTACCAGCGCCGCTTGCAGGGATTTGGGCGCGGCCAGCTCTTTTATCTTGATGCGTTCCAGGCCCTGGCGGGCGTTCTCGGCGGCGATATCAATAAGCTGCTTCTTGGCCCCCCGGCGCGGCACCTCGATGGCCACCGCCCCGTCGCGCCGGTCGCGGAGCCAGGCGCGGATAAGCTCTCTATCGTCCACCGGGTGCTGCAGCAGCAGCCGCGGCGGCAGCTGCGGCGACGACGAGTAGAACTGCTTGATAAAGCTGGTCATAATCTGCCGGGGCGGCTCGTGGCTGACCCCCTGGAGGAGAAAACCCTCCCGCCCGGTGAGCTTGTTGCCCCGCACGAACAAGACCTGGGCGAAGGCCCGGTCGCCCTCGGTGGCGAAGGCGATGACGTCCTGCTCGCCGCGGATGGTGGCGGCGATGCGCTCCCCCTCGATGACATCCTCGATGGCCGCTATCTGGTCGCGCAGGCGGGCGGCCCGCTCGTAATCGGTGGCCCGGGCGGCCTGGGCCATCTGGCTCCTGAGCTGGCGCACCACCTTCTCGCTCTTGCCTTCGAGGAAGAGGATGACTTCATCAACGACTTGGCGATACTCCTCGCGACTGACCGTACCAGTGCAGGGGGCCAGGCAGTGCCCCAGGTGGTACTCCAGACAGGGGCGCCCCGTCTTACCGGCGATGTCCTTGGTGCAGGTACGGAAGGGGAAGATGCCCCGCAGCGTCTTGAGGGTCTGCTTCACCGAGCGGACGCTGGCGAAGGGGCCGAAGTAGCGCCCGCCGTCGTCCTGGAAGCGGCGGGTGGTGTAGACGCGAGGCCAGTCGTCGGCGACGTCTACTTTGAGGTAAGGGAAGGTCTTATCGTCCTTGAGGCGGACGTTGAAGTGGGGGTGGTACTGCTTGATGAAGTTGAGCTCCATGATGAGGGCCTCCGCCTCGGAGGTGGCCACGTAGAAATCGATGTCGGCCACGCGGGCCGCCATCCGCTGGAGCTTGGGGGTGAGCTTGCGGGGGTTCTGGAAGTAGGAGCGGACGCGGTGATAGAGGCTGGCGGCCTTGCCCACGTAAAGTATCTGCCCGGCGGCGTCGCGCATCAGGTAGACGCCGGGGCCGTGCGGCAGCCTGGCCAGCTGCTCGCCGATTAAGGGATTGACCGTCCTGGGTGCGGCGTTCTTGCCCACAAAATCATTCTAGCACAGCCCGTTACGGGCGCAAAGGGTAAAGCGCTAGAGGAGATGCTCTGGCAGGATGCGGATGCCGATGACGAGGCTAACTTTATGTCAGCTTAATCAGCCCCTGCTTGATGGCCACCACCACGGCCTCGGTGCGAGCGTTGGCGTTGAGCTTGCGCAGGATGGAGGTCACGTGGTTTTTGATGGTCTGCTCGCTGATGCCCAGCTCGGCGGCAATCTGCTTGTTGAGGAAGCCCTGGGCGATGTAGCGCAGGATTTCTATCTCGCGGGCGGTGAGCGGTGAGATATAGGCCTCGGCCTCGCGCTGCTGGGAGAGCTCCTGAAACTGCTGCAGGACGTGCTCCGCCAGCTTGGGGTGGGTAGTCAGGCTCTCGTTGATGGGGTGCTCGCCGCGGGCGACGCGGCGGATGGTATCAATAAGCTGCTGGGCGGTGACTTCCTTGCTGAGGTAGGCCACCGCCTGGGCCTTGAGCACCAGGAAGAGCTGGTCCTCATCCGGGTTGGAGGTAAGCACGATAACGCCGATATTGGGCGAGCGCTGCTTCAGCTTGCGGGTCAGCTCCAGACCGGTACCCTGCAAGCCGTCCATGTCCAGCAGGGCCACGTCCGGCGGCAGGTTATCGATGGCCTTGAGCATGTCGTCGTTAGCGCCGGTGGAACCCAGGATAAGGATATCCTCGGTGTCCGCCAGCGTCTGCTCCACCGCCTGTAAAAACAGCGACTGCTGACTGATGACAAATACCTGAATCTTGCCGTTGTTGCTCATAGTGCCGGCTCGCTTTCATGCCCGGCCAGAACGGCCGGAACCAGCTTTACTCCTCGCTCTTTTCTTGGGTCGAACTTCCTTTTTATGAAGGGCGATAAATCGCTCCACCAGCTGCGGGTCGAACTGGATACCGTCGCCCCGTTTCAGCTCGTCGAGCGCCTGCTCGGGCGTCATGGTGGCATCGTAGGCCCTTTCTGAGGTCATGATGGCGTAAGCATCGGCGATGGCCAGGATGCGGGCCTCCAGCGGGATGGCTTCGCCCTTGAGCCCGTCCGGGTAGCCCTTACCATTATACCACTCGTGGTGGTGGCGCATCGCCTCGGCGCACGGGGCCAGCGGCGGGATGCGGCTGGCGATAGCCGCGCCCAGCTCCGGGTGGGCCTTCATCTCCTGCCATTCCTCGGCCGTAAGCTCGCCCGATTTGTTCAGGATGGCCTCGCTGATGCTCATCTTGCCGACGTCATGCAGCAGGGCGCAGGCCTCCAGCTTACCTGTATCCACGCCATCCGTACCCAGCGCCTTGGCCAGGGCCAGGGCGTAATCGGCCACCTTCCTGGCGTGACCGTCGGGGTAATGGCAGCGGGCGTCCACCGCCTCGGCCAGGGCGGCGATGACACTCCTGGTCTTATCGTCGATGGCGACCGGCGTGTCGGCTCCGGTGGCGGCGGGGTGGGCTGGCGCTAGCGTGCTGGAGGTGCGGCAGCTCTGGTTGCCCCCGTCCCGCTTGGCCCGGTAGAGATTGGCGTCGGCCGCGGCGATGATGTCGCTGTGGGTGATGCCATCGTCCGGCCAGCCGGCCAGCCCGATACTGGTGCTTACGGGGATATCACTGCAGTCCAGGCTGTCGACAATCTTCTGGCGCACCCGCTCCACCACCTGTAAGGCGGCTTCGGCATCCGTCTGCGGGAAGAGGACAGCAAACTCGTCGCCGCCGTAGCGGAAGGCATGGTCGGAGGTACGTACGGTACCCTTGATGACCTGACCCACCTGCCGCAGCATCCGGTCGCCGGAGAGGTGCCCGCAGGTATCGTTAAAGGTCTTGAAGGAATCCAGGTCGAGTATCGCCAGCGAGAAGACACTGCCGTAGCGGGAGTGCCGGCTGATTTCACTATCGAGCATCTCGTCCAGGGAGCGGCGGTTGAGCAGGCCGGTAAGGTCGTCGATGCGGGCCTTGAGCTCGGCCTTGGCATAAAGATGGGTATGCTCCAGCGGCATAGCAATCTGCGCCGCCAGCTGCTCCAGGAGCTTGATGTGCCGGTGACTGAAGGCGTTCGGCTCGCGGCTGGCCACGATGAAACAGCCGATGACCTCGCCCTTGGACACCAGCGGCAGGTAGACGATGGTGCGGAAGCCCAGCTGATAGAAATTTTCACCGGTGGTGAAATGCCTTTCCTTGGCCAGGTCGGAGTCGATGAAGGACTTCTTGTGGCTGACCACCCAGCCCGTGCCGGTCCCTTCCATGGGAATCTGTTCACCCAGCTGATAGGCCAGCCCTTCTGACGAGGACAACGCCACGCAGGAGAGCTCCGTATCGTCGACGAGGACAATCGAGGCCCAATCAATATCAACTACCTTCTTCAGCTCTGCGATGAAACCGCCGTATATCTCCTGAATATCCATACTGGAAGTCAGGATGGTGCTGGAGTTGTTGATGACGGAAAGCTCCTCTTCACGCTCGCGGAGCTGCTCGCGGAGATACTCTTTTTCGATGCTCACGGCCACGCGGCCGGTAACGTCTTCGAGGATGCTGATATCCTCCAGAGTATACCGCCCGGAGCGCTTCTTACCTACCACCAGAATGGCGATAACCCGTTCGCGGCTAATCAGGGGGATAAATATCTCCACCTCACGGGAGGCGATATCCTCTTTTTCCTGCGGCCAGAGCCCCAGAAAAGTAGGCAGGATGGTCAGGCTATCCCGGGGGATCGATTTACGCTCCTTCTCCAGATAGCGGAGGATGGGATTGCCGGCCCGCAGCACCAGATGGGCCAGCTGGTTGTCCTTGCCTTTGGGCTCGGCGAACTGGGTGCGGAAGTCCCCGCTGCCGGCCTCCGGGAAGAGGAGACAGGCCTCCTTGATATCAATCGCCTTGACGATTAGCGAGAGGAGCTCGCCGCCCTGCTCTTTCAGGCTGAAAACATTGTGTATCTTGTCAGCGAACTCGAGCAGTTCCTGACGGGAGTCATAGCTCCGCCCCCGGAAAGCCCGTATCACCAGCCGGAAGAAATGACCACGAACCCTGTAGATGAAGACCGAGATGGCCAGGCCCAGGGTGATAGCCAATATCGTTGCCGCCACGTCCAGTTGAAAATTAAAGAGATGGTGCAGGCCGGAGAGCAGCCCCCAGTAGATGAGGCCACCGATAACACCCAGGGCCAGCCAGGCGGTGCCCTGCCTCAGGACAAGCCGGATATCCACCAGCCGGTGCTGGATGACGGCGTAGCTGAGAATGATGGCGTTGATGAGGTTGCCGAAATGGCTGGTAGGGAATTCCTTGCCCCAGGGAAGGAAGGCCGTAATGATAAAGAACAGCATCGACCCCATGCAGAGGAGCAGCGAGATAACCTGATTATCCCGCCTGGGGTCGGTGGTGCTCTTCAGGTCTTGCCAGAACACGTAAGTATTTCTGGCAATCAGGACCATAAAGGGAACAAAGAGAATATAGGTCCCAAAATTGTAAGAACCGTAGACGGTGGTACCATCCACGCGAATATTATCGCCGGTAACGTATCCCAGGAAGACCATGGCGATGCTTACCGCCAGTAAGGTATAGGCAAAAGGCAGCCAGCGTCCCTTACCCCGCGGGTAGAAAGAAGAGATGAAGACATGGAACTGTACCGCCGTTATCAGGAAGGCAACGGCGATGAAGTCGAACTGGAGCTTACTGTACTCGGGGAAAAGCTGGGCGCGGAAGAAGTAATCGATGAGGCTCCATATCATCGCCGGGGCCAGATACAACAGAAACAGCTTATGCCGTTTCTGCAGCGGCCGGCTACTGGCCGTGGTCAGAATCAGCGGTATGTAGGCGATGACGACAATCAGGGGAAACAGGGACGATATATTCATGCTAAAGGCATTATCAGGCCTAATTTTACGCCTGTCAAGGGGTCACTAAAGTCAGGAGACCTTCGTAAGGGAGACTAAAGTACTATGGATTTTGGGCCTTTTCGGCGCTTTTTTGGCCTTCGGTATCTTCGGGTACGGTCTTGTCCTGGATCTTGGCCTTGGTGACAATGATGGTCTCTTCCGTGCCGGCCAGCAGCTCTGAGAGCGCCCCGGCCGGGTGGTTGATGTGGGGAGGCTTCAGGTGTGCCGGGTCGGCCCCGGCCGCCTGTTTACGGGCGCGGTAGGCCGCGAAGGTATCCCGGGGCAGAAAGCCTACCTCTACGCCGAAGTCAATCGCGTCCCGCCAGTCCTCACGAGAGCCCGACAGCGTGCGCTCGCTGGCACTCATATCCAGAAGCTGCCGGCTTATTGTTGCTGCCAGTTCGTTGGCGCTGGTTCGGCAATCTTCTTTAGGCTCGATGAGCAGGTGGAGCACCGCATCGCCGGGCGTCTTGTAGGCTATCCAGTCCTCGTAGGCCACGCCAGTGTTTTCGATGGCCTGCCAGATTTTCTTCTCCGTCAGCTTGACGACCGCGAAATCGAGGACACCGTCGGTACGCCGCTCGAAGGCCATCTGGGGGAGATTGATACCCAGCTGCTCGTTGCGCCGGGAGGTAATTTCTATCATATCGCCGATGCGGTAACGTACCAGGGCCCCGCCGTGGAAGTTGGTGATGACAACCTCGTAGTCCTCCCCGGCCTCAACCTCGTCGAGCAGGAGGGTCTGCGGCTGGTAGCTGCGGTCCATCTCCCATTTGAGGACCTCTTCTTCGGGGACAAACTCCAGAAAGTTGAGGTTGGGGACAAAGGTCATGCCCTCGTAGTCCCAGGTCTGGGTGGCAATAACGCCCCCCTCCGAGCAGGAATAAAGGTCCAGGGGATAACGCCCCCAGAGCTCCTTGACCTTCTCCTTATATACCCAGCTATCCAGACCGCTGCCGATGATGCCCTTGACCGACCATAAATCCCTCGGCAGCAAGGCCCGTCTGGCCAGGCGGCTCTTGAGCACCCCTTTCGCCAGGCGCCAGAGCGCCCGGGGCTGGCCGATAAAAGGGCGCAGGTCAATTTGCTGCGACGCGTCCCGGAATCTCTCCCCAATCGCCACCAGCACCAGCGAAAGACCGAAGAAGCAGTCCAGCCCCCGCGACATGGCCTGCCTAAAGCCCAGCTTCAGTCTCTCGTCGAAAGGCAGGCGCTCCGCTTCCTCGATGGTCGGCATATACTCCAGCGAGGCCTGCCGGCTCAGGATATCGGCAAAGGCCCCGGAAACGTAGGGTCGCTGGGCGACGGCGTACAGCAGCTTGATTTTGGTGGGAACCTGGGAAATATCACCCCAGTCCCGGCAGCTGGACAGGATACCAACGCCGAATAATATCTCGCCCAGTTCCTGGGAAAAGGTCTGGCTGAAGGGCACCCACTTGCAGGGGTAATCGCCGGACCTGCCGGAGGTATGCACCCACTGCTCCGGCCGGGCCGGTAAGACATCTTCCCTTTTTTCGATAAGCTCGGGGCAGTAGTCCTTATAGGTGGTCAGCGGGACGAGCCGCCGGAATTCCGCGACGGACTTCGGCCGGGCGCCGCGCATTATCTTGGCGCCCAGCGGGCAGGCGGCGAGCCGGGCCAGCTGCTCCTCGAGGAGGCGTTCCTGGATAGCCATGAACTCGTCGATGCCCAGCCCGAGATAGCCGCAGCACATCTGCCACAGCTCTTCGTCCCGGCCCTGGCGCAGCAGGTCTCCCGCTCGGGGCATATCGCACCTCACCCGTCAATCGGCCTTTCCGGGAAAGCCGAAGCTTCAGCCCAAGCCTAAGACAAATGAGGCCAAGTGTGAAGAGACATTTTTCTAGAACATTGTTATAGAACAATCCTCTAGAACTAAGTTCTAGAGGATGAGGGTATTTACGTGTATTTAGGTGGTCCGGACGGCCTGGCTAACCGTCTTTTCCGGCTGCGTCCGTCCGGGGAAGGGCCTCCAGCCGCTCGGTCAGCGCCCGGATATCGGCGGGGTGGCTCTCCTTGCCCCGGGACATCCCGTAGGCGACGAAGAACTGGAGAAAATCGTTGAGGAGCTCCGTTATCTGCCGGGTGAATTTCAGAAAGTCCTCTTTGGGAACGTAGTCATCGCGCCGCTCGTGCTCCTTGAGCTGGTGCTGAATAAGGTAGTTGACAAACTCGGTGCGGTTCAGCTCGCCGCGGTTCTGGTCTATCTGACGGACGACGTCCTCCTTGACCACCATCACCAGGTCGTCTTCATCCAGCATAAGGGTTCTTCTCATGAGCGTCTTAGCCTCCGTGCCACTTAATTGTCCCGGTTGATATTGTCATCGTCAGTCTAGCATCGGGGCATAAACATACGTATTAAAATAATAAAGGAATCATAAATATTTGATTAAGATTACATGGAACGGGTTACCGGCGGGCGATGGCGGGCCGGAAATAAAGAAACCCGAAAGCGGTCTGGCCTTCGGGCCATGCGGGTGAAACGTACCTTTTCAGGCTAATAAATCGTCTGGCTAACGGTCTTTGCCCTGGGTCGGCAGCATCTCCATGAGGCTATCAATGGTCTTGAGCAGCTTGAGGCCGGTAGCAGTGACGCGGTAGGCCGTGGTGCCGCCGCCCATGTCCAGCCTGGTAATAAAACCTTCGCTCACCAGGTAGTCCAGGTAGCGCTGTATCTGGTGATAGCTCATGTTGGCGGCGTACATTATCTCCGTCTTGCCGGCGCCGCCCTCGCCGACACGCAGCATATCGGCGATTATCTCGATGTTGGAACGGCGCCGCCGCGCCGCCCGCCGGCCCGTATCACCGGAGAGGATACTATCGGCCTTAAGTCCTGTCCTCATCGGGACTATTGTACTGCCCCGCCGGTACGGTGTCAACGGCCGGGACTAAAAGAGGGACTGGTACCAGCCGTAGATATTACTCCCCCAGAGCATAGCCACAATGGGGCCGATACCCAGGAACGTACCGTAGGGAATGGCGTCCTTTCTCCCCTTCAGCTTGAAAAGGATGAGGAAGACGGCCACGATGCCCCCCAGCAGTATCCCGGTGAGCAGCCCGACCGCAAGCAGGGGCACCCCGGTGACCAGCCCGATGAGGGCGGCCAGCTTGATATCCCCGACGCCGATACCCCGCGGCACGATGACCCAGACAATCAGGAAAAAGAGCAGACCGATGCCGCCGCCGATGAGCCCGCTGAGGATGCCGGGCTGGGGAACCAGCTCCAGATTACCCAGGATACCGGCCTGGGGCCAGATGGAATCGGCGCCGAGGAGGAGCAGCGCCACCGCCATGGCCGGGTAGGTTACTTTATTTAAGATAAGCTGGTGCTCCCAGTCGATGAAGATAATCACCAAGAAAACGCAGCCCCAGAAGGCGGTGACGGCGAACGGGGCGCTGAGGCCGAAGCGCCAGAAGGCCAGGAAAAAGAGGGCGCCGCCGAGCACCTCGACGAGGAGCACGCGGCGGGGAATGGCCGCCCCGCAGTAGCGGCAGCGCCCCCGCAGCCAGAGATAGCTAAAGATGGGTATCAAGTCCGGCAGCCGTAGGCGGCGCCCGCAGCCGTCGCAGCGGGAAGGCGGGGAAACCAGCGACTGGTCAAGCGGCAGGCGGTCGATACAGACGTTGAGGAAGCTGCCGACGGCCACACCCACCAGCGTGAAGATAACCGTAAGGAGGGCGTCCATACTCCCCCCATTTTGACGGTTTCTCCGGGTGGCGTCAACCGCAGTTCCCCCGCCGGAGGCATCAATTCAGGACTTAATTCCCACACGAACGGGGACTAATGCCTCATTGAACTCCGACAGGGGTATGTTAAGCTGAAAACAGGGTGAAAACGTGCCCCAAAATGACCGAAGGAGGTAGCTGAAATGAAGAGGTTATTCCGCCAATTCCGCTACGGGGAAATGGGCTTCACTCTCATCGAGCTGCTCGTGGTGGTGGCTATCCTGGGCGTCCTGGCCGCGGTAGCCGTACCCAACGTGGGGCGGTTCATCGGCGAGGGGCAGGAGCAGGCCGCCGAGACCGAGCTGCACAACGTCCAGACGGCCGTGATTGCGGCCATGTCCGATGCCGGCACTGATACCGTGGTCGGTGACGACAGCGACTTTGGCTTCGGCGATGCTGACCACGATGCCGCCACCGCCGCGGATGACGACTGCACCGTGGCCGACGGCTTCACCGTCGCCGACTTTTTCATCGGTGGCATCGGCGAAGTCCAGGGCGACTACACCATCAGCTCTGATGGCCTGGTCACTCAGGACTGGTATCCGGGTGATTAGCAGCTCAGGATATACAATGACAATTTGAGCGGGCATTCCCGTATTGTTCTGCTCGGGAAGGGGCCTGCCGGCTGGAAACTCTGAGGGTATCTGGCTGGCGGGTCTCTTCCGCGTCTATAATATCCGCTTTCTACCCCACTTCTCTTATTCCCTACCCTGACGAGGCGAAACGTACCTTAGTACAGGCTATTTTTCAACTCACCCCCTGTATCCCCATCTCCAAACTGAGCATTAGAGAAAACCATTGATATACTGTTTGGAGAGGGGGAACTCAAATTAAAAGAGGGGCTTTGCCCCTCTTAAATGCCCCGTATCCTCACCCCTCAGTGCTTTTCTTTCCCACCCAGCCCACCCCGAAACATTTACGGCTTATCCACGGGTACAACC
>DAOULO010000075.1:0-8130 GCA_034420195.1 Dehalococcoidales bacterium
GGCATTTCCGAGAGCGGTGATGTAAAATGTGGCCGGGGGCGGGTGAGGACAGATGCCGGACTAAGGGAGAGTGGTATGGCCAAGCGAGATAAACCCGAGGCCTCCCGGGAAGCGGTGCTCAAACGCCTGAAAAGGATTGAAGGGCAACTGCGCGGTCTGCAGAAGATGGTGGCCGAAGAGCGAGAGTGCGAGAGCATCGTGACGCAGCTAGCGGCAGTTCGCTCGGCTATTGACAGCGTCGGGGCGCTGGTGCTGAACAACTACATCAAGATATGCGCCCCGGGTACCAGTAGTACTAGCGACCCCGAGGTGTACGAGTCCATGGTGCGGGTGGTGGGCGTGTGGGGGCGGGTGCGCCTGGGCGAGTAACCACGTAGAGAGGAGCGGCCGCTACTTCTTCTTGTCCGCAATCTCCTTGTACCAGAGGCCGTAATGGCTCTGGGCGTACTTGCGGGATATCTTGCCGTCCCACATGGAGCGCAGCGATTCCGTCATCCTGGGGTGCAGGGCGCCCAGGTAGATGTGCACCAGAAGCATCAGCAGCGCCGCGATGAAGGCGACATCGTGGGCGATGACCGACCACTGGAAGACCCCCGGCGACAAGCTGTCCTTGGACATCATGAGGATACCGGAAACCAGAAAGATGACGCCGGTGGCCACGGTTATCAGCTGCCAGGCCTTCTGTCCGGTATTGATGTGTCCCTGCGGCAGCATCTTTTCCTCGGTGCCGCCGAAGTAGTAGTCCGGCGCCCGGGTGACCCAGCGGAAATCGTCGCTCCCCCAGGTAAAGGTCTCCTTGATGAAGTGCCAGGTCAGCCTGGGGTTGAAGGCGGCGTAGACCAGCGGCGCCCCGACGAAGAAAACGACGGCAATGCGGTGGATGGAGCGCGTGGCACCGCCGGCGGCGGCACCTCCCAGGCCAGGGAAAAAGAGGATGGCCCCGGTAATGAGCAGCACCAGGAAGGCGGCGGTGTGAATCCAGTGGAACCAGATGGTGCGTTTTCTAAAGCGCTCTATGGTGCGTGCTTCGGCCATTATTTCTCTCCCCGGGCCATCCTGATGCGGCTGACCAGATAATTAAGTCCGAAACCGGCCAGAGCGGCGGCCACCAGGCCGGTGCCCACCCACTTGAAGACATCGCGCACGGTGGTGGCGGCGGGTAGCTGCGGGCCGGACGGGAGGCCGTAGGTCTCCGGCGTGTCGTCGAGGACGTACATCACGTGCAGGCCCCCCACCTCGTCAATGCCGTAGACCGAGGCCTGCGGCACGGTCGGCTTCAGCTCGGCGACGCGGTTCTGGGCGGTGGTAACTAAAGTTTCGCGCTGGCCGAACTGGATGGCTCTGGTGGTGCAGGCGGCCGAGCAGGCGGTGGGCAGCCCCTGGGCGACGCGGTCCTGGCAGAAGGTGCACTTGTTCATAATGGCCACGCCGAGCGTGCCTTCTTCTAGCTGCGGTATGCCGAAGGGACAGAACTCGGCGCAGTAGCCGCAGCCGGTGCACTTGGTCTGGTCGTACTGGACAAAGCCGAGCTCGTTGTAGCTCAGGGCGCCGGAGGGGCAGACCTCGACGCAGGCGGCCTGGGTGCAGTGGTTGCAGGCCTGCTTACGGGAGACCCAGGCATCGCCCTTTTTGACGGGCTTGAGCGTTGTCCAGACGGAGGCGGACAGCGGTGGCGGCTCGTTGAGGTCGGGCCGGATGGTCTCGCCCAGCTGGTTGTATTCCTTGCAGGCGGCGTAGCAAAACCAGCAGCTGACGCACTTGGTGACGTCCACCAGCATGGCCAGGCCGGCCTGCGTTTGCTCTTTGGCCAGGGCCTGGGCCGGCGCTTGCAGCAGGAGCAAGCCGGCGCCGGCGGCACCGGCGGCGCCTTTGAGAAACTCTTTACGCGTTATTTCCATTTTAAGACTATTCCCCCACGGGCTCCGGAAATTCGGTGACGACGACGTCCTCGTTGGCGGCCTGTTCCTCGGGGCGGACGTCGTCCTCGGTCAGGAAGAGGCTGATGTTGGTGTGGCAGGCGTCGCAGCTTTCCGTCTGCGGCGTGATTAGCTGAATGTTGTGCGGGGTGGCGTACTTCCAGGTGGAGGCGGCGTCGAAGTCGGGCAACAGGTCGGCGCCGTAGTACTCAAAAGTGCCAGCGGAGACCGGCGCGTGGCGCAGCACCACGTACTTGTAGGGCCTCTCCGCCGAGCGCAGCGGGTTATAGCCGATTTCAAACTGGATTTGTGAGGGCTCGCTGACGCGGTAGGGCTGGCCTTCCTCATCCAGGGCGATGTGGCAGCTGTAGCAGTTCTTGTAGGCCACGGAGTGGCAGACCTGGCAGGAGAGGTCACCGAGGTGCTGCTCGTGCTGGGGATTGTCGCTGGTGTCCTCCCAGACATCGGCGTGGCACTCCTCGCACTGGATGAGCGCCGGGTTATCGTAGCGGTTCTCCGGCTCTGTCCCGTCGCCGTGAAGGTCGCGGTAGTGGCAGTCGGTGCAGAGCATCGTCTCCTGCGTCCAGTGGATGTCGCCGGGCTGGCCTTCGTTCTGGCCGAGGTACTCATCGCCGATGCGGGAGCCGTGGCAGGCGATACAGTTATACTGCATGGACGGGGTCTGGCGGAACTCGTGGCCGGAGACGAGACCGCTGCCCGACTCATCGGGGCGGCTGACGTGACACTGCCCGCAGGTGGTGTGGCACTCCTGGCAGTGGTTCTCGAAGGCGGTGTAGAGCACCGAACCCTCCGACATATCGCCGCCGCGGGCCTCCAGGGCGGAAATCATGCCGGTGAGGTTGGTGTGAAGGCTCAGCTCGTTGGCGTGGGCCACATCCGCATGGCAGGTACTGCAGTTGCCCGCCGAGGGGTCGCGCACCAGGTCGACGTGGGCCGCGTCCTTATCGGCGGCGGTGGAGTCGCCGCCGTGGCAGATAACGCAGCCGACCTTGCCGTGGGTGTCGTAGACGAACTCGGCGTCGTCGATGAAGACCTTTTCCCAGACCTCCAACGGAGGTAATTCTCCGCCTCAACCCTCGCCGACGGTCTCCGGCGAGACGGTCGCTTCCGGCTCCGGCGAGGCTACTTCCTTGAGGGTCTCTTTGTCGGAATGGCAGATAACGCAGCTGCTGACGATTTCATCGTCCGCCTTGGGGGTCGGGCCAATTAAATCCTGGTTAGTACACCCGCTAGCTAAGAGTGCCGCGAGGAGGACAAAAACAGGTATGACCAGTACCAGTTTCTTCACGAGTTGCTCCCCTCTCTCGCCCTATTTATAGCCGAAACGGCGGTTTCCGTCAACTCGGTCCGGCTGCCCGGGAGATGAGGCCCGGACAGCCAGAGTTGTATCACTAATGGTGCTATTGCTCCACGGCGTAGCCGGCAACGCTGGCGGCGCTGAAGCACTTGCCGGCATTGATGGCCGGGTCGGCGCTCCAGGAGCACATGCCGAACTTGAGGCTGGAGGCGTCGTAGCCCAGCATCTGCAGCAGGGACGCCGCCTGGGCCGCCGAATGGCCGGTGTAGCAGTAGCAGTAGACCGGGGCATCCGGGTCTATCTTGCTGAGGTTATCAACCAGAGCCGTCAGCCCGATGTTGATGGCGCCGGGGATGTGGCCGTTGGCATAGTCGGTGGCGCTGCGGCAGGAGATGATGGTCATGTCCTCGCCCTCGGCAATCTTCATATTGAGGTCGGTGGCGGTGATGTACTTGGGGGCGACCGTCTGGGCCGCGGCCAGGAGAATCTCGGCCGGGTCGTTGGAGGTGGTATTGTCCAGGACGGGGAGGCTATAGCTCCCGCCCATATTGGCCTCGGTCTCCACGGCGAAGTTGCTCTGGTCACGGTCGGGCTCGAAGCGCGTCACGTAGACATCCGGGTCGTCCGACCAGGACGACATGCCGTGCAGCAGGTTCTGGACATCGTAGCCCAGCGTGCCCAGCATGGCGGCGGCGAAAGAGGCCGACTGCCCGGTGTAGCAGTAAACCAGGTAGCTGCCGTCGATGTCCAGGCCGGTCAGCTCGCCGAAGGCCATGTTGATGGCGCCGGGGATGTGGCCGTTGGCGTAGTCGGCGGCGTTGCGGAGGCTGATGATGGTGGGCGCCGTGCCCTCGGCAATGGCCAGCTGCAGGTCGGAGGCTTTGATGTTCGGGGCGATATGGGTCAGGTAAGTGGCGACGGCATCGACGACGACGTCGGACTCGGCTACGGTCGGTGCGGTGGTGGGCCCGGTAGTCGTCGGTGACGTTGTGGGCGGTGCGGTGGTCGTCGGTGCGGTGGTGCTCGTTCCTCCGCCACAGGCGGAGAGCAGTGGCATAGCCACCAGGAGAGCCAGCAGGAGAATAAAGGTGGCAAGACTAGTCCAGAGTTTTACTCGCATCAATGTTCCTCCTTTTTTGTATGCGGATATCGGCTATATTAACAACGGCACGCAAGCTAACAGCGGTAACCTCGCGATATGCGCCGGCAGATGCCAGTTGAGAAAACGGAAAATGAAATGGAGGAGGTAAAGAACTCGGTAGACATGACGCTGTAACCACAGGACATTCCGACTGAATATACCATACAGGGGTAGCCTAAGTCAATAGGTTTGTTTGACACGTTCATTGACCGCAGGGTAGACTCTAAAACAGGAGTAAATTGCGGTGAGACCGAGCGGCCAGAGACCATGAAGAAACGCTATCTGATTGGCGGGGTTATCCTGCTGGCGGCGGTGGTATGGCTTATCTACGCGGGGGTGCAATGCTTCGGCGTCTACATGGTCTCCGTGGACGAGTTCTTGGCCGACGACATCAAGTATGACACCAGCGTACGGGTGGCCGGCCAGGTGACCGACGGCTCCCTCAGCTGGGACGCCGACGCGCTGGAGCTACGTTTCGTTATCGCCAACGGGGGGACGGAGATGCCAGTGCTTTACCGGGGGGCGCGCCCCAGCGGGCTCCAGGACGGCGCCGGGGTAGTGGTGGAAGGCAAGTACCGCCCCGAAGGGGTCTTTGAGGCTGACCAGATTATCCTCAAGTGCTCCTCCAAGTACGAAGAAGCCCTGGAGTAGCGCCTTAGATGACACAGGCAGGGTATATCACCTTAATCATCGCCATGCCGGTGGCCCTCTACGCCGCCGTGGCAGGGATAATGGGGGCGCGCGGCTCCGGGCGGCTGGCCGCCCAAGCGCGGGGCGCTATCCTGGCCGTTTTCGGGCTGTACACGCTGGCCCTGGCGCTGCTTCTGTACGCGTTTGTTACCCATGATTTTAGCTTCAAGATTGTGGCCGACTATGCCAGCCGCGACCTGCCCGCCCTCTATTCGCTGAGCGCCCTCTACGCCGCTAAGGGCGGCTCCATGTTCTTCTGGGGGTGGCTCGTTTCCCTCTTTGCCGCCGTACTGGTGTGGCGTAAAAAGCCCGACGACGGGCCCGTCCTCGCTTACGCCCTGGCGATACTGGCCGTCGTGCAGGTATTTTACCTGGCCCTGGTCACCTTCGGCATCAATGTCTTCGCCGCTTACCCCTCACCCCCGGCCGACGGCTTCGGTCTCAATCCACTGCTGCAGAACTTCGGCATGCTGGTGCACCCGCCGCTGCTTTATATCGGCTTCGCCGGCAGTGCCGTTGTTTTCGCGCTGGTGATGGGGGCGGTCGCCGCGGGACGCCCGGTGGCCTGGTGGGCCCGGCGGGTGCGCCACTGGGCGCTCTTCACCTGGGTCGCGCTGGGGCTGGGCAACCTGTTGGGGATGTGGTGGTCTTACAACGAGCTGGGCTGGGGCGGTTACTGGGCCTGGGACCCCGTGGAGAACGCCGGGCTGATGCCCTGGCTGCTGGCGACGGGCCTGCTCCACGCTATCGCCGCCAGCCGCCGCGCCGATTACCTCAAGAGTTGGGCGAAGTACCTGGTCGTCTTCACCTTCGTCTTCGCCCTGTTCAGCCCCTTTGTGACCCACGGCGGCATCGAATCGCCCCTGCACGGCTTCTTCGGTTCACCCTTCCCGCCCTATATCCTGGGGGCGATTATCGTCGTCATTATCGGGGCGCTGGCGCTGTTCTATCAGCGCCGGAAGGATTTTACAAAAGATAAAAAGCCGGCCTCGCCCGTCTCCGGGCAGGGTGCCTTTCTCCTTACCAATATTGTGCTGGTGGTGCTGGTCTTAATCATCTTGATAGGGACGGTGCTGCCGCGGCTGACTGAGGCCTTTGGCGGGACGCGGCTGGTGCTGGAGCGCTCCTTCTTCGACCACGCCGCCGGGCCGGTAATGCTGTTGCTGGTCTTCCTCATGGGGGTCTGCCCCCTCCTCGGCTGGGGTAAGGCTATCTGGCGCTCCTGGCGGCGGAACCTATTATATTTTCTGGCGGCGGTGGCGGTTATCGCCGCTATCGTCCTGGCTACCGGCATCGGCAACTGGTACATTCCGGCCATTGCCGCCGCGGCGCTGGTCCTCTTCGTCATCGCCCGCGAGCTGTGGCGGGGGACGGCGGCCCGCCGCCGTCAGGGCCTGAGCCGTCTCCGGGCCTTCTTTTCGCTGGTTAACAGTAACCGCGGACGTTACGGTGGTTTCTTGGCGCACATTGGGGTTGTCCTTATCGCCCTGGGGATTATCGTCTCGTCCTTCTATAGTCTGGAGCGGACGGTGACGCTGGCCCCCGGCGATAGCGTGGCCATCGGCGGCTACGAGCTTAGCTACGATGACCTGCTGCTCCGCCAGGATAACGTCAAGGTCAGGGCCATCGCCAGCCTCGCGGTAAGCCGCGGCGGGCGCGCCCTGGGAACGCTGGAGCCAAGCTACGATTACTGGTTCTCCTTTCAGGAGGCCTATGCCGAGGCGGCGGTACGCACCACCGCCGCCGAGGACCTCTTCGTCTCGCTGGTGTGGACGGCCTTTGACCCGGCCGCTAAAACGGCCGTCTTCCGGGTGCTGCTGAACCCGCTGATTGTCTGGATTTGGATTGGCGGGGGGCTCTGGCTGGCCGGTGGCGTGCTGAGCTTGACGATGCGGGAGAAATACCCGGCGGGAGGCAAGCGCCGATGAGACGCGCTCTGGCCGTCGCCGTATTGATTTTTGCGCTGCTCCTGCCGGGGGCCGCCCTGGCGCAGGAAGGTGGCGAGGGGGTCATTGAGGGGCAGGTCGTTAACGATACCGCCGGCGGCGGCAGCGTGGCCGGCGCCATGGTTACCCTGATTACTTATACCGACGGCCAGCTGTCGGGGACAGATAGCGTTCTGGCCGGCGAGGATGGCGGCTTCCGCTTTACGGGCATCGCCCTGGCCAACGAGTACCTTATCGCGGCGACCTACCAGGAGGTGGACTACTACTACCCGGTGGACTTCGACGAGGGTGAGACCACGGCCTACCTGATTCTCGGCGTCTGCGAGGTGACCCACGATGATGCCGCCATACGGGTGGGTCTGCTCCACACGCTGTTAGACGTCGCTGATGACGGGATGCTGGTGGTAACCCAGGTCTACCAGCTGGTCAACGGGGGCGACACTACCTTCATCAACGAGGACGGCGGGGTGGCTTTGACCCTGCCCGAGGGGGCCAGCGGCTTTGATGCCCCCCAGGCAGACTATCTCCTCACCGGGGGCAACCGGGTCGTCTACCAGGTGCCCTTTCCCCCTGGCGAGCGGCAGCTCTACTTCAGCTACTTTCTGGACCGCCCGGGCACCGCCACGTTCACGGTGGCCTTCCGGCCCGGCTACCCCACCGATGTCTTCGACCTGATGGTGGGGGGCGAGATTTTTGAGGTGGCCTCCAGCCAGCTGGCCCCGGCCGACCCGGTGCTCACCGAAGACGGCGCGCGCTATATCCACTTCAGGGGAGAGAATCTCCCCGGCGATGGCGCCGTCACCATTTACCTTACCGATACCTCGCGGGGCGGCGGGTTCCCGCTGTATGTTATCGGGATTGTCATGGCCGTGATTATCGCCGGTGCCGCGGCCTATTGGCTGCGGCGGGCGAGGCGGAAAGCGGGCACGCATGGCTAGCGATACGGCCATCGCGGCGCGGGGGCTCGAGAAGAACTACGGAGAAAAGCCCGCCCTCCGCGGCGTTGACCTCGAGGTGGGGCGCGGCGAGACGCTGGTTATCTTCGGGCCCAACGGGGCCGGCAAGACGACCCTGCTCAAGATACTGGCCACGCTGATGAAGCCCACCGCCGGCAGCCTG